>MDLC01000020.1 GCA_001723645.1 Candidatus Endobugula sertula | reverse complement strand
AGAACATTCTGAATGCTTAGGAAGAAAAAGCGATCATGTTTAATCGTTGGCGGTGATCATCTTCAGTGGAATACGCAGCAATGACTGCAGCAAAACATACTATGCTGGGACAAGCGATACGCGCAAATAATTTGGCTAATGTCAATACAACGGGTTTTCGTAGTGATTTTGAACAAGCACGTAGTATGAGCGTTTATTATGGCGATGGTCAGCCTACCCGTGCTTATGCTTTAACAGAAAACCCAGCAACTAATTTTACAACTGGATCGTTGATACAAACGGGGAGAGATTTGGATGTTGCGATTGAAGGTAACGGTTTTATCGCTGTTCAGTCTGCAGATGGGCGTGAAGCTTATACCCGTGTTGGTAATTTGTCGATTGATAGTGCCGGGGTCTTACGTGCAGGCAATGGATTGCCTGTTATCGGTAATTCCGGTCCTATGACAATTCCAGAATTTCAGAAACTGGAAATTGGTCAGGATGGTATCGTGAGTGTTGTGATAAAAGGTGAATCACCAGATGCACTGTCACAGGTAGACCGTATTAAATTGGTTAATCCAGATGCGAGCAACCTAAAGAAAGGAAAGGATGGTTTACTTTACGCGGAAGAAAATATTACCCCGGATGTTAATGTTTCTATTGTTTCGGGTTTTTTAGAAAGCAGTAATGTTAACCCTATAGAAGAGTTAACACGCATTATTACTTTAGCTCGTCAATATGAAATGTCGGTGAAAATGATGAAAACAGCAGAAGAAAATTCAGAATCATCGGCGCGATTATTGCAAGTAAATGGTTAGTTTTGGTTAATTGAATCCCTCTAGAGGTTGTTATGAATCCGGCGCTTTATATCAGTAAAACAGGCTTATCTGCACAAGATCGGCAGTTAACATCTATTTCGAATAATCTGTCTAATGCTTCAACGATAGGATTTAAACGGGACAGAGTGAATTTCGAAGACTTGTTATACCAAATACAACGCCAGCCAGGTGGTCAATCTTCACAAAATACACAACTGCCTTCAGGGTTACAATTGGGTACTGGTGTTAGAGTTGTGGCTACGCAAAAACAATTTACCGGAGGAAGTTTGCAAGTAACGGAACAAGGGTTGGATCTAGCGATTAATAATCGCGGCTTTTTTCAAATTCAATTGCCGACAGGTGAGACAGCTTATACACGTAATGGACAATTTCACCTTAATGCGAATGGTGAAATTGTGAATGCCAATGGTTTTTTATTGGAGCCTTCTATTACGATACCGGTCAATGTCAATAATATTACCATTAGCCAGGATGGTTCTGTTTCAGCAAATATACTTGGTCAGATTGATCCACAACAAATTGGAGAAATAACATTGGCTGATTTTGTCAATCCTGCTGGTTTGCAAGCGTTAGGAGGCAATTTATTTGTACCCACCGCTTCCAGTGGTGATGCGCAAACAGGGACTGCAGGCCAAAATGGTTTGGGCACTATTATCCAGGGTTCTTTGGAAAATTCCAATGTCGATATTGTAGAAGAGATGGTCAATATGATTACTACTCAGAGAGCCTATGAGATGAATTCAAAGGTAGTTTCTACCGCTGATCAAATGTTGCAATTTATTTCCCAGAATTTATAGGCTTTTTATGTGTCACTTTCGTCATGTTTATTTTTTACTATTACTGGTGACATTGACTTTAATCACAGCATGTACTTCCTATGATGTCGTGAGACCTGATGATCCAGAGTATGCTCCGGTTATCCCTGTGTCTACACCAAGACCAAAACCTATGAATGGTAGTTTATATAATCAATACCAGAGTATTGCATTATTTGGAAATACGAGTAACCACAGAGTCGGCAATATTATTACCATTACTTTAGATGAAAGAACAGTGTCATCCAAAAGCAGTGGTGTCAGTATTGATAAAGAAAGTGATGTTTCATTACTGGAAGCAG
The DNA here is from genome assembly GCA_001723645.1 of Candidatus Endobugula sertula. GTDB lineage: Bacteria > Pseudomonadota > Gammaproteobacteria > Pseudomonadales > Cellvibrionaceae > Endobugula > Endobugula sertula. The sequence goes on along the minus strand of MDLC01000020.1, from coordinate 49,062 downwards.
GTAACTCAACGATATTAGGTAGAGATACGGTGAAACACATAGGCGATTCTCAACCCTTTACTATTCCTACCAGCGCTTCTCAAACACGAGAGTTTTCCGGTGATGCCTCTGCTGATCAAAGCAACAGTCTGCAAGGTAATATTAGCGTTACCATCACGGAAGTGCTACCTAATGGGAATCTTGTTGTCAAAGGCGAAAAGTGGATGACATTAAATAATGGCGATGAGTATATTCGCATTAGTGGGATTTTACGTAAAGAAGATATCACGCTACAAAATACCGTTTCTTCAACGAAACTAGCGAATGCTCGAATTTCTTACAGTGGTAAAGGAGATTTGGCAAACTCACAGAAAATGGGTTGGTTAGGTCGATTTTTTAATAGTATTTTTTGGCCATTTTAAATGAGCTAAGGTATGTTTATGAAAGCTATCTTCATCATTGTTTTAGTGACGATAAGCCATATGACTTATGCAGCAAGAATTAAGGATATTACGACTATCGCTGGAATACGTAGTAACCCATTAATTGGTTATGGCTTGGTCGTCGGTTTGGATGGTAGTGGGGATCAAACTAACCAAGCCCCATTTACTACAGAATCATTTTTAAATATGTTAAAACAGTTTGGTATTGCTATTCCTGCTGGAGCTAGAATGCAATTAAAAAATGTTGCCGCTGTTGCGGTTCATGCAGAATTACCTGCTTTCGCTAAACCAGGACAACAAATTGATGTCACCGTTTCATCTATTGGCAATTCAAAAAGCCTTCGTGGGGGAACGCTATTAATGACGCCGTTGAAAGGAGCAGATAATAATATCTATGCGCTGGCTCAGGGGAACTTGGTGGTAGGTGGTTTAGGCGTAGAGGGACAGGATGGTTCTAAACTTACTATCAATATTCCCAGTGTTGGTCGTATTCCCAATGGTGCCAATGTTGAACGTTCTGTGCCAACGACGTTTTCTACCGGTCATCCTATTATTTTTAACTTACATCAGGCTGATTTTACAACGGCTAAGCGTATTGCCGATAGTATTAATGATTTATTAGGCCCTGATGTTGCGCGTGCAAAAGATGCCATGTCCATTGAAGTGAATGCGCCGAAAGATACATATCAAAGGGTGAGTTTTATTTCTTTACTCGAAAATATCAATATACAGCCTGGTGAAGCTGCAGCTCGCATCGTGATTAATTCACGTACTGGTACGATTGTTGTAGGTAGTAATGTTCGTGTGGATCCGGTGGCGGTTACTCATGGTAGCCTAACTGTCACCGTAGCTGAAGATATTGAAGTGAGTCAACCAGAAGCTTTAGGTGATGGTGCAACGGTTGTGTTGCCAAAAAGTAATGTGACAACAGAACAGCAGGCAAAGCCAATGTTTAAATTTGCTCCTGGTCCCACGATTGACGAGGTAGTCAGGGCAGTTAACGAAGTTGGTGCAGCTCCAGGTGATTTAATGGCCATACTGGAAGCTTTAAAGGAAGCTGGGGCTTTAAAAGCCGAACTGGTTGTTATTTAAAGTCATCGTCATTTAACGTAGTTGTGGTTTAACGAGACCTATTATGAACAACTCAATATTTACCGATGTAGGTCGACAGCAGGTGCAACAGTCCTATATGGACTTGCATAGCTTGCAGAATATCCGTCGTTCAAGCATTGATGATAAAGCATTGGGCCTAAGGCAAGTCGCAGAACAATTTGAATCAATGTTTATACAAATGATGTTAAAAAGTATGCGATCGGCAAATGATGTCTTTGCCAAAGATAATCCATTAAACAGTTTTGAATCCAATTATTATCGTGATATGTATGATAACCAATTAAGCCTCTCCTTATCAGGGCAGGGCATTGGGCTTGCTGATGCATTGTATCGCCAGTTAAAACAAAACTATTTGTCTGCTGGTGAAACTGATTCCGATAATAAAAAGACTCAATATATAGAAAATTTGCAATCTTTCCCAGTGAAGCATATTTCGGGAGCGGTCAGTAATCACATACCACAGCGTATTAAGGATACTGGGTTGATTAACGATATTAACAGTCCCGGAGACTTTATCAGGGTTATGACGCCCTACGCTAAAAAAGCAGCAAAAAATCTGGGTGTTGATTATCGTGTTTTAGTGGCTCAGTCAGCGTTGGAAACGGGTTGGGGTGAACACATTATTCGTGACAAATATGGGAAGCAAAGCTTTAACTTATTTAATATTAAAGCTGATAAGAGTTGGCAAGGGCCTGCTGTCAATGTATCGACTATAGAGTATGTTAATGGTATTGCCGAGCGAGAGAATGCACGTTTTAGACGCTACTCGTCGATTGAAGATAGCTTTGTTGACTACCAGAAGTTTTTATCGCAACCTCGATATAAAAAAGCATTGGATGTTAAGCATAACCCGGAGATGTTTGTTAAGGCGTTGCACCAAGCCGGGTATGCCACAGACCCAGATTATAGTCAAAAAATAAACCAAATTCTGCAACATAAATTTAAACTTTAGCATAGTAAGATAGTATGGGTAGTGATATTTTAGGTGTTAGCATTTCAGGCTTGCGAGTGAGTCAAAATGCACTACGTACCATCAGCCACAATATCTCGAATGCTGATACAGAAGGGTATAGTCGCCAATCCACAGAGATTAATACTGCGGGAGGAACATCAAGTGGTATTGGTTACCTGGGGAACGGAGCATTCACTACTAAAATAGAGCGAGTAGTGAATGATTTTATTATTGCACAGACACGGCAAGATACTACACTATTTAACGAGTTAGATGCCTATAATAACAATATTCTTCAATTTAATGAATTATTATCCAATCAGTCATCAGGTTTAACAGAAGGTTTACAATCATTCTTTTCTGTTGTGCAAAATGTGACGGATGAACCAACATCGGTAGCATCCAGACAGTTGTTTATCAGTGAATCAGGTAATTTGGCAGATCGTTTTAACACCTTATATTCTCGCCTTGATAATATTAATGATGGCGTTAATGAAAACCTGAGAGTTGCTATTAATAAAGTTAATAATTTAGTAGACAATATTGCTCAACTAAATCGAGCGCTGGCTGATTCATCCGGTGCCTCAAGTGATAATCCTGCTAATGACCTTTTAGATCAGCGCGATGAAGCTTTAAAGCAATTATCTGAATTAGTGGCGGTACAAGTGACAGCTCAGGATGATAATCAGGTTAACGTTATGATAGGTCATGGTCTCCCTTTAGTGCTCGGTTTTCAGACCACACCTATTCGTTTAGGGCAAAATGAGTTTGATCCATTAAGACCAGAGATATTAATGGCAGACGCAGGTATTTCTGATCCTATTACCAGTGTTTTCAGTAGTGGTGAAATTGGTGGGCTTTTACATTTCAAACAAACAGTGATTGACCCTGGATTTAATGATTTAGGGCGTATAGGTTTGTTAGTGGCTGATAATTTTAATCAGTTACAGCAACAGGGTATTACACTGAATAATACCTTTGGTAATAATATTTTTGTTGATATTAATAATGCTGAAATATCTGCTAATCGTATTTCTCCGTCTGCAGGAAATGCAGATGCTAACCCTGGGGTATCTTTAAGTATCACTGATGCTTCTCAGTTGACGACCAGTGATTATCTTTTATCGATTGATACTACGAGTAATGTTTATCGTGTAACCCGATTAGTGGATAATATTGACGTGTCTTCCAGTATCATGCCTACTAATTTTCCCACAAGTATTACTTTTGATGGTTTGTCGTTTGATATTACTTCAGGACATTTTGCTAGTGGAGATAAGTTTTTAATACAACCTTCTCGATTTGGCGCTAGAGACTTTTCTGTTCAGTCGTTGACTCCACAGGATGTTGCTCTTGGTAGTCCTATATTAACTGATACGTCCTTGGGAAATCTAGGTAATGCGAGTATTTCTGCAGGAGAAGTTCAAAGCTTGGTTAACTCTTATGGACAGATGTTGCCATTGTTTTCACAAACTGGTGAATTGTCACCACCCTTAATAGTTAAGTTTACGACCTCGACAACGTATGACATTTTGGATAATTCGGATATAGCTAATCCCACACAACTTGTACCCCCCATTCGTAATCAGGTTTATGTTCCAGGTATTGAAAATAATTTGTTCAGTCGTGATATTGGTGAAACTACCGTTGTCAGTGATGGAACTGTTGTTGGTTTACCTGCTGGAGTAAAGGCGGACTTGCAGCCGACAACGACAGCCCCTACATTTGCAGTGACTGATTTTAGCGGTACAGCAAACCAGTTTTCATTTGATGTTGTCGTGGCCAATACAGTAGGCGCAGCTAATGATGGTACTTTTGTTGTGACTATCAATTCTGCAGCGGTTACAAATAACACAACATTATTATCAGATATCAATGATGATTTAGCGGCAAGTCGAGTTAGAGCTTATATTACAGATACCGGAAGTTTAGGTTTTTTGTCTCTGGATGATGGTGCTGGAGACATTACTTTGCAAAATTACAATGCTGATCCCGATGGTGGATTGGATAACGCACCAGCAGGGCAGGCAAATGCGTTACTGGGGTTAATGATTGAAAGTACCACTTATACTACCGTTGCTGGTGCCGATGGTATTAGTGGTACAGGAACAACTGCTAATGATTATCCTGCTGAAACGTTTACCTTTACACACACATACCTTGCCACAGGTGCAACAACAACTCAGAATGTTGTATCAATAGCGAGTGCAAGTGCAAGAAGCACGGCTAGCCTCTTTGATAATATTGATGGAGTTAGTTCAACAGCGTTTAATTATATGGAACTTAGAGACTTCTCATTAAGTTTTACAACACCACTGCAAATCACTCTCAATGGTCAGGACCTAGTTGAATATGAAGGTGCTGCACTTGACTCGGTTGTACCCTCTCCAAACTTAAATAATGGTGAAGACTTTAATGATTATTTAGTGAATCGAATTAATAATGATAGTACTCTCAGCAACCTGGGTATTTATGCGGTTAGTGCTTTTGATGTGGTGAATAATGAATTCTATATTCAAGTGCACTCAACACAGGGGGATGACTTAAGTGTACAGTTAGAAGCAACCGCTGGAGAAATTATAGAAGTGAATGACGGTAGCAATGCTGATATAAAATTAATTGGTGTTGGTGCAGGAACGACAACGGATACGGTTGTCGGTGGAAAAATTGATATTAGTTTAGCAAACAATATAGTGTTAACTACTACGCCTACTATTAGCGGTTTATTCGGTGATAGCTCCGCAACAACTTTTGCTCGCTCCTCTTATTTAGGCTTGCAGGCAAATATTTCCGGTAACCCACAGCAGGGGGATTCCTTCACTATTGATTTTAACACTGATGCTGCACTTGATAACCGCAACGGCTTAGCGATGGTCGCTTTGCAACAACAACGGACGATTGAAAATAGTGGTTTTAGCTATAATGATGCTTATAATCAATTAATTGAAACTGTTGGTATTAAAGCCAACACTTCACAAAATAGTACAGATGCGGCTAAACATGTACTGGATCAGACAATTGATTTACGGAATTCAGTTTCTGGTGTTAATTTGGACGAAGAGGCTGCCGATCTCATTCGTTTTGAGCAACTTTATGCAGCTAACTCTCAAGTTATTAAAGTTGTTCGGGAAATATTTGACAGGCTACTAAACAGCTTTTAAAAGCGAGAGTCGATAATATGCGTATTTCTACCCTACACACTTTTAATATCGCCAATAATAATATGGCTAAAGTCAATCAGGAAATCGCTAAAACACAAGAACAATTATCCACTGGGAAAAAAGTGCTTTCTGCTGCTGATGATCCGGTGGCATCAACGCGCATGCAACAACTTATTGATAACATTTCATCAATTGAACAGTATAAAAAAAATATAACGCTATCAAAAAATAATTTGGTGGCAGAAGAGGAGGCTTTAAATAGTGTTAATAATCTGGTACAACGTGTTGAAGAACTGGCTGTTCAAGCGGGTAATACAGCGACACTTTCAGCGAGTGAATATTCGGCATTGGCGGCAGAAGTGGATATACGCATCAATGAACTAGTAGGCTTAGCGAATACACGAAATTCCAATGGCGATTATATTTTTTCTGGTTACAAAAGTAACTCTCCCGCTTTTGTGGGTGATAGTGTCAATGGTTTTAGTTTTCAGGGAGATGAAGGAAGTATTAATATCAAAGTAGATAATAATAGCTTTGTGCAATCTAGTGATTCAGGTAAAGCACTTTTTGTTGATATTCCCAGTGCTAATAATACGGTAAATACCTCTATAAGTCCGAGTAATCGTTCTAATCCACCGTTATCTATTTCTATTGGAGAAGTCGTCGATCAGATAGCGTATGACGACTTTTATCCTGAAGATATGGTGATATCATTTAATGATGATAACGATATAAACCCGCCGGGGAAAAATTTTACAATTACTGAAAAGTCTACAGGTAAAGTGATTGAATCTAACCATCGTTATGTTTCAGGAGAACAATTAACCTATCATGGAGTAGCTGTGAGAATAGTAGGGAATCCTGCATCAAATGATACAGGTTCGGGCTTAATCGGTGACAAGCTATTTATTGATTCATCTAATAATCAGGATATACTAACTACCTTAATGCGTTTTCGTGACGCGCTAAATGCTTTTGATGGCTCACAAATGACGAGAGACCGTGTGCGTTCTGTTGTGGCTAGTACTTTATCCAATCTTGACTCGACCCAAGATACTATTGCAGAAACAGTGACAAAAATTGGGGCCAGGATAAATACACTAGATAGTACGGAAGAGCAACATTTTGACACAGAGTTGGTTTCTAATACTATTTTATCGGATTTGCGGGATGTTGATTATGCTGAGGCTGCTAGTCGTTTATCGGCACAAACATTAGTGCTGCAGGCTGCTCAGGCTACTTTTCTTCGCATTACGAAATTGAATTTATTTAGTCGTTTATAGTATTACTTGGGGGATAGTCAGGATTCTGTAACACTGGGCTAAAAATTATGTAATGTCTTGATATACAGTCGTCATTTTCCAGAATAATTTTTAGAAACACAAAACTTTTTCCTGCTTTTTATCTAAGCTTTGGAGTGGCTGTCCATTTTATGTCCAATCTTACCTTTGCTTTAGTCACTAACTAAGCCCATGTCAATGACAATGTGATAAGCTTGCGTGCGGCATTTTGATATAACTATTCCTCCATAAAATTGAACAGACTATTTTATCTAATGAAGTTTCTTTTGGCATGAACGGTCTTCTTTTTTTCAATACACCAAAAATTTTTTCTATAGGATTAACATCAGGTAAATATGGCGGTAAAAATCCCCTCAGTGAGGTGTCACTTAATGAAATTGACTCTTGACCTACTGTATTTGAACCTATGACACCTATATTAACACTGAATTGCAGAATAAAATTGACGTCATATAAAATATTATTTGAGTTTTGAAACAGTATGACCACAACATATACGAAACAAATCAAAAAAAGACAGTGAATTCAGTGATGCATAAGAATGCATCCCCCTTAACTGTGTCACACTCTTCATCTGTAATTAGTGTCTACAGATATATTTAATACATTTAGCGACTTTTGCTGTGGAAGATTATACATCAAATCATATTTATGACGACAGGTGATCATTGTTTACATCTATTTTTTATTTTTAACAAACAATGTGGAAATTTCTGTCAAAACGACAGTTGATATTTATAAATCGATATGGCAGGTGGCATTGCTTTTTTAATGGATTAATAAAACTCGAAAATTAAATCATTTGTTGGTACGAGTAAAAGCGCCATATTGATACAGGCGTGTATTACAACGTGCACGTATTTATTTTTTGAAAGTCAGCAGGATAACAATGATAATATAGAAAAACGTTCACTCATTCTAAAGAGGATTTATTATTATGTACTTAGGTGTAAATACAAGCTTTGATATAACGAGTAAGGAAAGCTGGGGTCATACCTTTTCCAAAAGAAATATTTTCGTAATGTTAGGGATGTTGTGTGCATTCATGCTTTCAATGGTATCGATAACTGCACAAGCCCAACAAAGTGATACTTATTTTTGGAGCAGGATGAAGAATCCTACCAAAATAGCAATAAACTCAGAAATGGTTAAGGAAATGTATGCAAACCAATTTTATCCTGTGCGCATTCATAGCCAAGATAGAAATTGTGGTCTCCAGTGGGGCAAGGCTATTAATGAGCATGAACGTGAAGCTAAGTTCGATTGTAATAATCAAGGTGATGATCTTCTTTTGAAAATAACGAAAAAAATTGAAGGGACTTTGGAAATTGAAGGGCAGCTTTACTCCATACAAAGCCACACAGATAGACTATGTGGCTTACAGTGGGGCAAGGTTGTCAATGATGCTGGTTATAATGAACGCAATGCCAAATTCGACTGTGGTGATGAAGAGGCTTCCTTTATAAAAATCGTCAATAGTAGCAGAGATACATTTGTTATTCGGACAGAAGGTCCTACAAAAGGTGGAAGTTGTGGTTTACAGTGGGAGAGTAGGTCTGACGAGAATAATGAACGTAATGCCAAATTTGATTGTAATATTGACGGTGATGTTATGAAGATCTTTCGACTTAAGGATAATCTTGAGTAAGTGATTTAAGGTATATTGTAACTGTATCATTCAAGTCTCTATCTTAAAATTCCCCCGGCTAAAGCGGGGGATCTATAGCTTTGCGATATTTTAGTGATAGAACTGAGAGACTCTGCCAAAGCCAATAGTCGGGAACCGCTTGTGCCAAATGATGTCCTGTGTATCCCACTAACTGCGACACCATTTCTACTTTTTTTTGTCGCGTAATTTTTAACAGAATTTGTTGCAGAACGTTCACTTTACCATTAGCGTTCATAGTTTCTGGTTTTTTTGTGAAACCGCTGTGTTTGGTGACAATTGGCTTATCACCAGATCAGCTTTTTTTACAATAATGACTTTCTAGCAAATATGGACAGATCAGAAAAGACCTTAAAACTTTGGATGAGCCAGAGGAGAGGAAAGCCACATTGCTTTTAGCTAATGAGGGTTGGGGTCACGAAAGATTGATTAAATAAAATACCGATCGTTTTACATGTAAAACGCTTAAAGATTGACAGTGAGGAAACTAAAAATGCGTTTAATATTATTTTGTATGGTGTTGGTACCATTGCTGGTTAACGCTAATGCTCATAAAATCACTAACAAGTGTAGTATAGGAGGTTGCAAAGTAACGTGCTCTATTGAGCCACAATGTTCACAGAATATGTTAGATCTTAAACCTAAAGTGATGAAAGGTATAAAAGTGGTAACAGAAGTACACTTTCCTAACGGCTCAAGGGTACTTTACTTTAAGCGTCGTTCAGACTTCAAAAAGCTTTTGTTATCTAAATCCATGCATTGTCACATAGAAAACATTAGAAGCATACAATCTGAGTAAATGTTTTATATGTAGAACAAAAAAGCTTGAACATGACTTATGTTGCCACGAGAGAGGGCTTTCACATGTTGAGCCAGAAGCAATCGAACCGTGTGTCCCATATGGATAAAGGTCCTCGCCTAATGGTGAGGACTGCCACAAGCTTCCGTGCATTGGGGTGTTGTCGTATCCTATCAATGAGTTGTACAAGAGATGGGTTTGTTAAAAATGACTTTATTCAGTCCACAACGTTGAAAAAACAGAGTTGGCTAAGTCGATGCCAATAGTAGTAGTATTGCTCATGATGAGTGCCTCTTTAAGTGGATAGATACTTCCACCTTCTTTGATTGACACTGTGTTATCAAAGAAGGTGGGAGGTATTCATCACAGCAGATAAGAATTAATAGAAAACATAGGGATCGCGCCTTTCCCCGTGTCTTTTCAGCTGGTAAATGGTTGCCTTAGCGCTTACGTAAGAGCGAAAGTGGAATATGCCTGTTGAGATATCAAGTGAATTTTTGATGATAGTAAAGTTTCATACCTATCATTATGCCTTTGTAACCTGACAGCTATAGCTATTGGATTGTTTGCCTCCTTTTGCATTATACAGCTCGGTAGATTGGCTTCCACCTTTCAATAATTGTAATAGTTGTGAGTAGGTTTTTTGACCTCGGTTGATCATGATGCCATTGGTTTCGTTAAGGGCTTTGCATTTGGCAATATTTTCATTGATTTTTGCCCATTGAGCTTCTATTTCCGGTGTATTAAAGGATGCTAAAAATGTATTCCAATGATGCTTATCGGCGACTTTGTATAAAGATAACAGCCATTCCTTACGTAGATCAGCATGCCTTTTAAGTTGATCTAGCAACGGTGCTTTATCCAGTAGAATATGTTTAATAGCTTGGTAATCATGGTGTTGAATAAGAGGTGTCTCTTTTTTTAGCAAAGTGAGTAATTGTTGGCTGATATTAAGGTCTTTTTGAATCATGTCTTTAATGATGTCAAGGTTATAATTCATCACGTGCTTCTCTCTGCAATAGGTTGTTTTTAATCTATCATTAGATAAGTTAAAGCAAAAAAATGCCATAAATGTCTTATGCAGGGAAAGGCATGTCGATAAAAGGGAATGTCAATACAGTGGTGAGTTTAGTTAAGAGTCCTGTTGTATTAGTTTTTCTGCAATATTTTCGCTATTAATGATATAGCTACCATTGGCAATACGTTGCTGAATATCTTCTACTCTTGAACTGTCTATCCCAGTAGATTCCTGGATTTTAGATTGCAGATGCTTAAATAATAGTGCTTCTTGGCTGAGTTGTACTTGATCTTTACTATCGGTTGGTGTGTGCTTGTCAGACGGTTTTTCTGCGGATGAAGCTGCTGTATTCAACGTATAATTTTCTTGAGAAGTTGTTTTCGGTGTTATATCGTTACTTGTATTAATAACCATCACTTTTCTCGACTGTTTCTATTCAACCGTGGCATTTATTTTATGGGCATATGAGTCATTAGGGTCTTTATATCTTGCTTATCGGCTCTACTTTATGAAACTTTAGTTCCTATATTCAATAATTGTAGATGTTTTTTGTCATTTATCCAGTCAATGAAAATGACTTAATACTTTCCATTATATAAAAGTAATGGATTAAAGATGGCGATTATGATTAATGGACTTCAATCATCGTTACAATACTACGGCTACAGTATTTGGGCCTACAATTTCAGCGCGAATAATACGGGAGGAAAGCCGGTTTTCAACATCGATTTGCTCGCCTTTATGTCCGCCCTTTAATGCAATACCGGGGGTTATTACCGATAAACTGCCTAATTGTGCAACGATGTTGATGGTATCTCCTTTTTTAATAATATGAGGCTTCAGTAATACTGAGTGGTAAATCATTGTTCCTGCTTTAAGTGCGCGTTTGAGTTGGTGGCCAACAATGAGTGATGAATTATTGAGATAGCCTGAGCGCAATGTATAGATATCTCGTTTTATCGTGCTTAAATCTTCTTTTCTTAATATATGGTTTTTGGGTAGATCTGTTTTCAACACAAGAATGTCTTTTTCCAGGCCAACACGGTGCTTTATATACACAGCCCATGAGTTAATTCCTTGGCATGATACTTTAATGGAGATATTGCCTCTGATGGGTTGGTTATACCTATCTTTAAATGTCAAAGATTTGTCACAGGGTGCGAGTTTGAGACGATAATCTAATGGACGGCTGCTAATTTTTATATTGTTTCGGTCCTCAAAAGGTATTTCTTTATAGAGCTGTTGTTGTAAATAATTCTCTGATAGGCGGACTAAATGTGCTAAATCCGTATATTCGCTCCCCCAGCTATTATTGATAAAAAGAAATAGTGAAAAAAAACATAAATAATTACGTGCTTTCATTTTCTTGGCCTATGCTTTTAGAAACAACCTGTTTAATCATCAAGATATTTTTTGATCATTAAATTGCCAGATAACGTCATTTTGTTGTCTGTGTTATTGGAAACAGCAAATTTTATGCCGTTTATGTGGATGTCGTGTATGAAAGAAAGAGGAACATGGTATGGCCAGTGTGCTGGACTCGGTGAATCAACGAACCCAACTGGTTGGGCAGAATCGTCTGGAACTATTATTGTTTCGTCTTTGTGGTGAGCAACTTTATGGAATTAATGTTTTTAAGGTAAAAGAAGTATTACAGTGTCCTGCTCTTAATCAAATACCCCATCGTCATAATGTGGTTAGGGGAGTTGCTCATATTCGTGGGGGGACGATTCCCATTATGGATCTCAATTTAGCCATTGGAAATTCTCCTGTGCAAAGCATCGAAAATAGCTTTGTTATTATTACTGAATATAACGGTTCTACTCAAGGTTTTTTAGTGGGTGTGGTTGAGCGTATTGTGAATACTAATTGGGAGTCTATACATCCGCTACCTAAGGGATCTGGGTCAGAGAACTATTTGACGGCTGTTACTAAATTAGAAGAGAAGCTGGTTGAAATTATTGATGTAGAAAAGATTTTGGCCGAAGTAGCTCCATTGGATGAATCAATCAGTGAAGGTATTATTGAGGATGGTATTTCTGAACGTGTTGTTAAAAAGCATATCTTGATCGCCGATGATTCTGCTATCGCACGAAAGCAAATACAGCGTGTTGTTGAGCAAATGGGCATTCAAACAACACTTAAAAAAGATGGCAAAGAAGCCTTGGAATACCTGGAAGAATTAGTTGCTGAAGGTAAGAACCCTTATGATGAACTAGTTCTGGTTATCTCGGATATCGAAATGCCTGAAATGGATGGTTATACTTTCACAGCCGAGGTTAGAGCGAATGATCAGTTAAAAGACCTTCATATTATTTTACACACTTCTTTAAGCGGGGTGTTTAATGAAGCAATGGTGAAGAAAGTGGGTGCTGATGATTTTTTATCGAAATTCAATCCTGACTTGTTAGCTCAGCGTTTGAATGATCGTATTTTTGAAATGACGGGTGAAAATATTACTGATCAGTAATATAGATAGGATATATTTTTATGTTTGCTTTGGTAGTGATAACGAATTAGAGTTAAAAAGTGTCTAAGTCATTAAGAAATATTGCTGAGGATTGTATTGATTTTAAAGCATTTCGTGATTATCTAAAAAATGCTAGTGGTATTACGATTACACCCAATAAGGCTTATTTGGTGACGGCACGTATTCGCAATATCATGGCAGAATATCAACTAGTAGATTTATCTGAATTAATTAAGGAGCTTAATAAAAATAACAAATCGTTGCATCAAAAAGTGATTGATGCAATGACAACGAATGAGACTTTTTGGTTTCGTGATGAATACCCGTATCAATATTTTTATAAACAATTAATACCTACTTGGAATGGACCTGATTATAAGGATTCTTCGGTTCGTGTCTGGTCTGCTGCTTGTTCTTCCGGTCAGGAACCGTATTCATTAGGTATTCTTTGTGAGGAATATAAGGCACAACATGGTCTTAGGAAGCGTATAGAAATTCTTGCTACGGACTTATCCAGCCATATTTTGGATCGTGCAAAATCAGGTGTTTATGATAAACTATCTATCGGTAGAGGGCTGTCTGATAAACGTTTACAACAGTTTTTTTTATCTGATTGTGAAAATCAGTGGACGGTTAGGCCAGAAATTAAAAAGTACATTCAATTTCGTTCCATTAATCTACTAGAGTCTTACAGTAGTTTAGGAAAATTTGATATTATTTTTTGTCGTAATGTGTTGATTTATTTTACTAAAGAAACCAAAAGTGACATTCTCATTCGAATGCATCGTTGTTTAAAGCCCAATGGCTTGCTTTGTTTAGGGTCATCAGAAGGTTTGGCGGGTGCTTCTTCTTTGTTTTCCATGATTCACTGTAAGCCTGGTATTATTTATCAAGCTAAATAATTATCCTTTTTAGCGTTTATTCAATATCCCCTTATCTTTATGGCAATAAACGGAAATCTATTGCCGCTGTCTCATCCGAGTATTTTTTGGAAATTAAAAATGCTATAAAAAACAATCAACTATAGATAGATTTTTATTGGCATATAGATTGCTGTATGTAAAGCAGAAAATAGAGAAGCGAGTTAACGACAAGAGTCATAGTTATTATTTACGAACAGACAGTATTATGGCAATTAATTTTGAAAAAGCATTAGGTATCCACGAACAGGCATTAACACTTCGTTCCAATCGTGCAGCAGTGTTGGCCAATAACCTAGCGAATGCAGATACTCCAGGTTTCAAGGCAAAGGATATTGATTTTCAGGCTATATTGCGTGGGCAGGTTCAAATCAATGAGTTCAGAACAGTATTGCAGTCAACCCATCATCGACATTTTGATGGAGTACAGGAGCAGATAGCATACGATACCTTATACCGTATTCCCCAACAGCCATCCATTGATGGCAATACGGTGGAAGAGCAGGTAGAAAATGCAGAATACATGAAAAACAGTCTAGCCTTTCAAGCTAGTTTTACATTTTTGAATAGTAAATTTAAGGGCATTAATGCTGCGATTAAAGGTGAATAGATCAGCGTATTGTCATCGTTAAAATACTATCCTTATAAAGGGTTACATCATGTCATTAGATAATATTTTTTCCATCGCTGGTTCGGGTATGAATGCGCAAAGTATTCGTTTAAATACTACGGCCAGTAATCTGGCTAATGCCGATGCAGCAGCATCCAGTATTGATGAAACTTATCGAGGACGTCATCCGATATTTACTGCTTTGAATAACACTTTAAATATAGATAAAAATACAGGTGCGACTATTGGTGTGGGAGTATTGGGTATTGTGGAAAGTGATGCTCCTTTACAGCCTCGTTACGAGCCCCATCATCCTTTGGCCGATGATGAGGGGTATGTTTATTATCCCAATGTGAATGTTGTAGAAGAAATGACAAATATGATTTCTGCCTCAAGATCATTTCAAATGAACGTTGAAGTGATGAATTCTGCCAAGCAGATGATGCAACGTGTACTGAGTTTGGGACAATAGGAGTTATGGGTATCCATTATGAATAATGATATTGCAAACAATACCTTTTTAAATACAGTCAGCCTTGATCGACGACAGGAAGTCGCTGCGGAGCAAGAAAAAAAATCTGGAAATGAGTTAGGGCAGTCTGTTTTCTTGGAATTAATGATTACGCAATTGGAAAATCAAGATCCATTAAGCCCTCAGGAAAACTCTGATTTTATTGCCCAATTAGCACAGTTTAGTTCAGTCGAGGGGCTTGAGCGTTTAAATACCAACTTTGATGATTTTTCTGGAAATTTCAGGTCTAATCAGGCGTTAGAAGCTTCTTCGTTGGTTGGGCGGCCAGTCTCTGTTCCTACTTCTGAAGCGCAATTGGTCGAAAATGGTTTTGTGGGGGGAACGATCACGTTGCCACAGAGCACAACGGAATTAACTATCAATATCTATAACGAAGACAATGCTTTAGTACAGCAAGTGCCTTTAGGAACTCAACGTGTGGGTGATGTGGTTTTTCGTTGGGATGGTAAACGAATTGAAGTGAACGGAGAACTAACGAGTTGGCAAGCGACAGAAAGTATGATTTCAGGGAATTTTCGTTTTGAGGCCTTAGCGCTACAGCAAAATGAGTTGGGTGCTATGGAGTCAGAGCAGTTAGAAACGGCCTTAACTGCCAACGTAAATAGCGTAACAGCAGCAGAGAATGGACAATTGATATTGAATTTATCTGGATTAGGTGCCGTTAATATTAATGATGTTAAACAGTTTAATTAGTCGATTATTTAGTTAGGAGAGTAGTATGCCTTTTAATATCGCACTCAGTGGTATTCGTGCAGCGAATAGTGATTTGCGTATCACGGGTAATAATATAGCAAATGCATCTACGACGGGATTTAAAGAATCTCGGGCGCAGTTTGGTGATGTTTACTCAACCTCTGTTCTTGGGTCAGGGATTAATCAGGTTGGTAGTGGGGTAAGAACACAAAATATTGCTCAGCAATTCACGCAGGGAAATATTTCTTTTACCGATAATGTGCTTGATCTGGCAGTCAGTGGAACGGGATATTTTGTGACTTCCCTAAATGGTGAGCAAATGTTTACTCGTGCAGGTACTTTTAGTGTCGATAGAGATGGGTATATGGTGAATAATATTAACTCTAGGTTGCAAGGATATACTACTAACACTAACGGGAATATTAATAACGTACTGGGTGATGTGCAGATACAAACAACCAGCATTGAGCCGCAAACCACAACATTGGTTGAAACAGCGGTGAATTTAGATTCTAGTGAGTCTGTTATTCAATCAACAGGCACACAATATATTTCTGCCGGTGGTACTGCTGCAGCTAATGCCAATGGATATACGGCGCAAACCTTAGTCATTACTAATCCAACGGGAGGTACTGTTAATGTTAATTCGGCGTTAAATGATAATAGTTTAACAACGGCTAATTCTTTAAATAACTTAGCTGGAGTGACAGCCACCACTCAAGCGACGGCAACAATATCAGCTTGGACCAGTGGATTGGGCGTGACTATTAATGGTGCAACATTAACCAACACTAGCATTGGTCAAGCAACCGTTGATGAAATTACCGCTCTGCCTGGTTTAACGGCAACACTGGGTGTAGGAACCATTAACATTGCTTCCATTATTGGTGATTTAATATTTGGGGTGGTGGGTAGTGGTGCGGCCTCCGATGAGATTCTAACCGTTGTTGGGCCAACGGGTGGAACTCAGACCTTGGAAGTTGATGGTGCAGTAGATAATACCACTGTGGGTAATTTACCCGTTTCAGGAAGTTTTACCGGTACCACAACGACTGCCTTGTTGGATCAAAGTAGTTCAGGACGTTTTATTGGCGGAACAGCAACTATAGCAACCAATATTTCAGGGGCTGGTGCTACTGACCATGATTTTACGATTACTGTTGATGGGGTGGCTTCCGCAGCCAATATCAGTTTGCCTGTTGCCAATTATGGCAGCTACGCCGCTATGGCGACGGCTTTGCAGGCAGCAATTAATGCAGATGCAAATATCTCTGGTGTGAGTGTACGTTATGATACCGACCATTTTGTATTCACTTCTTCAACGACAGGAACATCTTCAGCAGTGACTTTAGCGGCGGTAGGAACCGATGCGAATACATTGGGTATTGCAGGAGGAACCGCTGTCACAGGCAACACCTCAATTACTGTCGGTGGTATTATGACATTACAATTGGATGACGGGTACACACTAACAGATACTTCAGCGACTCCAATATTTAGTAATGCGCCCACTACGTTTATTAATAATGCGTTTGATCCTGTTGACCCAAATACCTATAACCATTCTACCTCTGTTACTATTTATGACAGTTTGGGTAACTCTCATATTATGCAGCAGTTTTTTATTAAGCAGCCTGAGACTGCGACGACGATTCCTAATCATTGGCAAATGGTAGTTAGAGTAGATGGACGTGATGTTGGTGATCCTGTGATTACTGCACCGACTATCCCTACAGCAGCGACTTACAATTTATATTTTGATGCCAATGGTGCTTTTGACAGTGTGCAATCAGATGATATTTTGATTTCCAATTGGGTCCCTTATAATACTGATGGCACTCAGGTGTTTGGTGCATTGCAACCTAATAATCAATCGAACTCTGGGGCTTTACCTATTCCATTTCCTCCAACGAGCTCTAATTTTCAGATTTTACTCACGGATAGTAGTCAAAATAGTAGTAACTTTGAAGTAAGAGCGGTTGATCAGGATGGCACTGCTACCGGGCGCTTGGCCAGTTTGAATGTTGATGATAATGGGATTATTTTTGCCCGTTTTACTAATGGGGAAAACCGTGCATTAGCGCAGGTTGCCTTAGCTAACTTCCCAAGCTCTCAGGGTTTACAACCGTTAGGCGATACGTCGTGGGCACAAACATCAGAATCTGGCGAACCGGCTATTGGTACGCCTGGTACCGCTTCATTGGGATTGATTCAATCAGGTGCTTTAGAAGAGTCTAATGTTGAACTATCAGAACAACTGGTTAACTTAATCATTGCTCAACGTAATTTTCAGGCCAGTGCAAAAACCATTGAAACGGCGGATCAAATAACGCAGACAATTATTAATTTACGATAATAGAACAACTCTACTATAAAACGCTTTTATTTCACCACAAAAATTCGGGTGCCAACTCCACATCGTTCGTTCATTTATCCATGTCTCGCTTAGCGGCTGGTTTATGGCGAGTGATGGTGGGTTCTATTTGTAAAAGGTTTTCACTTTACTTTGGTTGTTTTTTTACTATTAGCCCAATTGCCATTATTGAATGGGCTGTTCAGAGGTTCCTTAAGATAAAAACGACGAGAAAATGTGTTGTGATAATATGTTTTCTGGTTTGCCACATTTTCTTAACGTTCGCGCACCATGTGTTAATGACTGTTTGTAAAGGACTTCAAAAGTCATGCATAATTACTGAAATCTACCTTTCATCATTTAAAAACAACACTAAGGAAAATGTAGATGCTTTTACTCTGGAAAAGAGAAAATTTTCTATGCAAAACGGGATCACCTTGATAAAGTAACTCGGCTTTTAAGCAAAACCCTTGGTCAGTTCAAGCTCGTTAGTGATGATCAGGCATACTAAGTTTGACTCTAATTTGTGGGCCAATTAGGGTCATCAAACTAAAGCCATAAATTTAATAGGGGGAGTCTATGCAAAATATCAATAGTTTAGTTGGTCTAGACCAAGGCCAAAAATATTCTAAAATGAAGAGTTGTGCGCCACCCGCGGCTTATCATGGTTTTCACCATATTGAGATGCGAGTTTGTAATTCTTATCAAGCGGCTATGTATTTTTCGACCTTTATGGGGATGGATGTTATCGCTTACAAAGGTTTGGAAACAGGGTCCAAGGATTATTCATCGTATGTTTTACGTGGAGGAGATTTCTTTTTAATTTTAACCTCTCCGCTTAACTCCAATGAAAAAAAAGTTAATGCTTATCTGAAAAAGCATGGTGACTCTATCTACGATGTCGCTTTTTTAGTTGATGATGCAAAAGCAATTTACCAACACGCGGTAGAAAATGGAGCTAAAACCGTTTCTAGGCCCGAAGTAATGAAAGATTCAGAGGGAGAAGTTGTTATTGCTACTGTTTCAGCGTTTGGGAGTGTTGTTCACACGTTTGTAGAAAATAAAAATTATAATGGCGTTTTTCTTCCTGGTTATTCAACAGAACATATATTGGAAAGTAGGTTGCACACCGTTTTACCTGATACCTCTTTGGGTCATATTGACCATATTGTTGCCAACCAAGGACCAGGGCTGCTAAAAACTACCACTGATTTTTATATTCAATGCCTTGGGTTTCATCCATATTGGTCAATTGATGATGATTTATTACAAACGGGTAACACTGGCTTACGGTCTATGGTGGTAGCCGATTATGACGAGACTATAAAAATACCGGTTAATGAACCATCTGAGAATTTCAAAGGTGTATCTCAAACACAAGAGTTCGTTGATTTTCATGGTCTAGGTGGCGTTCAGCATGTGGCAATCTGCAATAATAACTTGGAGGTCACTGTCAGAGCATTTCGAGACAGAGGTGGACATGTTTTACCGGTGCCGGAAAATTATTACGATGATTTAGATATAGCGCTTGAGAAGTGTCAATTAAAGCTAACTGTTTCTGTAGAAACAATGAAAGAGCTAGATATGGTAGTGGATTTTGATGAGAATGGCTACATCTTGCAGATATTCACCCGACCTTTACAGTCTAGACCTACTTCTTTCTTTGAACTTATGCAAAGAAATAACCATGACGGATTTGGCGCTGGAAACTTTAAGTCCCTATTCAGCGCAATAGAGAAACAGCAGGAAGCTCGGGGAACATTGTTTAGAAAGTGAATTTAAGAGGTAGACTGTCATAGTAGTGGTTTCTCAGGTGAAGTTGCTTGTACAGAGGGGCGATTGCATGTTGCCGTCTAAAAGTTGGGTATTTTGTTGAGCGTCGCGCCATTTTTCTCCACTTTACTCAAAATAATGATTTCAAATAGTTGTAGAAAACTACAAAATAAGGTCAAATAGTTTTATGGTGACAGTCCAAAGCCGACGATTGCTGATCTGCGTGAAAAATTTGACCTAGACGACTTCCCAATAGCGGAAGGGTTTGGCCACTAACTATAAGCATTTGGATCAGTGCCTTCTTTAACTAGTGAGAGTGGAGATGTACATTCAAGATTTGCTAATAGAGCGGCTTCACTGAAGAACACCAAACATAGAAATAGGTATGAAAAAACGCTTGCCTATCAATGGCTTAACCGACAGTTCTTCAAAAATTGTCGTGTACAAAGTCAGTGTCTGGAAAATCAGTGATTTGTCCCTTAGTATTAGTGATTATTTTCTTAGCTGTTTTAAGGACATTTATGAATATCTATAGCCGTTGGTACATTTTTGGTATTCTTGGCTCTCTTGTTTTACTTGCCATTGCCTACTTCTACTTTCAACTATATCTCGAATTGGTGCCATGCCCCTTATGTATGTTTCAACGAGCGGCTCTGGTGTGTATTATCTTATTTTGCCTGTTGGCACTCATACATCAGCCTGGGTTAGTAGGACTTAAAATCTACAATGCTTTAATATTTATTGCCTCTGCGACAGGAATTGGCCTTGCAGGGCGACAAGTATGGCTGCAGTATTATCCACTGGGCCCAGATACCACCTGTGGTATTGATCCTATCTATCGCTGGACAGAATCTATTAGTGAAGACTATGGTTTTATGGAAATGATAGTCACGGTACTCAAAGGTCGTGGCGATTGTGCAGAAATTAATTGGGACTGGTTAGGTATTAGCATAGGAGGATGGATGTTACTGGTGTTCACTGCCATGGCTGTTCTAACCTTCTACTTGACAGTTAAAAAACAACCATACTAACCCTATCACATAGCGACTTACAACAGTGTTGGGTATGAGCTTGATTGCCATGGAAGAGGTCATAAATGCTAGGGATTACTTACGAGTAGGGAAAGCTAAAATGACTTGGTGGTCATTATTTCCAAGTTTATTGTCTGGCTTTTTGGCGCCTTGGCCGTATAATATTGGCGGTTAAAGCACTTGGGTAAGACCTGTCACCAATATGAATAGTCGTCGCATTGCATGGTGTATCTTACTGATTCTGTTCTCGCAACAGAGTCTGGCGACGATGTGTTCGATACTGATGATCACAAAGTCAGGTTTAAACACAGGCATGACCATGCATGTTATCGATTGCCAAAATCATTCCGCTTATCACGCCAGTCACGCTCAGCATCTCACTTCACAGGCTGAACAGCATTGCCAAGGCTCCAGTGCCAGCTCTCTATCCGTTTTTGACCATTCCAATTATCAGAATCATTGTGAACTCTGTATCAGTGGTTGTCACTCTTTACTATATTCATACTTGGAACCACAAGTGGTTGATCCTATAGACTCTGTTAACCTTGTTCATTACGACTCATTTATCCCAACAGCACCAGTCAGTCATCTCTTCCGTCCTCCCATTCTTGTCTAGCACAGGATAAGTCCGTCTGCTGTTTACGTAGTCAGGGCATTTTCCATCCTATTATTGTCATTAATCCATCTTAACCGCGTAATGGTTCAGATATTTGAAGGCATTTTCGTGGAGATATTTTTTTCGAGGGCATTGTTATGAAAAATTCATTCATGTTATCACGTCGTCGTTTTGTCACCGGCTTGGCGATGAGTAGTGCCGCACTGGGGCTGGGTTTAGGCGCCAATCTATCTTTCGGGACCGCTCATCGGCAGTCAACCTTCCAAGTATTAACCGGTAATCAGTTCGACCTGTCCATTGGCTATCAAACGGTCAATATGACGGGTAAGGAGCGTATTGCCAATACCGTCAACGGATCATTACCCGCGCCAGTTTTACGCTGGAAAGAAGGAGAGACCGTGACATTACGTGTTAAAAATAACCTCGCTTATGACAGCTCTATCCACTGGCATGGGATGATTTTGGCATCCCATATGGATGGTGTGCCAGGTCTTAGTTTCGACGGTATTAAACCCGGTGATACCTATGAGTATCACTTCGATGTGAATCAAAGTGGGACTTATTGGTATCACAGCCATTCGGGCTTTCAGGAACAATCCGGTGTCTATGGCGCGATTGTGATTGACCCGAAAGAGCCAGACCCCGTCGCTTATGACCGCGACCATGTCGTCGTGCTATCGGACTGGACTGACGAAGTGCCCGAAAAGGTCTACGCTAAGCTGAAAAAACAAAGCCATTATTACAACTTCCGTGAGCGTACCGCAGGGGACTTGTGGCGGGATATTAAAGAAAAGGGAGTCAGCGCCACTTGGAACGAGCGCCAAATGTGGAACCAAATGCGTATGAGCGAAACGGATATCGCGGATGTTACCGGGTACACCTATACCTATTTGATGAACGGCATGACACCAGAAGATGGTTGGCAGGCACTCTTCAATAAAAGCGAAAAAGTGCGCCTGCGCTTTGTGAATGCTGCCGCTATGACGATTTTTGACGTACGCATTCCCGGCTTAAAAATGACGGTAGTAGCATCAGATGGGCAAAATATTGAGCCAGTCACTATTGATGAATTTCGCATCGGTGTTGCAGAAACTTATGATGTGGTGGTTGAGCCTAATGATGATAGCGCCTATACCATTTTTGCTCAAAGCATCGATCGTACGGGTTATACCCGTGGGGTATTAACCCCCGATCCTAGCTGGACAGCGGACATTCCCCAGATGGATGATGCTCCGATATTAGTGCATAGGGATATGGGGATGGCACACGGCGATCATGGAACTCATGGCGGGCATAGTCATCATGGTGATGCCACCTCAACAGACATGGGGCACTCCCAACATATGGGTATGGATCATTCCAAACATCAAGGAATGAATCACTCGCAACACACTAGCATGGACCACGGCAATATGAACCATAGTGGCATGAATCACAGCCAAATGGACCATAGTATGAACCATGGCGGGTCCCAGTTAGGTAAGGCGGGTTTTGGTACCAATAGCGAGATTAAGCACGCTAAAACCGAGTTCGGCCCCCATGTGGATATGCGTACGGAGATGATGCAAAACGGTATTTACGATCCGGGTATTGGTTTACGCGATCATCAAACGCGTTACGGGCGTAAAGTACTCACCTACGCCGATATTCGTAATTTAACGCCAACGATAGATACCCGCGAGCCAGAGCGTGAAATTCAGTTGCATTTAACCGGCAATATGAGCCGCTATATGTGGTCGATGGATGGTATTAAGTTTGCCGATGCAGAGCCATTGGCACTGAAATACGGTGAGCGTGTTCGTATCGTTTTAGTGAATGACACCATGATGACCCATCCGGTGCATTTGCACGGTGTCTGGAGTGAGCTGGAAACCAATGAACCGAATTATATTCCTCGTAAACACACCATTATGGTACAGCCTGGCTCCAGTGTGAGTTATCTGGTGACAGCAGATGCCAAAGGGAAGTGGGCCTATCACTGCCACTTGTTGTACCACATGCCTGGCATGATGCGTGAAGTCTGGATTAGTTAGAGGAGAACAAAAATGACATTATTACACACAGATAAATCGTCAATACTTGTTTTCTTGCTCTCTGTTCTGCTAATGCCTTTTAGCACTCATAGTACTGCAGGAGCCAAGGATGATCCTTTATTGTTGATGGTGACGATTGATCAGCTGGAAAGCCGTAGCGGTGATGAAAGCCCAGATGTATTGGAAGCCGATGCCTGGATAGGTTATGACGAACATAAACTCTGGTTGAAAACCGAAATAGAGCGTGTAGATAACACCAATGAAAGCGCCGAGCTCCAATTGTTATATGGCAAGGCAGTTTCTGCTTATTGGGATTTTCAGGTTGGTGTTCGTCGCGATTTCGATCCTGTCCCAGAACGTCATTGGGCGGTAGTCAGTTTTCAGGGGTTAGCACCGTATTATGTTGATATTGATGTAGCATTATTTATCGGAGAGTCAGGACATAGTGCTTTTCGATTTGAAGCAGAATACGAGCAAATGTTAACGCAGCGTTTGGCACTGATTCCTGAGCTGGAGCTAAATTTTTTTGGCAAAGATAACCCTGTGGTCGATATTGGTTCCGGTCTTGCCAATTCAGAATTTGGTTTACGCTTGGCCTATGAAATTCGTCGCGAATTTGCTCCCTATATCGGAGTCAACTGGGAAGCCAAACACGGCCAAACTAAACGTATTGCCGAGCAACATGGCGAACATACCGAAGACACGCAATTTGTCGTTGGTATTCATGCGTGGTTTTAATATTAATTAATTTTTGGAGAAAATATAATGAAACTTTTACCGATTTGTCACGCCATCACCGCTATTGGTTTGGTGCTATTGGCAAATAATGTAGTAGCACATGCCCTGGAATTACATAAAAAGGACAATGCTGAAAAACCCAATTGTGGAGCTATGGATCATAGCAAAATGGATATGAATGACCCCGTGACGCAAGCTATCATGAAACAATGCATGGACAACCATTATGACAATAGTCATCACGGTGATGGTGACAAACAACAAGGGCCCCATGACATGAATGAAAAGCCAAATGGTGACGGCCATGATAAGCACGGCAAATCAGGCTATTATGGTTAACCCATTGCTAATAAGCGAGGGAATTCCCTCACTCAACTGACTATCAGGATATGGAGACATAATAATGAAAATCATTATTGGCTTATTTATCGTGACTATACTGGGCGGCGTGGGTTTTATTTATTCCGGTTTATACCCCATTGGCGCGGATAACCGCCACAATGCGTTGACCTTTTGGCTACTGGAAACATTACGCAAAAAGTCTATATCCCGCGCATCAAAAGATATTGAGGTTCCGGATTTAAGCGACCCTCAACTATTACTGAGTGGCGGTGCAGACTATAATGATATGTGTGTCGGTTGCCATTTAAAACCTGGTGTTACCGAAACTGATATGACCCTTGGTTTATATCCAGCACCACCCAACTTAACCTTGGCTTCTGATCAGCATGATCACAACCATGGGGAAGGGGGGTACGATGATCCTGTCGTAATGACTCGACAACAATTTTGGGTGATTAAGCATGGGATTATCGCATCGGGTATGGCTGCGTTTGGGCCAACACACAGCGATGAGCGCATCTGGGCAATGGTAGCATTTTTACGAAAATTGCCGGAACTTAATGAAACACAATACCAAATTTTAACGGCACGAAAATAGTTCGTATCCAGCTCAAGCTGCTTCACTTTGAAACTTGCTTGCTCATGCTCAAGAATGAGCTGTTGATAGTGTTCAATGTAGAGTATTTTGACTGGAATTGCGAAATCTCACCATCCCTCTGGTTAAGGTTCTCTTCGGATGTTTTCAATTCTCCTTCAAGGCCCTTGATTCGTAAACTTTTTTCCTCTGCTCTTTATTTTGTACGTTCTAATTCGACGGTTTGTAACGTCAGTGCCGTTGATAATCTTTCTATTTCTGACTAGTCATCAATTTTTTTGCTTAAACTCTTTTGAGCTAAACCTCTTAACTCATCCCAAAAAGATTGCAGTTGCGTAAGCAGTGGCATGGGTAACGTGGTTTTAGGCGCTTCTATTACTTACAGCATATGTTCTGTTTTAAATGATTGGCAATCGTGGTGCTGCTCCCGGTCCCAAGCGTTTGACTGATATGCCTCAATAGAAGGGTATTCATTTGCAGCTTGAATGGCATTGATGATTCCAGGGCCCCGTTAAATTAACTCAATGAATCCACTGTTTAAACCAGTGGCTTACCTGTTATCAAGTGGCGGGTAATATCATTCACCAAATTTTCACTAACCAACATGTAGACTATCAATCTGTCAGTCCGACTAAATTTCGTATGTAAAGCGAAATAAAAGTCAAGGTTGATTAACTACTTATCTAAGAACGCAGCCAAATCAGATGAAAAAACTACTGATGGCAATGATATTGTGAAAAAAGTCTATTAATTAAATATTGAGAGAAACCAAAATGTCAACTAACCAAAGTATCGAAAATCCACTAGAATTAAGTACAACAGCGATAGGAAAGTTTTTTTCGCACGTGTCCGATCGCATAAAACTTGGACTTATTGATGGCAATCACCCCTCTAATAACGACATTATTAATCTTTTCCACCAAGCTGCACGCGAGGATAATATTGATTCAAGGATACTTGATGAAATACAACGCCTGGGTAGTGATAGCGAACTGACACAGAAGCTTGATCAGGGTTGGCACAGGGTGACCAAACTGTATTTAACGGCAAGAATGCGGGCGAAATTCTGGGAAATACCAACTTCCCAGAAATAAAAAATTTGTCACAATGGAGTGACTATATTTCTGGTTCTGGTACTACAATGGGAGGATGGGCTCTTTCGGCCGTCTCTGATTACCCTTCCATGATCGCGCATTCTTTTGATGCATATATGTCAGGCCGAACATCCTTCATTAAGACATCCCGTCAATTCAACAAAATTACAAAACATCTTCGAGAAGTGCAGAGCTACATGGAGTTTCACGGAATCTGGGACGCCTCTCCGATGAGTGATATTCCTTTGAAAAAGCGGACTACCAACATGATGCGATTGCAGTCAAACGCGAGAATAGATACCTTCTCTCCCGCTTTGGGAAAAGCATCAGATATTTTGTCCAATGGTGCTCAAGGGCTGGGCGCAGCAATTGGTGGTGTTCAAGGTGGTATAGATTTGTATAGCGGCATTGAAAATAATAATGCGCTAAGAGCTTCAACCGGAGCCATTGCGATTGCCAGTGCTATTGTTAGTACGGGTGATATGGTTGCTTCAAAGGTAAGTCCTGGCTATAAAGCCGCCAAAGCGGCGATTGCTACTGGTGAAACCTTAATTGACGGCTCTAAAGCTGCCACTAGAGCCGCTCGTTTTTTACCGGTGGTTGGTGGGGTTTTAGCTATTGCCGCTGGAGCAGCCTCAATTGCCAAGAATTCTATAGCAGCAGACGATGCAAGAAGAGACGGAAAAACGGGGAAAGCTATCGGGTTCGCGGTAATGGCCAGTATTGATTGTGTCTGTGTGGTTCTTGACGCAGTATCAACCGTAGCGGACTTCTTTCCGCCTGTTGGAACGGCTGTTTCATTTGTGTGTGACCTTATTAGCACAATTCTAGGAGCTTTATCCGATTTGATTGGCGTATTTGTTGATCTTTTCGATCCCATGTCGGCAAGAGAGCAAGTTCAGGAAAAATTTGATGAGTACCTTAAATCAGATGCCCTAAAAAACTACCTTGATGATCTGGCCAGTCAATATGGGAAGCAGGGTTACGATGTATTAAATTACATGGTGGATGCTGAGTCTGTCGGCATTGGTAAACAGGTAAGTGGTGCCAGTCACGCTGATCTCACGTGTGAAGGTGTTACCAAGACACTCGTAAGAGATATGCACAATTTGAATCAGGATTTGTTTATGAGAAGACAGGTTTGGCTGGACACCACCGGAACAGGTAACTCTATTCAGGGTGGTGCCAAAGATGATCTTGTTAATATCATTAGACAGGACCCTTATTGGTCCGGAAGCTATAAACAGATTAACGGTTCTGGTGGCAATGACAAATTATACGGTGGTTTGGGTGGTGATATTATCAGTGGTGGTGCTGGCAATGATGTTCTTGATGGTCGATTTGGACCAGATAAGCTCTATGGAGGCTGGGGAGACGATATACTCCTCATGTCTTCTCTAAGAACGTTTCAGACCAGAGTCGAACTTTATGGAGGACTGGGAAAAGATAATCTTTATCTGTCTGGTAATGTGGAAAGCACTATAGATGGTGGAAAGGATATCGACACGATTACTATCCCAAAGACTATATTTCCAAATCGTTCTACAGACCATCAAGTTACCTCCTTCTATGCTGATTTTATGGATGATAACAGAATGAAGGTATTGATCGACGGCCCATTTTTAAACTATGGCCGTTGGCCTTACAGGGTTGATGATTACCGTAGTTACAGTGTAGGCTTTTCCGATAAACAATGGAATCTGGACAGCATTGAAACTATTAATATTGAAAATGTTAATCTTTTTGAATCTATTCGATTCAATACCAGTTATGGTCCTGACACATACCGTGATGTTATTTTCCAATCTGATAACAACATTGATGATGATATTATCAACCATTTTTCAACCAACAGTGTTAAAAATAAATCAATCGTTCTGGACCTTATTAATGGTAAATATAATCTTATTTTTAAAGAGATAGACAATACCGAAGTACTTATCCAGGGAAGTGACAACCCTAAGACTCCAACTGATACACAAAATACTCTGACACTGATCAAATCTTCAGGTACTGTGTTGATGAATAGTGATTCATCGGATGTAAAACCGACTGTTGGAACAGTCATTTATCGTGCCAGCACTGTTAAGCAAATTAATATATTACCTGCTGGTAGCAATACCAAGGCTACCTTTGATCTATCGGGCTGGGACACATCGGTCCCTCAAATTAATATACATACTCTTTTCATTGACAGATTTATCGGCCCAACCAATGTGAGTAATAATATAAATCTAGTTGTTAATCAGGAAGACATAAATGCATTAAGTGGTTCTCCTATGACTTTAGTTTTAGGGAATAAATCTAATTCTCTCAATCTTAAAGGAAATGGTGTTTCGCTAAAATTTAATGCCACTGACGGATGTTTAAGAGCGGCAAATAACAATCAGTTGCTAGCTAACATACCCAAAGCAAGCAATATTACGGTAAAAAATGGACATCACCAGATTTCAGGGGATAATATGAACGTCTTTTGTTTGGGAGGAGGCCATGAAGTTCACGGTGGTCCTCAATCCAAACTGATTTCATTAGGGGGAGATCATCATTTTTATGTATCAGGTGACACAGTTATTAACATTACCAATAAGGGAGATGGATTAAAGAATACTCTATCCTGCAAACTGGAAGTTGGGTTGCCGCCCAATGAGCAGGTAAAAATTATAAGAGAGAATGGAAATATAGAGTATCACACGGTAAACGTAATGGATTGCGTTGTTAAAATTAATGGTCAGCAGTTAGGCTACGATTCCAGTCTGGATGCCTATGTACTCGACCTTGGGGACAGTGGTTATAGCAATGTGACGATTGACTGTAATCAGTTTGCCTCGGTAATCCACCCAGCAGGTTCCAAATTAACGTTCAATTTACAACAGATTAAACAATTAGTCAGCAATTTTGCAAGTAACCAACGTGGTGAAGTCCACGACCTGGGTACTATTCATGTGTACTACGAAAACCAGAGTGCGACTACAATAGCGGCTTCTAACAGCAATAACTCGATAATTGTTGATGGTGTAAAGGCAAAAGATCTTCATCTGCGCGTAGATGTTGTTCGCAATTGCATTGTTATTCATACAGTGGAGAACCCTGAACTGATTATGTTTGATGGTGTATCACCACATGGAAGCTCAGGCAATATCCATAATACCTTTAGGGATGTTAGCGATAATTGGAACAAATATACCGCGATTAAAATTGAAGAACTCTGTGGTCAAATCAGTTCTTTAACTCTAAGAGAAGGTGAGGGAGAGAATCAGAAGGTGACAGCCTTTGATTCAGCCGCATTAAAACAGTGGTTAATGGCGAAATTCATCGTGACACATACTGATCAAAGAATCTACGAAAAATCAGAGTGGTGGGAAAAAAAACATGGTTTAACACTTCCAGACAATGAGGGATACAGTTTCCTTTACTCTTCTACAATACAACTGCCTCTCAATAATGTTGCTACTATACTCTGTACTAAGGCTTTCACCTATTATATAGATGATAGGATTCAACAACCTGTAGGAAATAATAGACATTTACAGCATAATTTTTCTATAAAGGTGTCACATTTTCCAACCGACATCGCTTTAGAAGTCGTTGATCTGACCCCCCAGGCAGAATCGAGTGTTAATGATGCTTATCAATTTCATGTTGCAACGCTGGGGAATTGCATTGTATATATAAACTTTGATAACGTCATAACTGGGTCAGGCTCCAGTCAGGGTTCAAAGCACTTTGACATATACATTGACCCTCAGAGACCAGCTCCATATCCTGGCTGGAAAGATACAGGGTTTCCCCATGTGACGGTTTTGGTTATCAGTGGTATTAATCGGCAAGGTGTTACTTTCGACCACACCCATAAACAGTATTGTTTGGCCAGCCATTCCAATCAACCTGTCGTTACTTGGCACGCAGAAACCATTCCAACCGTTGTCTATTTTGAAGATGACAACTTGAGCCTACAAGGAGATCTAACCGGCCAGGAAACTGATGATTCTGATACGTGGAGTGATGTGGTGCTACAAAACCCTTCTTTTGAACAATTTGACTCAAGCTCTAACTCATTTCCTGGGTGGTCTATATTGCCAAATCCAAAGACTTCCTTTTCTGGCTCATGGAAGGACACCAACAACTTCACTGATGGTCGTCAGGGGATCCAGATTGTTAATAAAATTGTCAGACAAACATTAACTGAACAATTTGATGCCTCGAAGACCTATAAGTTGTCAGTTGATTTACATCCGACAGATGGTAGTGATGGTGTAGAGGTACGTTTATTGGCTGGTGAGCACCTTTTGGGTAACAAACAACTGAGTAAAACGGAGTTAGAATCTTATCCGCGCCCTTATACTTTTCATAATATAGAGTTTGTTGTAGTCGGGAATCAGCATAGGGATGTTAATGGAGCATTGCGAATAGAACTGATTGAGGAAACGATTCGCAATACTAATATACGACTTACGAGATTTGATAATGTTCAGTTAAGAAGCAGGTAGCTCGTCATAACATAGCGTTTGTTTTGGTCGAAAATCAGGGGCAGGCCACAGTTTTCTATTGGTCTGCCCCCCCCTTTACTTTTCATCACAAAGTAAAAATAGTGTTTGTCAATGCACAAGTATCTCTTAGTGACGTCATATGAATAACAAACAGATAGTTATCACACCATATTTATCGGATGCTCAACAAAAAA
This sequence comes from Candidatus Endobugula sertula, assembly GCA_001723645.1. Lineage (GTDB taxonomy): Bacteria > Pseudomonadota > Gammaproteobacteria > Pseudomonadales > Cellvibrionaceae > Endobugula > Endobugula sertula. The sequence goes on along the minus strand of MDLC01000020.1, from coordinate 18,149 downwards.
GCCTTTTGTACTGCTTTTATATCTCGCGAACTAGGGAATATATTTGGACCATGCTTTGATGTATTTTTCGCTGCTAACGTTAATGTCAAATTTCATGCAGGGCTATAACATTTCCCGATATACCGACAGGTGTTCCAATCTTGTATATGTTAGGGTCATGTCCAGGAACAATACGGATACCGGTGCGGGCGAGTGAAGAAAGATAAGCCAACCCTTTCTCCATTTGACTCATATCATGCATAATTGGAAACGGATTCTGTTGCTCGATGTTAACCGATAGATGGGCTGCATCACTGGCGAGAACGGTATAACTGTCTCCTGTGGGAATCTTAACAACCATCTGGCCAGGACAATGTCCACCCAGTCGTTTGACCCACAGCCCGGAAATGAACGTATGATCATCGTTGATAAATTGTAGTTTTCCAGCATAAAGTCGATATATCAACTTCGAGATAATATCAGGGTCGTAAAAACGTGCGTGTTTATTAACGGTCATTTCTGGGCTTGTTGCCCACATCCACTCATCAATATGGACATGAATCCGCGCTTTTGGAAAAGTGTCAATATTGCCGGCATGATCGTAGTGTAGATGCGTTAGAATCAGATCATCGACTTCATCAGGGTGGATATCAATCTCACCCAGAAGATCCTCTGGGTTGACAAGTAGTGTTCGACCACGGGCTGCAGCTTGTTTGGAGGTAAAACCACAGTCAATCAAAATCGTGGTTTTTTTCGTCCGCGCGAGCCAAAAGAAATAGCAAAATGGCTGTGGCGGACTGCTCTTTGGCAGACGTTTGATATGGGTGACTGTCTGAGACGTTGAAAGGTTTGGTTGTTCACCATAGCGGAATGCGTAGAGCTCCCATGTCATATTGCTGCCTTGATAGCGTGTACTGTTTTTTGATGACCTAGATGTTCAACCATCTGATCTACACATTGCATTGCAATTTTGTGTTGTCGAGATGGTAATCCCTCTCGGGGTAGGGCGTGTGTGTAAAAAACGGGGCCTTCTGTCGGTATCCCGGTGATCTAGAGGTTCGGTGTTGGTCGTCCATTGCGGTCGATTGGTTGGTGGTCTCGGTTTATGTCAAGACCACCAGGTGCTGAATCTCCGTTACGATAGGGTCGCACAAGCCCTTCGGACAGAAGTGATAGCGTCAGCGGGTTTTCGTCGATTTCAGGCAGGAACGAGTCGAGGCGCGCAATGATAAGTACATCAATCAGCGTTTGGTTCTTGTGATTATTGAATTCGCTTGTTAAAACGAACTTTCCAGAAGCCTCATCAGTGGAAAGTACACTGTTTGGTCCTGTGGCAAGATCAATGATGCCTGCTTCGAACATTGCCAACAATTGATGGTTACGAAACTTTGGTGGTCCGAAAGCAACACGGTTCATGATCGGGATAAACGTTGTTCGGAACCACCGCTCAGAATCTGGGGTTAATCCACGGAAATCAACGGCCATACAAATGGTAGCTCGGCAGTCACGGATAACATCGGTTGCTGCTTTTATAGGTGCTGAGAGATTGCCTTTATCTGCTTCAGCCAGATCTTCACGAATGTATTCCCAAAAGGCAGTGCGATAATCAGTAAAGCTTTCAAAGTGTTGATTCATGAAAGGGTCGAGTGCTACATCAATGGCAGCCATTTCAGCATGAGTAGGAATAAACACTTCGGAATCAATAGAAAGGCCAGTAGCAACCATACGGTAGGCAAAAGCCATTTCACATTTTAAAAGTGGAAGCACTTCCAATTTGAAATCGAGTTGTGCAGAACCAGTCGTTCTCTTTTTTTCTGCACGGAGGTTGGTCAACGCCTGTGGAGTGAAAAATCTCGCCGGATGCTGTCTTGTCAGTCCTTTTTGATTGATACCGCGGGCAGTAGAAGGTAGACAATTGCGTGAGTAAAGAAGGATTTTGGGTTCATCACCTGAGGAAAGATATACCAAGTGTCCATTTTTGTTGGTGATATATTTTCCTCCACGGCCTTCTGTGAGTTCTGCTATTGCGTCCCATGCGGTTAATCCCAAGCCTTGAATAGCGACAGTTGCTTCGGATGAAATGGCTTTTAATGCTGAAGTGGGATAGCAACGAGTAAAGAAGGCAATATAAGGGTTTTTTGTAAGTCGCCTGATAGCAAAATTACGCAAGTTTTTATTCGTTGTTGACAAGCAGTTTGTTGAATGTCCTGTAGACATAAATATATAGTCCGCTGCCTGTTCAGTGTTATCGTCCAATCCGATGCAGAAACCATTAGCTGTGCGTTTAACAAAAAGTGCTACAGCGTAGCGTTGACAAAACTTAATAGAGTTTGGGAAACGAGCCACAATCATTTGAAATGCCCAACGAAGATATTGGCCGAGAAGTGATCTAGGAAGATAACTTAGCTTGCTAACTAGCTGACTTTCGTCTGAGTGGAAGCAACGCTTATCATCGTTACGCACCTCTGAACGATTCGCCCATTCGATAAACGATGGTCCTGTGATCCATCCAGCGTCCTCCACTTCTGATGTGAGAGGATAAAAGGCAGTCACTTGTGAGGCTAATGTATTAGTAAACAAATAGTCGGGCTGATTCGGATCATGACATCCAATGCCACCTTCGTGCGGATCGATTACAATAATGCTTATCTGATCAGAAACAGCCACATTCCTTAAGGCATGATAAAGCGCATTCAGCGTGACAAGTGCCCGAGGGCCGCCACCAATTAAAACAATGTGAACGTCAGTCATGCGATGAGTTGATTGTTTGTGAAATAGGAGTGATGTGTTTGGATGCAAACAGCGTTATTAAAACTCACGAAAAGTCGAGTCCCTTAAAAATTCTATATTACCTATTTTATTATTGGTCAGTTAACGTCTACCAGTCAATACAGTCATCCAGTTTTTCCTTAAAGTAAATCGTTAATTGAGAAATACTTCTCTTTCAAATACATGAGTTGTTAATATCTAGCAACTATACGGTACAGAGGTATGTTAGTATAAGATACCGTTGTCATTCAAAATAAAGGGGGATATTTTTTTTCAATTTTTGAGAGCATAAAAATATTTTTTTATTTTTTTGAATACATTTTTCATATAATGATGAATTTATCTGTTTCAAAAATTCTGCGTTTAATTTAGTGGATATGAGAGTATTCTATTTTCATAATTAAAAAGTTGGTAATTTAGTGAAACAAAATCTCTCTATCCCTAAGACGGGTTTAAAGAATCTTCCTCTTTACTACCCGCTTGTAACCGCTTTGGCTTTATCACTCGCTGCCGCTGTCGCTTTAGGCCTTTCACGATTTTCTTATGGTTTATTATTGCCACTGATGCGTAATGATCTTGGTTGGTCGTATTTACTGTCTGGTATTATGAACACAGGTAATGCGCTTGGATATTTTTTGGGTGTATTGGCGACGCCTTTTTTGATATCTCGTTTCGGTGTATGGTGTTTGTTAATTGCTGGCTCAGTTATGGTTGGTATCTTCATGCTATTGACGGGTATAGCGACTGACAACGTTGCATTATTTTTGTATCGCATGTTTACAGGTATAGTTAGCGCATTCATTTTTATTGCTGGTGGTGTGTTGTCAGTGCAACTGTGTTCCATACACCGTGATCGTGCCGGTTTGTTGATGGGCCTGTATTATGGTGGTGTGGGTTTCGGAATAATGCTTTCCGCTTTGTTGGTGCCAATGGCGTTTATATATGCGCAGGAATACAGCGTTTTGCATGCTTGGCAATGGCCATGGCGGGTGATGGGAGTCGGTTGCATACTTGTTACGGTAATAATAGCACTGCCTACGCAGCAAATTGGTAAAGCATTGCCTTCTCAGGACACAAAGCAACAGTTTGCGTTGAAAGATTTTATTTTCAGCTTGAGTGGCTATTTCATGTTTGGCGTTGGTTATATCGGTTACATGACCTTCGTGGTTGCTTTACTCCACGAGCAAGGCATGCACACAAAATTAATTACCTGGTTCTACTCACTGCTCGGTTTGGCGGTTGTAGCATCCTCGCGCATTTGGGCGGGTATGCTGGACCACTTTAAAGGTGGGGAGTCTTTGGCAATTTTGAATGCTTTATTGGGCGTAGCTTGTATCTTACCGGTACTGACCAACGCTGTGCCCGTCATTTTCATTTCTGGTATAGTCTTTGGCGCGGTGTTTCTGTCGGTTGTAGCGTCGACTACCGCTCTAGTTCGGCATAATCTGGACCAAGAATCTTGGGCTACAGGCATTAGCGTATTCACAGGGGTGTTTGCCTTTGGTCAGATTGTGGGGCCTTCCGCTATGGGTTGGGTTGCTGACATGCCTAGTGGATTGGAGAGAGGGTTGATGGTATCGGCATTCACTTTGTTTATTGGAGCGATGCTCGCGTCGCGGCAAAAGGAACTAAAAAAGTTTCATTGAAGTGGCGGTTTATTTTGTAAGCGCGTAAAGGATTGTAATGTGTCTCAGTCACAAAGTCACTCTCTTCATTTGCCGTTATATCATTTAAGAGGGTAACATAATGTAAGATCGAAATAATGTCGTTAAATGGTTGGAGTTAGTCAAAGGTGCTACGTTTTTTTTTCGTAGAATTAATGGTCCCTGTCTTCGTCTCTCGTTTGTTCGACAACTGAAACACTAAAGAACCTTTCAAGATCAGGTACAATATCATGAAAAGTATTGATGTCAATAAAGAATCAAATCCGGCTTTGACCGCAAATGTAGGAACGTCATATAGACAGGGAGGCATTACGCGTACAGTACTGCAGAAAACAAATTGGCAGGATGATTACACTGTCAATTTCAATCTAATTAACGTTCCGAGTGGTACAAGTGCATCTCCACACACCCACCCTGGTATTGAAATCACCTACGTTCTTGAGGGTGAGTTCGATTTGGTTGTTGAGGGCAAACCGGATCAACGCTTTAAGCCTGGCATGTCTTATATGGTTAATGATAGCGATATACACTATGCTAGGGTAATTGGTGATGTCCCAATTAAATTACTATGTGTCTTTATCAACCAAAAGGATCAGCCGGTGGCTACGGTAGTGGGGAATGCCGAGGTACGATCGCGATAGTGTAATTCCACGATATTTACAACATCTCCAGTGGTAATTATTTCAATTCAATTGTTACAATAACACATGCTTTCAGGGTAGCTGAGCATGTGAGATAAGATTCATTAAAGCAAAATGCTTATGAGATATACAATATCAGTAGATTCAGCGCGCTTTAAATCGTAATGAAGTCTATCATCAATTGTGTTTCGCGATTGCTTATATCAACAGCAACCCGTTGTAGAGGTGGAAAAGATACAGAAATTAATGTACGGCCCAAGTGTGAATACCTGATCGTAAATAGGATGATTTATTTGAGTTCGGCTATTCTGAATGGGTTAGTGGTACTGATCAAGAATAATAACGTAATAACGGGGGAATAATGAAATTTGTGGCACTGATCTATCGACCACAGGGGGCACTGGATGATATTTCAAGGGAAGAAATGAATGAATTACACCTGGGTCACGAAAAGCTACAAGATGCCAGTCGTGGTGACGGGATTTTTGTATTGTTTAATCGACTTCATCATCCCGACTTGGCAGCAATAATCAGTCAAAACGAGGGACAATATCAAGTCACTGATGGTCCTTTTACCAAAATTCAAGAAGTGCTTTGGGGGTATTACCTGTTTGAGTGTGACAATCTGGAGCATGCTATACGATATGCGAAAAGAATTCCCATGACAGAGGGAAGCAAAATTGAAGTCCGTCCTGTTGCTAGTTATATGGATTAACTTAAGAAAAATAAATAAACCTATGGTTAGTCACCTGCAACTATATTTAACACTCCTGTTTGACATCAAACAACGCATTCGCTATGGGAAAAACAGGTCTCAGAAGATAAGCATAAAAAAAGAGACCTAAGGGTACGAGTTAAGATCACTGATAACTTTTTGTGTGCTTGAGTAATGCGGTGACGACGTTTATTACCTGGAAAAGCGTCTTTGGCAATAAAATTCAAGTCATTTTCTATCGAACGGAAACTGGGACCGAATATAATCGGTTGCGTTTTAAAATAGCCGAGCATCGCAACAAAATAGCAACGACTAACGCATTATTGTTCAACGAGAAAAAGTAACGTTGTTATTCAATAGTGTATCTGGGAGGACTGTATAGAGCATCGATGTCAGGTTGGGGAAGTCTCTTAAGTCTTTTGTTTCTTGCCATGTTTGGCGCCTAAAAAAACATTAAATACTATTCGGAAATCCAGAAAAATGGTGGCTCTCTGGAGACTACCGATCGCAAGGGTGACAGAAGATAATGTTTTTTGGGGAGCAATACCTACAGTCCCATATTTGTACTATTGAAAAATATATTGTTTGATGTAATTATGTGAAATGATTCAATGAAATGTAAAGTATTTTATGATGCTCTTAGATGAAGTTTACGATTATAGTATTTTATGTTGTATTTAGGCGTCTCTATACAAAAAAATTATAAGAAAATAGTCTGTTAGTGCTGTGTGTAATGTTTAAAGTAGTGTCTTTGTGCTATGGTAGCGCCTTGTTCCCAATATGAGTGTTTTACCTATGAGCATTGATTGGAAGCAGTACACTTCAAGCGCTTTTTACGATGAATTAATTAGTAGTCCAGGCAATGCAAGGCTACCCGCTAAAAAACTTATTTCTTATTTGCAATCCCTTGATAAAGATGAAGTTCACCGACGACAGTGCTTGGCTGACTCAACGATTAAAGATATGGGGATTACATTTACCGTTTATACAGAAGAAGGCAGTATTGATCGTTCGTGGCCTTTTGATATTATTCCTCGCACGATTTCCGCCAAACAATGGTGTAGTATTGCAAGGGGTTTGGAGCAGCGTTTGCAAGCGCTTAATTTGTTTATCAATGATGTATATAATGAACAGAAAATTATAAAAGATGGTGTCTTCCCTCGCCATGTTCTTGAGTACTCAAAAAATTTTCGTAAAGAGTGTGTTGGGGTTTCCCCTCCTCATAATGTATGGGCACATATATCTGGAACTGATCTGGTTCGCAACCATGAAGGAGAGTTCTATGTGCTAGAAGACAATCTACGTGTACCTTCAGGTGTTTCTTATATGCTGGAGAACCGTTCTATTATGAAGCGGGTGCTGCCTGAGTTATTTGAGAATGATCATATTCTACCCGTTAATAGTTACTGTGATCAGCTATTTGAAACTTTATGTTCCCTGTCTCCCAACGTAGATAATCCTGAAATTGTTGTCTTAACTCCGGGAATTTATAACTCTGCCTATTTTGAACATGCTTTTCTGGCTCAGAAAATGGGTGTTGAGCTTGTTGAAGGTAGTGACTTAGTCGTTGGTAAAAACGGTTACGTTTACATGAAAAGTATTCGGGGTCTTACAAAGGTTGATGTGATTTATCGTCGTATTGATGATACGTTTTTAGACCCTAAAGTGTTTAATAAAAATTCAACATTAGGTGTTCCTGGGATTATGGAAGCTTGGAAAACGGGGAAAGTAGCATTAGCTAATGCACCTGGAGCTGGTGTGGCTGATGATAAAGTTGTTTACACTTATGTGCCTGATGTTATTAAGTATTATCTTGATCAGGAAGCAATTATCCCTAATGTGGAAACATTTCTATGCGATGAGCCTAAGCAACAAGATTATGTGATCAAAAATATTGATAAGCTGGTGGTTAAACCAGCTAATGAGTCTGGTGGTTATGGGATGTTGGTGGGACCACATTCCACTAAAAAAGATCAGGCAACTTTTGTAGAGCTTATTAAGAAATACCCTCGTCACTATATTACCCAGCCAACACTTGCTCTTTCTACCGCACCTGCACTGGTTGGATCTGATCGCCCTGAACCCCGTCATTTAGATCTACGGCCTTTTATTTTGCAAGGTAAAAGCAGTTATGTGACTACGGGTGGCTTAACACGTGTTGCCATGAAAAAAGAGTCATTAGTCGTTAACTCATCCCAGGGAGGGGGGAGTAAAGATACATGGATTGTTGATACAGAGGCTAAACTATAATGCTTTCAAGAGTTGCGGAAAGAATTTATTGGATTGCACGCTATCTCCAGCGTGTAGAAAGTGCAGCTCGTGTTGTCAATGCCTACACAACGTTGTTAATGGATTTGCCGAAAGAAATAAATATCAGTTGGTTTAACTTGGTGACTTTAAACAGTGGTGAGAACGAATATGATACACGTTACAAAGCGCGGAATGAGCGTAATGTTGTAAAGTTCACGTTGGCAGATAATACTAATCCGAATGCTATGTTGGTGTCTCTGGAGCATATCCGCGAAAACTTGCGAACGACACGTGATGTCATGCCCGAGAATGCCTGGGAATTGATTAATGGATTGAGTTCTTTTGCTAATAACTCAATTAATAATGGAGCACTTAACCGTGGTAAGCGTCAGGAATTTCTCAATGAGATTATTAACCAGTGTCAAATGATACAAGGTTATATCTCTACGACGATGCTTCATGATGTGGTATGGGATATGTGGAGCTTGGGGCGTGACTTGGAATGTGCTGATATGACAACGCGGATTCTGCAGGCCGGAGTCAGTGTCTTGCAAGATAGTAATGAAGCAAATTCTGTTCAGACCTCATTAATTGTTTGGGGAAATGTCTTGCGCAGCTCCAGTGCAGACTTCGCCTATCGCCGCTCGGTTGCGGCAATGGTTAAGGGAAGAAAAGTGGCTAAATTTTTACTGTGTGATGAATCATATCCTCGTTCTGTCAAGTTTTGTTTAACTGAAATTAAACGGTCGATTTGTCATTTGCCGAAGCAGAAAAAAATTATGGAAGGTTGTCAAGCCTTGGACGAATTGCTGGATGCCTCCTTCTTGAAGGAACAACTAGATCATGAATTCCTCAACTATCTTAGTACGTTGCAATTGCATCTTGCGAATTTGCATCGTTTCTTTTCAGAAGCATGGTTTTCTTTAGATAATCATTAAAACTAGGCTAAGCAGTGATAACCATCGTTAAACATTTTTATGAATTTTACTGATTATGACTATTCGAGTTGCTCTCCATCATAAAACCTATTATAAGTATGATCGGCATGTCAATATGGCTCCACATATTATACGTCTACGTCCGGCTTCTCATACACGAACACCTATCCATGGTTATAGCCTAAATATTTCCCCTAAAAAGCATTTTATTAACTGGATGCAAGATCCTTTCGGTAATTACCAAGCCCGAGTGGTTTTTCCTGAAAAGTCTGATCACCTATCTGTTGAAGTGGAAGTCATTGCTGATATGACAGTGATTAACCCATTTGACTACTTTGTTGAAGAATATGCAGAAGAATTTCCCTTTGATTATGATCAAGAGTTAAAAGAGGAATTGTCGCCCTATCTTGAAATTAAAGAAGATGGTGAAAGGCTAAATAAATGGTTAGGCGCTCTTGATCTTAAAAAAAGTATTAAAATTAATGATTTCTTGGTGCAGCTTAATCAACATTTGGAAAAAGATATTAATTATAGTATTCGTATGGAGGCTGGAGTTCAAGATTGTGAAACTACTCTGAAGAAAAAGCAGGGGTCCTGTCGGGATACTGCTTGGTTGTTAGTACAGATATTTCGTCATTTGGGTATTGCATCACGGTTTGTATCAGGATACCTAGTGCAGTTGGTTGCTGATGTTAAAGCATTAGATGGGCCTTCAGGCCCTGAAAAAGACTTTACCGATCTGCATGCGTGGTGTGAGGTATTTATTCCCGGCGCTGGATGGATTGGACTTGATCCTACATCAGGCTTACTGACCAGTGAGGGACATATTCCCTTGGCATGTACACCTAATCCCAGTTCTGCTGCTCCTATCAGTGGAGCAATGGATGAATGTGAGGTTGATTTCAATTTTAGCAATGAAGTTATTCGTATTCTTGAAGACCCGAGAGTCACTAACCCTTATAGTGACGATCAATGGCATGCGATTAATATGTTGGGGGAGTTAGTTGATGAGGATTTGGAAAAATTTGATACTAGATTAACAATGGGAGGAGAACCCACCTTTGTATCGATAGATGATATGGAATCGGCTCAGTGGAATACAGACGCTTTAGGTGATGATAAATTAGCCTTATCAAAAGTGTTGCTGTTACGTTTGCGAAATAGTTTTGCCCAAGGAGGGTTGTTACATTATGGGCAGGGCAAGTGGTATCCAGGAGAAGAGGTTCCGCGCTGGGCTCTAGGCTGTTTTTGGCGGGCAGATGGTGAACCATTATGGAAAAATGATCAATTACTTGCACGTATTGATAAGGATTATCATATGGGGCGCAAAGATGCCCGACGATATTTACAAACCTTATGTCAGTCGTTACGCATACCCATGAATTATATTATTTCAGCGTTTGAAGACGCAGCCCATTATTTGTTACAGGAACAGACCTTACCTAATAATGTTGATTTGTATGAGCAAGATCTTGACTCTGATTCAGAACGCAAACGCTTAGCAAAGTTGTTAAAAGAAGGGTTAGGTCATCCGGTCGGTTTTGTTTTACCTCTGGAATGGTGTTCTGCTGATTCATATTGGGCAAGTTGCAAATGGCCTTTACGGAGTGGGCGTTTGATTGCTGTGCCTGGGGATTCTCCCTTAGGGTTACGCCTGCCGTTACAATCTTTACCTTACGCCAGTGAGCAAGAGTCCTATCGTCCACAGCAGGATCCTTTTGCCAAAGGTAAGAAAAAGAAAGTTAAACCGGCTCCCAAAGTAATGACTACTCTGATTAAAACCGCTTTAATCGTACAGCCTCGGGAGGGTAAATTATTTGTTTTTTTACCGCCGATACAGTCCTTTGAGGATTACGTTAATTTAGTTGAAGCGATTGAGAAGACAGCGGAAAAACTGTCTATGCCAATTATCTTAGAAGGTTATGAACCCCCCCCAAAATTCCCAACTAAACGTCTTTAAAGTCACCCCAGACCCAGGAGTGATCGAAGTCAATATTCACCCCAGTAAATCCTGGAAAGAACTGACAGAAAAAACCCTTATACTGTATGAGCAAGCTTACCAGTGTCGTTTAGGGACAGAAAAATTTATGTTGGATGGTCGTCATATAGGCACTGGTGGTGGTAATCATGTGACGGTTGGTGGTGATACTGCTGCGGATAGTCCTATTTTACGACGGCCTGATTTGTTACAGAGTTTAATTACTTATTGGCAACATCACCCTAGTTTATCTTATTTATTTTCTGGTATGTTTATTGGTCCTACGAGTCAGGCTCCACGTGTTGACGAGGGCAGGGATGAAATACTGTATGAATTGGAGGTCGCCTTTAAGCAAGTGCCTGATGGGGTTGTTGACCAACCCTGGTTGGTTGACAGAATTTTTCGTAATTTATTAACGGATATTACAGGCAATACTCACCGAGCCGAGTTTTGTATTGATAAGCTGTATGCTCCAGGTTCAGCCAGTGGTCGTTTAGGGATCTTAGAGTTTCGCGGTTTTGAAATGCCACCACATGCTCGCATGTCATTAGTACAGATGTTATTGATTCGCAGTCTTATTGCTCGTTTTTGGCAAGATCCTTATAAGCACAAATTGGTTCGTTGGGGTACTGAACTGCATGATCGTTTTATGCTACCACACTATATATGGCGTGATATCAAAGAAGTCGTTGAAGATTTACAAGAACATGGTTACCCCTTCCAGCTGCAGTGGTTGGCACCATTTGAGGAATTTCGTTTTCCCCATTATGGTCGTGTGCAAATAGGAGATATTGAAATGGAGCTGCGTTGGGCTATTGAGCCGTGGCATGTATTAGGAGAAGAGGTAAACCAGCAGGGAACGACACGTTATGTAGATTCTTCCGTTGAGCGGTTACAGGTACGTTTGTCTGGCGTGACAGATGAACGTTACGTGTTAACCTGTAACCAGCGCCGTGTGCCATTGCGCTTTACAGGAAGAAAAGGTGAATATGTTGCGGGAGTGCGTTATCGTGCGTGGCAGCCACCATCAGCATTGCATCCCACTATTGGGGTTAATGTTCCCTTAGTATTCGATTTGGTTGATACGTGGAATGGTTTATCGGTAGGTGGCTGCACGTACCATGTGTCACACCCAGGAGGACGCCCTCATGATGAATTTCCTGTCAATGCCTTTGAAGCGGAGGCCAGGAGAATTAACCGTTTTTGGGAGTTCAATCACAGTCCAGGCGTTATTCCACCAAATTTACCTTATGTGGCTATGAGTTCTCCAGATGCGCCTAGTCAACAGGAAATATTTCGACAGTTTACTCCTACTGATGATATTCCGCGCCCTATGGTGCCACCTGTGGAAGAACCGATCAACGATTACCCTTATACATTGGACTTACGCTGTAGTAGTTGATTGTATCGTCTAGACTCATAGAATATAGCTCAAGAAGATAGGCAGGGGTTAATGGAGAAACAGGTAGTTGCCAATGGCCAGTCGCAATAGCGGCTAATCAATTATTGAATCGTTAGTGGGTGTTGACGGTTTGCAGATGAGTTTGAATATGTCGCAACAGCAGAACCAAAGTCAAGAAGGCAGCCAAACGTCTGATAGCAATGAGATTCCTATATATACCCTCTATAAGGAGGGGTATGACGAAGTGTACCAGGTTGAAGGGCAGTTGACTGGGTACTGGGAGGGCTTATTGCAAAACCTCAGTAGTTTGGGTATTGAGAATCTGAGTCAACGTTACAATAAAGCTCAGCGTATCCTAAGGAATGACGGGGTTACCTACAAACCTTACGACGAATCTAAAAATCGTTCCTGGAAACTGGATCCTGTCCCTCTGGTTTTAGATAGTCAGACCTGGGAATCCATAGAATCGGGTTTATTGCAACGTGCTGAATTATTTGATGTTCTATTAAAGGATATCTATGGTCGGCAAGAGCTGATTCGTCAGGGCGTTATCCCTCCAGAAGCGGTATTTTCCAACCCAGGTTTTTTACGTCCTTGTTTTGGTTCAGTGGCTATTGCTGAGCAGGGTTTATTATTATGCGCTGTTGATATGCTGAGAACCCCCGATCATCATGTCACGATTATTGGTGATCGCACACAATCTCCCAGTGGTGCCGGTAATGCTTTGGAAAATCGTACCGTGATCAACCGGGTTTTTCCTAGTTTATTCCGTGATACACAGGTTCGTCGTCTGACGGTTTTTTTTCAATCCATGCGCCATCGCCTCAACCAATTATCTCCCACAGGTGAGCTCCCAAATATTGTTGTATTGACACCTGGAAGTCGCAGTGAATCTTATTTTGAACATGCTTATCTTGCTAATTATTTAGGCTATTCTCTGGTGCAGGGTCGCGATTTGACAGTACGTAATGGACGGGTATGGACAAAATCCCTGGGTGGTCTAACTCGGGTTGATGTTATTTTGCGTCGGGTCGATGACTTTTTCTGTGACCCTGCAGAATTAAAGAGCGATTCTTATTTGGGAGTTCCGGGTCTATTAGAAGTAGTGCGCTCTAAAAAAGTGGCGGTTGCTAACCCTATTGGTAGTGCGGCTTTAGAAAGTGCGGTATACCTAAAATATATTGATAATATCAGTCAGTTTTTTACTGGAAAAACACTGAGTTTACCGACAGCAAAAACCTATTGGGCCTATGACAAACAGGATATGGAATTTATTTTGGATAATATTCATCGTTTGGTGATTAAACCGAGCTTTAAAAGTAGAGATACTTATAGTGTATTAGGCCATCGTTTAAAAAGCAAACAGCTTGATGAACTACGTAAGAAAATATTAGCCAATCCTTTACGTATTGTCGCTCAGGAGTTTATTACTCCCGGTTTTTCACCGACCTGGGAAGATAATCAGCTTGTGCCCAGGCCATCAGTATTGCGTAGTTTTGCGGTAGTCGGAGACTCTTTTTATACGGTAATGCCTGGTGGTTTAACGTGTACGGGTCAAAGTGATGATGCTTCCATTATTAATCATCATATTGCGGGTTTAAGTAAAGATACTTGGGTACTAACGGAAGAGCCAGAACAACAATTCAGTCCCGCATCAGATAAACATGATGTTGCTCACTTGATTCAAGAGCAACTTCCTACATTGCCCAGCCGCGTAGTGGAAAATATGTTTTGGCTTGGGCGCTATGCCGTGCGGGCAGAGTTTGCTTTGCGTTTGTTAAGGACAGTTTTTTTGCAATTGAACCACTCTCAGCAATTTTCAGAAGAGGGTAAGAAAACTCTATTAATCGCTGTGACCAAGGTGACGGAAACATTTCCTGGCTTTACCCAGTCCGATAGTGTACTACTGAGTAATCCTGAAACTGAACTAATGTCAGTAATACTGGATGAAAAAAGAGCTGGCAGTCTTATGTACAGCCTTAATGAATTACTGGAATGTGCTGAAGAGGTTAAGCCGCTAATGTCAGCAGATACTCAGCGCGTTGTTAATGATATTCGAGATGAAGTAAAAGTATTAGGTAATGCACTAAAGTATGACTTTGCTTCAGCGCCTGAAGAAGCTTTGGACCCTTTAGTGACCAGTTTGTTGACTTTCTCAGGCTTGGTTCATGAAAGTATGATTCGCGGTTATGGCTGGCGCTTTATCGAAATTGGTCGCAATTTGGAACGCAGTTACCAAACCATGTTATTAATTCGAGCATTAATCACTCCAGTACAAAAAGAGTTTGATAAAGATATTATATTAGAAACCTTGTTATTAACATTAGAGGCTTTAATTACTTACCGACGTCGCTTCCGTGCTCGTACAGATGTTGTTAGTGGTCTAGTTTTGACTATTATGGATGATAGTAATCCTCGCTCATTGCATTACTTATTGCAGGAATTACAGAAACATATTGAAAAATTACCCGTGCCTAATGCTGGACCGTTACTGACACCTGAACGTCGCACAATCATTGGTTTACTACATAAAATCCAATTGTCTGACTTGCACGGATTATGTGTGCCTAACAAAGAAAACCAGCGCAATAAATTAGATGAATTAATGGAACAATCTCAGGATTTAATTAATGAACTGTCAGGTTTGTTAAGTGACCGATATTTTGATCATATGGAAAGCTACCAGCAAATACAAAAAAAACAATGGGAGGAGGAATTATGAAATATCGTATCCGCCATATTACCCATTACGATTATGATCAGGTGGTCAATGCTTGTTATAACCGAGCACATTTGTTGCCCAGAGAAACCGCATTCCAATCGACGTCTGTTCCCCAAGTTATTATCTTTCCGATTCCTTCAACGGGTAGTCGGCGAGTGGATTATTTTGGTAATCGTGAATACCATTTCGCGATTCATGAGCCCCACAAAGAACTTTCGATTGAAGTGATTACTGACGTTAATCTCAGTGGTACTCGTATAGACCCAGTGGGTCAATTGCAGTATGGTAATACTTGTCAGCAAGTAAAAGAGCTGCTTAATAGTCAATATCTAGATGTTGAGACCTTGTATGCGAGAGAGTTTCTTCTCGATTCTCCGATGATTAAATCGACAGACAATTTGTTGGCGTATGCAGAAGAATGTTTTAGTGATAGTAAGCCTTTGTTGTCGGCTGTTAGAGATCTTACCAATAAAATCTATACCACTTTTGAATATGACCCCAGTTTTACTACCATCATGACCCCCCTGGATGAAGTGCTAAAGTATAAACGAGGTGTGTGTCAGGATTTTGCACATCTGGCTATAGGCTGTCTTCGTGCTTTGGGTTACCCTGCGCGTTATATCAGTGGTTATCTGGAAACATTGCCTCCACCAGGAGAGAAAAAGCTCGTAGGCGTCGATGCCAGCCATGCCTGGTTTTCAGTATATTCTCCCGGAGAAGGTTGGTTTGAGTTTGATCCCACCAACGATACTATTCCTGTTGGGCAACATATTGTGACTGCATGGGGTAGGGACTATTCTGATGTTAGTCCTTTACGAGGTGTTATTTTGGGAGGAGGCGTATCGCAAAGTTTGAGTGTTTCTGTTGATGTCGCCAGATTAACGGAATCATAGTCATGCAGAGTCTCATACTTTATAGCACTTTAGGATGTCATCTTTGCGAATTGGCAAAGGAGCAGTTAACCCCTTTGCTTGAAGAATTCTCCTTATGTTTAGTCGAAGTGGATATTGCTGATGATGAAGCTCTGCTTAAAAAGTATGGTGTCCGGATACCAGTGATAAAATGTAAAAAGAATGAACAGGAATTAGGCTGGCCATTTGATACAAAAACAGCGTATCAATTTTTAGTCGAGGGAGGGGGCGTTGGCAGTTAACGAAAACTTAGCGAGTCACCTCATTGACCCACTGACGAAAATCATTTAAATAACACTGATTCAGCGTTTTCTCTCCTAAAGACACATGACAAAACCACTAAGGATGATTATCTGGAATGAGGCGAACCAAACTGAGAAATAGACGGTGTTGCTGGCGTTTGTTGATAACATTCTGTGGACAAGGCTTTTTAGCATTATCTCATAAATTTAGGCAATTAACCGACAAGCCCATCTAGTATCGTCTACACTAAAAGGTAGGTATTTTTATATTCAGCAGAGTAGGGTTGCGTGTATTATGTCAAATTTGATGGAGAGTATTGATTCCAGAACAAAACTGGTGGGTGAAAACCGGCTGGAATTGTTAATGTTTCGACTTAAGGGCAAGCAGATATTCGCTATAAATGTATTTAAAATTCAAGAAGTTGTACAAGTCCCTCCCTTAACTGAGATGCCCCATAGCCACTCTGCCATTTGTGGGGTGGCACATTTACGCGGTAGAGCGATACCGGTTATTGATTTAAACGTCGCTATTGGTAGAACACCTATTGCCGATAGGGAAAATGGTAATTTGATCGTGACCGAATACAACCAATCGGTACAGGGGTTTTTAGTTGGATCTGTTGATCGTATTATCAATTTAAACTGGGATTCGATTTTGCCGCCACCTAAAGCCTCAGGAAAAGAACACTTTTTGACGGCATTTACCCGTGTAAATGAAGAAATTGTGGAGATTTTGGATGTAGAAAGAGTATTGGCTGATATTATTCCTCCAACCACACAGGTTTCTGAGGATGTGATACAGCGGGACCTACTGGATTTGGTAAAAGGTAAAAAACTGGAAATTTTATCTGTTGATGATTCTACAACAGCCAGACGACAAATTATTGAAACCATAGCCAATTTAAACATGGGAATTATTGTTAGAACAGCCAATGATGGTTTGAAAGGTCTTACTCTGTTGGAAAAAATGTCAGAAGAGTGTGACGATGTTAGTAGCGAGCTGTTAATGGTGATTACTGATGCTGAAATGCCAGAAATGGATGGTTATCGTATGACCCATGAAATTCGCAATAATCCCAAATTAAAAAATTTACATATTGTCATGCATACATCACTCAGTGGTAGCTTTAATGAAGCTATGGTAGAAAAGGTAGGCTGTGATGGTTTTCTCTCTAAATTTAGACCTGATGCGTTGGCAGCGATTATTCAGGAAAGAATACGTCAGGTATATGGTTAAGTTTTCTCTTTGCTTCACTTTTCTGCCGAATAGTGTTTTCATTGGGAGTTATTCATTTTTATCCAAATAAAATCATCAAACGCGGATATATTTTCTTATCAAATGTCGATTTTACTAAAGTAATAAAGTCGTTATCCTTCAGGTTATGCGTATTTTTTATTGTCACTTAATCAACGTCATAAGATAAATTATGTGACGATAATACACGGTTAAAATTTTCTAGGATTGGTATTAAAGATGTTTTTGGCTGGCGTCCAGCCCGTGTTATGTTATTCGCCCAATTCATGCTTGCCTTTGACCTTTCCCCCAAGTTAATACCACAGCATTATTGAGAAATTGCATATTATGCTGCCTTATTCGCAAAGGCAACGGGGGTTAAATAATTCAGCGAACTATGTGGTCGCTCATGGTTGTAATGGTGTCGCCACTGGTTAATTTCAGTTCTCACTTCTCACTTCTTCAATACTGCGGAACCCATGTTGGTTTAAACAGCTATCCCTAAACTTACCATTGAGGCTTTCAACGAATGCATTTTGTGTTGGTTTGCCTGGCTGAATGAAGTTGAGCTCAATATTGGTTGCTTTACTCTAGAAGAACATCGCTTTACTCGTAAATTCTGTTCCATAGTACGTTTTGAATAAGCCAGCAAAAGTCAGCCATTTACCTCATGATAATGATGCACTAATTATTCATTAATGATG
>MDLC01000019.1 GCA_001723645.1 Candidatus Endobugula sertula | reverse complement strand
AGAACATTCTGAATGCTTAGGAAGAAAAAGCGATCATGTTTAATCGTTGGCGGTGATCATCTTCAGTGGAATACGCAGGGGACAAACTTTGGATACACTTTCTTCTCCAATCAGCTCGTAAACCAACACTTTAAAAGGATTCTTAACTACTGGGGATACTTGCTTACCCTCCCAGATTCACGTTATGTGTTGATCCACAATTACCCCCATCACCCCCCCCTCCGCGAAGGCCCCACAGTGTACCCGTGGCTAAGTGGGCCTGCCAAGCAAGAAATGGTCGCAGTTGCCTGTCAGCTAGATAAAGATCCGGCGTCGTGTAAGGAGAGGAGCTTCGAGAGTTTCTTCGTTTGCGATACGAGCGATGAATACTATGGTTTTAAGTCATGGGACGACTTTTTCACGCGTGAGTTTAAAGCAGGACAACGACCGGTCGCAGAAGGCGACTATGTAATCGCCAACCCTTGCGAAGCCGCCCCGATAAGAATCGCAAGGAACGTGTCTGAGGATGCGAAATTCTGGCTCAAACAGCAACCTTATTCACTGCGTAATATGATGAATTTCGACCCTCTCGCTAAAGAGTTTGTGGGTGGCACCGTCTATCAGTCATTTCTTAGCGCGTTAAGCTATCATCGATGGCATAGTCCAGTGAAGGGTATAATCGAAAAAGCGTTTGTCGTCAACGGCGCATATTTTCTTGAAAATCTTTACGAGGGATTCGCCAACCCTGATGGAGATGCTGATCCGGCGGCAGCTGCCAACTCGCAGCCATTCTTGAGCGCTGTCGCGACTCGTGCAGTGATATTCATCCGAGCTGAGAATGACGACATTGGGTTAATGTGTTTCATAGGAGCGGGAATGGCCGAGGTTTCCTCCTGTGATATTACCGTAACTGAAGGCCAGAAGGTCAACAAGGGAGATCAATTGGGTATGTTCCACTTCGGCGGCTCGACGAAGTGCCTTGTGTTCAAACCAGACGTGGAAATTGAGTTCGACTTGTACGGCATTACCCCTGGAGTACACGCAACGAATATTCCTGTTTGTAAAAAAATCGCAACGGTCAAGCCAAAGGTTAAATCGTAAACTTATTGGTTATTGATTGCTAGGTGGCTCTGCGAAGCCACCTTTACATCAGCGACGGTCCTTGTATCACTGGAGAAAAGTTTACTTCTCAACCTTCGTCATTTCAAAGGCATCCACTAAAATACCACTAATAGCAGCGCCTTGAAAAAAACAATTACGCTGCATGGTTTTTACTACATTTGGTGCACCACAAATAAATATTTTGTGTCCACTAAGGTCTGGATGTTTTTCTTTCACCACATCAATAATATCCTGTTCAAGCATGCCTTTTTGTGCCCGTCTTCTCACGACAGGAATATAAGAAAACTGTTCGTTCTGCTCCGCCAATGATTGCAGTACTTCCCGGTAATATAACCCCCCCGGTTCACCACTAGCTGCATATAACACAATAGGAGCTGCGTGTTGCTGCAACAAAGCTTCTTGCAAAATACCATATAGAGGAGCCAACCCTGTTCCGGTACAAGCCATTATCATTGGCTTGTTATGATGGTCCTCTGTATAAAAACAGTCGCCCAAAGGAAGGGATAAAGTCAATATATCATCAACTACAACGTCATCATGAAGCCAACGACTAAGCAGCCCTTGTTCATGACGTTTAACATGTAGCTCTATCACTTTATCATTATCGCAACGACTGGCAATAGAATAAGAGCGGCCATTCACCTCATCTTTCCATAGTGTTAAGTATTGACCTGGAAACCAGCGAAAATCTACTTGAATAAAAATTGCCAATACAGTTTGGTTTAACAGGGTCTTTTTAATGACTTTTCCTTTTGAAAAATCAACGCTACCTCGTAAACGCACCGATATATCATTAACTGGGTAACAAGAACATGCTAAAAAATAACCTTGGGAAACTTGGCTAGCCGATAAGCCTTCTTGCGCCGCTTTGGGAACAGCTTCTTCAGTTTGCATTATACAACTATGGCAAACTCCTGCGCGGCAGCTAAAAGGAATAGTAAACTCAGCTTTTTCAAGCGTTTCCAACACAGAATCTCCTTGCTTTACAGAAATAGCGTTATCTTTATAAGTGACTACTGGCAAAAACAACTCCTTATTGTCAATAAGGTGATTTCTTTTATCGCTAAATCATACACGATAAAAAAGCAACTGGGTTCTTATGTCTGCTCTTAGGCTAATTAACAGCAAAAGAATGGCTACTGATTCAACACATCATTCTTAACGCTATACGCAACAGCAACCACATCATCAATCAAATCTTGAGGCACACTCAATTCTTCTAGTGTACTAACCAGACATTCTGCAACGGCGCCAAAATGCTCTTCGGTGAGTTCCATATGCTGATGAGCCTCACGTATATCTTTACCCGAATATTCATTAGGACCACCAAATGCCAGCGTTAAAAACGATTTTTGACTCTGGATTTGTCTCGCCATATCAATGCTGTCGAAAAAATGTCTAATACGATTATCCAATAACACTTTTTTATAAAATAGCTCTACCGCAGCATCAACCGCTGATTTCCCCCCTATTCTCTCATATATAGACATGGTTTTTCCTCTATGTGTTAACAGCTAGACTACATTTCATTATCAGTGTAGTTTAATATCTTTTACATGGTTAATGGTTAATTTCAATAAATACTGGAAACACCTATTAACTTTTTGATTTTAAAGGTTTTTTGTTAAAGTCGCCATGATAGCTCGCATTATCCCTAACGTTGTCACTTACCTCCCGCAATGGCAATATGACTCATATAAACCAGATGAAAAAAACAAATAAACTACGAATGTATAACATAACCGTGGTAAACTCAGGCCCTGTTTAGATAAAGTATTTCATTCTCCAAAAGATGCTATTTTATGATTTTACCTGTGATTTTATCCGGTGGTTCTGGAACCAGACTCTGGCCTTATTCTCGCTCTCTTTACCCTAAACAGTTTTTACCACTGGTGTCAGACCAGACTATGATCCAAGAAACTATGCATCGCCTCACACACTTTGATAGCGATAAAATAGAGATAGACTCCCCTTTGATTATTTGTAATGAGGCACATCGTTTTATAGTGGCTGAACAGCTACGCAGCATAAACCTAACCCCCAAGGATATTATTCTTGAACCCTTTGGTCGTAATACAGCCCCTGCCATTGCTTTGGCTGCATTGGCACAACCGGATGCTGTACTCTTAGTATTACCTGCTGATCATGTGATTAAAAATATTACCGCCTTCCAGGAATCCGTTATTGCCGCCAAAAAACAAGCATTAGAAGGTAAACTAGTGACTTTTGGCATAGTACCTACCTCTGCAGAAACCGGTTATGGTTATGTAAAAGCAGGAGCCGCTATTGATACTATGAGCTCTGTCGTTGAACAGTTTGTAGAGAAACCTGACCAGACAACTGCAAACCAGTACCTTGCTTCTGGCAAGTATTTATGGAACAGCGGAATGTTTCTTTTTAAAGCATCACGCTATATTGAAGAATTGGAAAGGTGTCATCCACAGATGCTTCACTCCTGCCGACAGGCTATAGATAATGTGGAACGAGATTTAGACTTCACTCGCATTGATGCGGATACCTTTCAGGCATGCCCTGAAGATTCTATCGACTATGCTGTTATGGAAAAAACTGAGGATGCTGTTGTTGTTCCATTACAAGCGGGCTGGAACGATATAGGTTCGTGGTCAGCCTTATGGGAAGCCTCGGAACAAGATGAAAGTGGTAACGTTCTTAAAAAAGGTAGCGGCGATGTCATCACTTTAGACAGCAACGGTTGTTATGTACAAGCTGAACATAAGCTTATCGCCACTATTGGGCTGGAAAATACTGTCATCGTCGAGACTGATGACTCTATTATGGTGGCTGACAAAAATAGAGTACAAGACGTTAAAACCATTGTTAACCAGCTAAAACAAGAAAATCGTAACGAATCCAGCCTACACCGCAAAGTCTATCGTCCATGGGGTTATTATGACTCTATAGACTGTGGCGAACGCTTTCAAGTTAAACGCATCGTAGTGAATCCCGGTGCTCAACTATCTTTACAGATGCATCACCATAGAGCAGAACACTGGATTGTTGTTCAAGGAACCGCTCAAGTTCGTTGTGGTGAAAAAAACATGTTACTTAGTGAAAACCAATCAGCTTACATTCCATTAGGTGAAGTTCACCAGCTCTCTAACCCGGGAAAATTCCCTTTAGAGATTATTGAGGTTCAATCCGGATCTTATCTTGGGGAAGACGATATTGTCAGATTGGAGGATGTTTACGGGAGGGAATAGCCATTGATTATTCGCTGTATTAGAGGTAGCTGGGAAGCAATGCCAGCCGCGCGCTGTAGCGTCCTATGATCATTTTGGAGGGAATGGTTCCAGTACCCCTCCGTGCAAAGTGGAGATCTACTAGCGTCTTTTCGACAGCGATTTCTGCGTTCAGCATCACCCCCCCCTTAAACACTCAGTTGTTTCATTGTAAATCCTCTGCGCCCCTGAAGCCCACCGGAATGAACCGCTACAAGCCGCGTTCCTCTTGACCACAGCCCTTCGCAGGCCATGGTTTCTATTGCCCAAAACAGCTTAGCGGTATACACAGGTTCGATAACAAAACTCGCATGACTTTCAAAACGATTGATAAATGTTAAAAGCTCATCAGACAACTTTGCGTAACCACCACCATGAAATCTGCTAACAACCTCCCAATTCTGGTATTCTGGGGAGCTTTGCTTACCTATACCAACACATCCCTCTTCAGTACCTTTATGCTTAAGTTTTAGTTTTTCAGCAACAAAATCTTCTCGACCCTGCGATATTAATACCCTCCGCATAAATGATGCCACATCATCGCTTAAACAGTCATAGCCTTTAAGAACCGAGATACCATAGGCTTTTTTGTCTGGATTCAACGCAGACGCAACACCCGCTAAGGTACTACCGGTTCCACAAGCAAGACATATTGCATCGAATGATTCTCTTGACTCGGTGGCTTTTACGATAGCCTGACAACCTTTAACACCTAATAGGTTAGCACCTCCTTCAGGAACTATATAAATATCGCCAAACTGATCATACAATTGATTGATAAAGGCTATCGATTCTTTTTGTTGATACACTTTACGACTAACAAAGTGCAACCGCATACCCCATGCTAGCGCATCGACCAGGGTCGGACTTAACTGTTTCGGTCTTTCCCCACGAATAATTCCAACTGTATTAAACCCGTATTCATTGCCCGCAGCAGCAAGGGCATGAATGTGATTAGAATAAGCACCACCAAAGCTGAGCAGTGTTTTACCAACAGCTTTTTGTAAATTATAAAACAATTTATAAAACTTATTACCTGATAGACGAGTGTGAACAAGGTCATCGCGACGCACAATAACCTCTATTCCCAATGCCTCCAGCTTTGGCCACTTAATTCTTTGCAGAGGTACACCTAGTGCAAAATTCATCAAGGTTTCATCAGAAAAAGCCTCTTGCATAGAGGCCTGCAATTTTGAAAATACCATAGATTGTAACAGGCAGCTTAGTGAAAGATTCTAACAACTATAAACTATACGGTTATAGCTGCAAAGTGCCTGGTAAACCGGCACTTGATAATGCGCTAACCATTCACGGTAATGTGCTAAACTACCCCCGCATTTTCCCGCTGCGAATGCTTGCGGGTTTTCCATATAAGTTCCCATATCGGCGATAGGAATGGTCAAATGCCCGGCACCTGGATGATAGGCAACAAAACTAATACCTGAACGATTCAGTTTTTCTAGAGCCTGTCTACACTAATTAACTTGTCAACAGGCCCTAGCCAAACGAGAAGTATCCAACATTACTTTTTCAATAAAAGGCTAAAAAATTTCCCGTTGCTTTGCAACATCCGTATCCTTAACTGGACAAGTAAAACTCTGTTCAATCTTGGTGTCTTCCAATGAGTGCAAATGCACATCAAACCCCCATAAACGATGAATATGCTTAAGCACTTCAACCGTATCGTCTTGATCTAAAGGCCTTCGATTAAAGCGAGAATGATGTAAAGTCAGTGACCTGTCACCACGCACATCAACATTGTACACTTGGATATTGGGTTCACGATTACCTATATTATATTGGGCTGATAATGTTTCCCGAATGTGTTGGTAACCTAAATCGTCATGTATTGCAGACACTTCGATACTTTCACGAGAGTCATCATCTAAAATAGCAAACAGTTTTAGTTCACGAATCAAATGTGGCGACAGATACTGTAAAATAAAACTTTCATCCTTAAAATTACGCATAGCAAAATCTAATGTTTTGCACCAATCGCTACCTGCAATATCTGGAAACCATTGTTTGTCTTCGTCGGTAGGGTTTTCACAGATACGACGAATGTCAGTCATCATATGGAAACCTAACGTGTAGGGATTAACTCCTGAAAAATAATCACTATTATACGGTGGCTGATAAATGACTCCGCTATGAGACTGCATAAATTCCATCATAAACCCTTCTGTCACCAAACCACGATCGTAAAGAGTATTCAAAATAAAATAGTGCCAAAAACACGCCCATCCTTCATTCATTACCTGGGTTTGTCGCTGTGGATAGAAGTATTGCGCTATCTTCCTGACTATACGCACCACCTCACGCTGCCAAGGCTCTAATAGCGGTGCATTCTTTTCTATAAAATAAAGCAGGTTTTCTTGAGGTTCTTCAGGGAAACGGGTTTTCTCTCCTTCTTCCTCATCTTTTTCTATCAGAGGGATGGTTCTCCATAAATCATTCACCTGCTCCTGTAAATAGATTTCCCTTTCTTTTTGACGCTCAGCTTCTTCGACAGGTGATAAGGGATAGGGGCGTTTATAGCGATCCACACCATTGTTCATAATCGCGTGACAAGAATCAATAATAGCCTCAACATTGGCTTCTCCATAGCGTTCTTCACATTGAGAAATATAGTTTTTTGCAAACACTAGGTAGTCAATAATAGATTCTGCATCCGTCCAGGTACGAAATAAATAATTACCCTTAAAAAATGAATTATGTCCATAACAAGCATGTGCAATAACCAACGCTTGCATAGTAATCGTATTTTCCTCCATTAAATACGCAATACAGGGGCTGGAATTAATGACAATTTCGTAGGCTAACCCCATCTGCCCACGTTTATAGGACCGCTCTACATTTAAAAATTGCTTACCGTATGACCAATGGCTATAACCAATGGGCATGCCCACAGAAGCATAAGCGTCCATCATTTGCTCAGAATTAATGACTTCTATTTGGTTAGGGTAGGAATCAAGGCCAAATTCTTCAGCAATTTTAGCAATTTCCTGATTATACTTTTCTAATAATTCAAAAGTCCATTCCGAACCCGTAGAGAGTGGCAGCCTTTTCTTCATAATGTTTTCTTCTGAAAAAGTTCACGAAAAACAGGGTAAATATCAGCAGCATTTTCCAGTTGCTTCATAGCAAATTTCTGGGGAAAACCTTCCAACACTTTCTCATACGCATGCCAAAGTGCCTGATGCTTACGAGAAGTAATTTCAAGATAAGAATAATACTGTAATTTTGGCAATAACTTTTCAGTCATTAACTTATAACAAGTGCTAGAGTCGTCATTCCAATTATCCCCATCCGATGCCTGTGCACCATAAATATTCCATTGAGACTGAGGGTAACGCTCAGCCAGAATTTCGTCCATCAAATGAAGTGCACTAGAAACGATCGTACCCCCCGTTTCTCTATCGTAAAAAAAATTTTTTTCTGACACCTCTTTCGCACTGGTGTGGTGACGGATAAAAACCACATCAATTTTTTCGTAATTTCGTTGTAAAAACAAATACAATAATAAGAAAAATCGCTTGGCGATATCCTTAGTACTCTGATCCATAGAACCAGAGACATCCATAATGCAAAACATAACCGCCTGAGAATGAGGTATTGGAAACTTAACATGGAGATTATATTTAAGATCAAAATCATCGATCCAGGGAACACGCTTTATTTTACCCTGCAGCTCCTCCATTTCCTGTGTGAGGAAAAGCTTTCTTTCACTATTTTCACCCTCCTCTTCTTCCAATTTTTTCAGTTCACTCTTAAGTTCTTTTAATCGTCTCCTTTTTTTTCCTACCAACGCAATCCTGCGAGAATTAGCCGATCTCAATGAACGAATAATATTAACCTTTCCAGGAGATCCCTCATTAGTATAACCCGCTCGCCTTATCTCAAACTCATCAACTCCTGCTAATTGACGTTTAACCATATTCGAAAGTTCCAGATCCTCGAACATAAAATTAAGGAATTCTTCCTGCGTGATTTGGAAAACAAAGTCATCTTCGCCCTTCCCTGAATCACTGGCATTACCCTTACCGCTCGCCTGCCCTGAACCACCTTGAGGTCGTGAAATCTGGTCGCCAGTATTAAACCGATCATTACCGGGTAGTACACGAGTGTTTTTACCCCCTTCCCCGTGATGGAATATCGGCTCATTAATGTCTTTGGTTGGGATGCTTATCTTCTCACCTTTATCCATATCAGTGATAGATCGTTTGTCAACAGCGTCAGATACTGCTTTCTTAATATGGTGCCGATAGCGTTTAAAAAAGCGCTGTCTGTTAACCGTACTTTTCTTTTTGGAGTTTAACCGTCGATCTATGATATAATTCACTCGTCACCTTTTCACCCATTGTTAATAACGTTAGCGTACTGCTAAAAATAACCGAGTAAACTTATTTTTAATGATGTTCGCTATTGTGATTTCCTGACACGTAAATACCACTCAGAAAGTAAGCGCACCTGCTTATCGGTATAACCTCTATCTACCATGCGAGCGACAAAATCTTCATGCTTTTTCTGATCATCTGCTGATGACTTCCCACTAAATGAAATAACAGGTAACAAATCCTCAGTATTGGAAAACATTTTCTTCTCAATAACTCGGCGCAATTTTTCATAGCTACTCCATACAGGGTTTTTGCCTCCATTATTCGCTCTAGCACGTAGCATAAAATTAACAATTTCATTACGAAAATCTTTGGGATTACTAATTCCTGCTGGCTTTTCTATTTTTTCTAATTCCTCATTAAGTGCTGAACGATCAAGAATTTCCCCAGTTTCAGGGTCTCTATACTCTTGATCCTGTATCCAAAAATCTGCATATGTTACATAACGATCAAAAATATTTTGACCGTATTCAGAATAAGATTCAAGATAAGCAGTTTGAATCTCCTTACCTATAAAGTCTACATATCGAGGTGCCAAGTGCTCTTTGATAAATGATAAGTATCGATCACGAATCTCATCCTGAAATTGTTCTTGCTCTATTTGCTGTTCTAGTACATAAAGAAGATGTACTGGATTAGCAGAAACTTCAGTTGCATCAAAATTAAAAACCTTTGAAAGTATTTTAAAAGCAAACCGTGTCGACAAACCATCCATACCTTCATCAACACCCGCCGTATCTTTATACTCCTGTAGTGATTTTGCTTTGGGGTCAGTATCTTTTAAATTCTGTCCATCATAAATACCCATTTTTGAGTATAAACTGGAATTTTCCGGTATTTTCAGCCGCGATAAAATAACAAATTGTGCAAGCATTTTTAAGGTATCAGGAGCACAGGGAGCCTTTGACAAAGAACTGTTTATTAACAATTTTTCATAAATATGAATTTCTTCAGAGACACGTAAACAATAAGGTACTTTCACAATATAAACACGATCAATAAACGCTTCGTTATTTTTGTTATTTTTAAAGGTATGCCATTCTGCTTCGTTAGAGTGTGCTAAAACAACACCATCAAATGGAATAGCACCTAAACCTTCCGTACTATTGTAGTTACCCTCCTGTGTTGCAGTTAACAATGGATGCAGCACTTTAATTGGAGCCTTAAACATTTCCACAAATTCCATTAAGCCCTGATTTGCTCGACAAAGCCCACCAGAAAAACTATATGCATCTGGATCATCTTGAGGAAAGTCTTCTAGTTTGCGAATATCGACTTTACCAACCAAAGAGGAAATGTCCTGATTATTTTCATCCCCAGGCTCTGTTTTGGACACTGCAATCTGATCAAGTATAGATGGATAGACTTTGACCACTTTAAATTTGCTGATATCACCACCAAATTCGTGTAAGCGCTTTGTTGCCCAAGGTGACATAATGTTTTTTACGTACCGAGGAGCAATACCATAATCTTCTTCTAAAATTTTGGCATCTTCATTAGGGTCGAATAACCCTAAGGGAGATTCGAAAACAGGAGAACCTTCCAAACAGTAAATAGGTTGTTTTTCTATTAGAGATTTTAACTTTTCAGCCAGAGATGATTTACCACCACCTACCGGCCCCAACAAATAAAGGATTTGCTTCTTTTCTTCCAGACCTTGAGCAGCATGTTTAAAGAATGAAACGATTTGTTGTATGGCTTCCTCCATACCATAAAACTCTTCGAACACTTTATAGCGCTTAATAATTTTATTGGAGAATATACGACTGAGCCGGTGATCTTTTGCAGTATCTATCAGCTCAGGTTCACCAATAGCTTGCAACATTCTTTCTGCTGCAGAAGCATAAACACTAGCGTCCTGCTTACAGAGATCTAAATATTCCTGAATGGTCATGGTCTCTTGTTGAGTAGCATCGTAACGTTCGCGATAGTGACTGAAAATAGTCATTTACTGTCTCCTAGTGCATCAATCGTTCAAATTAGCTTCTATCCAATAAATCCTAAGTACTTAATTATGTGATTTGAATATATTACCAAACAAAATTAGGACCTATTTGTCATTTCTTCTTTACCCTAATAATAGTGCTTAGATCATCATAGAACAAATAAATTCATCAAAAAAATGACAAGTTTTTGACTATTAGCAAAGTCAGTCATAATCACTCAAGATATATGCCAAATAAACATAAACTCTCATCTATTTTTTTATATTGTGCTATTTATAGCTTGCGAAACTAAAAAGGGTAATTTTTGATATTTCGCAATACTCTGCTAAGACTCACTCTTTAACCAAATACACTGCCCTTGACTAGCCTTATCAATGGTACTCAATTTCTGTTGATGGGCTTCCAGCTCCCCTGCGGAGGCTCTCAGAATAGGAAGATCAAGATGTTGGTTAATAGAGCGAATAGTGTGGGTCGTTATTTGAGTATTGTTGTCAGCAGTTCCATCGTCACTAAGCAACAAAGTACGCTGTCCTCCCGTCATCAGTAAATAAACATCTGCCAGAATTTCAGAGTCCAGTAGGGCCCCATGCAGATCCCGCTGTGAATTATCTACACCGTAACGTTTACATAATGCATCCAGGTTGTTTTTTTGTCCGGGATGTTTTTGACGAGCCATAACCAAAGTATCAACAACACAACAATATTCCGTTATTGGTTGATATTTATTATCGCCATAGTGTGCTAATTCATAATTCAAAAAGCCTATATCAAAGGGAGCGTTATGAATAATTAATTCGGCCCCTTGTACAAAGGCCATGAATTCATCCATCACCTCTGAAAATATCGGTTTCCCCACAAGAAACTCATTGGTAATACCATGAACTTCAATCGCTTGTTCTTCAACTTCGCGTTCAGGTTGAACATACTGATGGTAATGGCGGCCAGTGAATTTACGGTTTTCAAGCTCAATACAGCCAATTTCGATAATCCGGTGCCCACTTTCAGGCTCCAGGCCCGTTGTTTCTGTATCTAAGACAATTTGTCTCATATTGGTATCCCCTTATTTGCCAATTCATCTACTATTTCATTTTCCCGGTGACCACTATGCCCCTTAACCCAATGCCAGCTAACCCGATGTCTGATGACTTGTTCGTCCAACTGTTGCCATAAGTCCATATTTTTAACAGGCTTTTTAGAGGCTGTTTTCCAACCATTTCTTTTCCAGTTGTCAATCCATTCTGTAATGCCCTTGCGCACATACTGTGAATCTGTCGTTAAATCCACATGACACGGTTCTTTCAACGCCTTCAACCCTTCAATAGCCGCCTTCAATTCCATACGATTATTGGTAGTATTCTTTTCACCACCATATAAAGGTTTTTCGATACCACCATAACGCAACAAAGCTCCCCATCCACCTGGGCCTGGGTTTCCTTTACAAGCACCATCACTAAATATTTCTATATTTTTCATCACTGTTGTCCTGTTAACTTGCAAAGTAAACGTAGCTGATATTGATCAGATACCTCTGAGTTTATTGACTCCCCCAGCTATCAAATATCGCTTTGCGAAGAGATTGAATGGTAATACTCCATGCTTTGAGATCATTTTGATTGAAACTTTAACAGCGCAAGCAACAAATAAACGTACATTGTAATCCATATTTGAGTAATGACTACGTTCTTGCTAAAGACTGCTTTTCTCTTAGTGAGGTCATTTTTCATTATGATTTGATGGTTAAAGCTCTATTAACGTTTCATCTGGGAAACGAAACATCAACAGACCCTAAATATTCGATGATTTTTTATTAGTTAACCGCGATGACCCTGTCACTGAAGAAGCGACAACCCCCTTACTCCATGGAGGAATCATATACTTACCTTTCCAGGGCAATTTCATCATCGTCATGGGCGTCATTGTCTTGCGTACCACTAAAATATAGAAGGAACCGAAGCTAGACAAAATACGACGCCCCACTTTCTCTACGTAATCTGAATAATGTTTCTTCATGGGCAAACCATAGTAACCATGATGGCAATGCAACATATCCAGCCCCAAAACCTGAAACCAAACCATTAAGCGCCCAACCCGTAACTGCCGATAGTGCCAATGCTCGCTCCTCGATAACAAGCATGCCAAGGGCCTCAACAACCCCATAGAACTAAACGGATTAAAACCAACGATGACAATATATCCATTAGGCATAGTGACGCGTGTTACTTCACGCAATAGTTGCTGCGGATTCTCTGAATAGTCCAAAACATGATGTAATAGGCAAACATCAATAGCATCATTATCAATAGGTAATTCTTCAAAAGCAGTAACCAATACAGACTTTTTGTCACCATTATCATTATTGGGCATCTGAGGGTTCAAAGAAAAACAATGACTAATTGGACTGGCTTCATACAAACACTCATCACTAAGCACACTTATTTGCATTAAGTGGTAGCCAAAGAACTCCTGTAACAATACATCTAAAAATGTCTTTTCCTGTCTCAGGATTCGCTGACCGACATCTGACTCAAACCATGATTCAATATTTTTCTGAGCTTTAACAATCGGCTTTACACCAAAAAGTGCGTGACTTTTTTTAGCATAAAACTGCTGAACATATTCCCCCCAGAATTTAGACATAATTTATTACACTATAAACTTTTACTAACCACTTCATAAACATCTTTGGATAAACCCGTAGTACTATAAATATTTTCTAATGTCTGACGCATTAGCTGTTGTCTCGGCTTATCATATTTCTTCCAACGAGTTAGCGGTGTCACAATATGAGCGGCAATTTGCGGATTGATTACGTTTAAAGCAACCACTTGTTCTGCTAAAAACTGATAGCCTTCTCCAGAAGCCTGATGAAACGCGAGCATATTCCGTGCAAAAGTACTAATGAGTGAACGCACCTTATTTGGGTTCTTTATGGAAAAACATGGATGATCCATCAACACTTTGACTTTAGCCAAAGTATCCGTTGATGGAATGCTCGCCTGCACCATTAGCCATTGATTGACAACCAGTGCCTCATGTTGCCATTGACAATAGAATTTCTCTAGTACTGTTTCCTTATAAGCATTAGCCGTTGGCTGCTGGCTATGCACGATCGCCTCAAATGCTGCCATCCTATCGGTCATATTATTGGCTGCAGAAAACTGTGCTAAACACTGTTCTACAATGGCCCTATCGTCCAATAACATTAAATAATAGAGTGCTGTATTTTTTAAACTACGCTTGGCTATCTCATCGGCTGTAGTTTGATAAGGTTCGTTAAGATTAAGCAATTGATAACAGGCCATCAATTCATCTTTTAAACCTTCAGCCAGTGATAGGGCTAATTGCTGACGAGCAAAGTGTATTGCATCCACATCAACCACAGGCGCAATTTCAGATAAGTAAGCTTCCGAAGGTAATCTCAATAAAAGAGAAACCATAGCCTTATCCAGCGAGTTATCCGCTAAAATCGTTTTAATCCCCTGTTGTAAAGAAGGATCAATAGTTATCGTTTGTTGTTGCTGATAAGCCAGTATGACATCATCAAGAATAGAAACTGCAAGCTGTTGTGTGGCATCCCAACGGGAAAAATCATCCTCATCATGGCAAAGTAGTCGCAAGTAATCTTCCCTACTTCTTTCTACATTTAGTCGCACGGGTGCGGAGAAATTACGCAATAGTGAAGGCACTGGTTTTTCCTTCACATCACTAAAACTGAATGTTTGTTCTGCTTTAGTGATTTCTAGAACCTGATGGGAATGATGACTTTTACCTTCATCCATAGAAACAGACAAACAACCATTAACCCCCACTAACCCCATAGCCAAAGGTAGATGATAAGCTTGCTTTTCTGCGCTGGTTGCTTCCGGCGTATCAGGACAGTGCTGTTTCACTGTCAGCCAATAACGTTGACTTTCTCCATCATAGTGATCAGTCACGGTTAATACCGGAGTACCCGCTTGTGTATACCAGTGTTTAAACTGTGTTAGGTCACGGCCTGATACCGTTTCCATTGCATTAACAAATTCGTTAATTGTCACCGCTTGTCCATCATGGCGCTGAAAATACAAATCAGACCCTTCACGAAATTGTTTCGCGCCTAGTAAAGTATGCAGCATGCGAACAATCTCTGCTCCTTTTTCATAAATGGTGACCGTATAAAAGTTGGAAATTTCAATAAAAGAGGGGGGCTGCACCGGATGGGCCATAGGACCAGCATCTTCTGCAAATTGCAAAGTACGCAGTGCAATGACATCCTTGACGCGTTTAACGGCACGAGACCCTGCATCAGAAGAAAACTCTGCATCGCGAAATACGGTAAAACCTTCCTTCAAGCTCAATTGGAACCAGTCACGGCAAGTGACACGATTACCTGACCAGTTATGGAAATACTCGTGAGCAACGACTCCTTCTACTTGCTGAAACCCTGCATCGGTTGTGGTCTCTGGATTGGCCAAAACACAAGACGTATTAAAAACATTAAGACCTTTATTCTCCATTGCACCCATATTGAAGTCATCAACGGCAACGATCATAAAAATATCTAGATCATATTCTCTGCCATAGACTTTTTCATCCCATGCCATCGCGTGTTTCAGGGATTGCATTGCATGATCACATTTATCCAGCTCTTTGCTTTCCACGTAAATACGCAGAGTGACCTTACGACCAGACATTGTGGTGAACTGATCTTCAATATATTCCAAACGACCTGCAACCAAGGCAAATAAATAAGCGGGTTTTTTAAATGGATCATGCCACTCAGCCCAATGGCGTTGATTATTCAATTCCCCTTTGTTAATTAAGTTACCATTAGACAATAAAACCGGGTATCTCTCTT
Source organism: Candidatus Endobugula sertula (assembly GCA_001723645.1). Taxonomy (GTDB): domain Bacteria; phylum Pseudomonadota; class Gammaproteobacteria; order Pseudomonadales; family Cellvibrionaceae; genus Endobugula; species Endobugula sertula. Next base: position 35,749 of record MDLC01000019.1, on the reverse strand, counting down.
TACTTGCTGTGATTTTTGTTGTGAACTCACTCATCACATCAGGACGATCTAGATAATAGGTAATTTTACGAAAGCCCTCTGCTTCGCACTGCGTACAATACATTGCACGAGATTTATACAAACCTGCCAAGGAGGTATTTTCCTGCGGTTTAATTTCTGTTACGCAACGGACTGTGCACTCGTCCGGAATAATGAGTGTGAGAGATTCATCATCGACCTGATATTCAGAATCCTCCAACTCTCGATCATCAATAAATACCGAACGTAGAACCAACTCCTGTCCATGCAGAATCAAAGGTGCGTTAGCAACTTCCGACTGTGGATTCTTTTTTATCTGTAAAGTAGCCGTTACTGTCGTTAATGATTCTTCCAGGTTAAATTCTAACCCAGTTTTTTCAATGAAAAAATCAGGAACTTGGTAATCAACTAAGCGAATCTCTTGTAGTTGTGTATTTTTCATAGGATAAATGGTCTCTTTACATTCAATCAATTAGCATGCCCTAACGTTTAAAGTGTAATGGTTGTTCCTGGTCATCCACAATAACACCCGCACTACCGCAGTGTATATTTTCTTTGGGTGGTATATAGCCTGTGCGCTCTTCGGGGTTAATATTTTTCTGTTCATAAACAATCACTGCCTGTAAACATAACTGGCGTTGCTCTTTAGAGAGAAGCTGCCCTGTTGGCCACTTCCCCAATTCCACAGACTGTTTAAGTTGCTGATATATTTCTGGGGTAATATGATTCAGTAATTCTTCAATGCTATTGACCATAATTATCGACTAAACCTTTACGCTATGGGTTCTCTTGCTTTTTATCCATCAGAACTATAATGGCACCCCACATCACTCCTACCATCAAACCACCAATATGTGCTCCATTAGCCACACTACCTACCATAAAAAAGTTAATCACACCTAACATACCTAACACCAACCAAGCAATCAAAAAAGCAACAGCGGCTTTATTAAATTGTAATACCGGATGCTGAATAAAAGTCTGATACACTGCAATATAACCTAGTAAAGCATAATTTACCCCCGACAACCCCCCAAAATAAGTATTTGGAGTGACCATATATTGAATAAAGTTAGATAGAATTGATGAGACTAATAAGATCAATAACAGATGCTTATGTCCTTTAGCGTATTCAATACGTCGGCCGAGTTCCCATAAGATCAAACCATTAAAAAGAATATGGGCCCATCCAAAATGTAAAAATATAGGGGTTACCAAGCGCCAATACTGGTGAAGGGCCAACGTTTCCTCCAGCGATAAAAAACTTCGCTGAACACTGCCTGCCTGAAATAATAACCAGTAAGCCAAACTAACATTATCACTCATTTCAATCAGTGATGCACCAATTACACTCAATATCAACGTTAGAGCGGTTACAGGAAATTGCGTTAAAGCACCGATAGCTTTACCGAATAATTGTTTGGCACAATCACTGGAAGATATTTTCTGAACCTTTTGAGAGTCATCAATCATCAGTCTCCCCTGTGTCCACTGCTCTACCCATTGAGAAACAATGACACACTGATCAGCCTGGTTAATCCATAGGCGTTGACATCTCCTCTCTTCTGTTACATAAGGAATAATCCCCTGCCGCTGAATAAAAGCCAATAAAGGTGTCATGTCCTGCTTAATAGGTAAATCTGCAACAACATACCATTCTATATTTTGAGACATGGACTGAACTCTCATACCCATCACAATACCCTGTTGCACAGTATATGATACCTAACTGCATCATCATCTTGCTTTGTTGCCGACAGGAGGATCAACATAAGACCCAATTAAAACGGTCTTCTCTCAATATTTTCTCGTTACCCAACCGGTAGGCTACTAAACGCCCATATTTAACCGCACTGTAATCAAGACAACAGATATTGTGTCTAATCGGCACCGGACGCCCCTGCAACCAATAATGCCCAAAAAATACAGGCACCTCATTGTCAGGGTATAGGGTAAGTCGTAATTTTTCTTCTTCGCTGAGCGGCTGATCCAGTAGGTTATCGGGCAAAGGATCTGGCTGAAATACCACATCGCTGTAGGTTTCCGGGTTATCCGCCCAAAATTTGGTCCGAAAAAAACGACGTTCAAAACCATCACTACTACGAATAACCTGATCATTTGGTAAACGTATATCGGTTCCTCTGAGCAATCGATCCAGTATTTTTGCCACAAAGCTATCACTATCCGAGGACTCCACCAGAATTTTTGGAGAAACATAATGGTTACCATAACGCTTTTTATACTCACGGATATAAAAATGATCCCAACAGGCATGGACCACCTTGAAAGACCCCATGTCTAAAAAAAGCGGCAAGCGACTAAACCAATCAAGATACTTTTTTAGGTCATTCGGGTAATTGGCAAATTGCTCAAAGGTTTCTGCTACCAAACGATCATTATGTGGGGTATGTTTACGTAAATAGGCATCGCGAGTCGGGTGAATCGTGGCGTGACAATAAACATTATATTCATGATTTCCCATCACCATTTGTGCATGACCTGCCATCACCATATCGTACACAATGGACAGCGCCTCGCGAATATGTGGACCTCGATCCACTATATCCCCTACAAAAACTGCCTTTCGTGTTGGATGTTGATAGACTCCCTTCTGCTTGTTATAGCCCATATTCGTTAAAAGACTCTTCAGGGAACAGGCACAACCATGTACGTCACCGATAATATCGTAACCAGTAGATACACTTGCTTCTCTCATGGTAAGTACTATTTTTTACCCTTATGTCTTTTATGAGAAATATGCTTACTCCAATCCAGCTTACGCCGACAAGTCTCATAGTAATTATGGTCGCTAGGATGAATAAGTGTTAGGTGAGTCGCTTTCTTTTTAATCCGCACCCCATCATTAGGACGAACACGTTGATAAATTTGGCCATCACAAGCCACTTGCATAATAGTGACCAGTGCATCACTCAAAAGCAGGTAAATTTCACTCCCACCAGAAACCACAATAGGGCGACTGGTCAAGGAATGAGCATTAAGGGGGACAATACCAATGGCATCAAGGCTCGGGTGCATCAGCGGTCCACCACCACTTAGCGCATAAGCTGTGGAACCTGTGGGTGTCGTCACAATTAAACCATCTGATGCCTGACAATAAACAAATTCTTCATCCACATACAATTCGAATTCAATCATGCGTAAGTGGCGCCCAGGATGCAAAACGATATCATTCAATGCATATCCACTGCTCATCAATTCACCATCACGCCATACTGACATTTCTAACATAAAGCGTGTTTCAGAGATATAGTCCCCTTCAAGAACACCCATCACCTTGCTTTCAATTTCGCTAGGCATAATATCGGTCAAAAAACCTAATCTACCACGATTAACTCCCAATAGAGGGACTTGATAATCTACCATGCTGCGGGCAGCCCCCAGCATACTGCCATCTCCTCCCACAACAATCACTAAATCACTGTGAGTCCCAATAAAGTCGTCATCACCATAAGGAACATCATGACGTTGTAACATGGCAGCAATTTCATCAGAAATAACAACGTCTACTGATTGTTTCTGTAAAAAATCAATCAACCTATGCGTGGTTTCTTGTGCCTTTGCTGAACTTAAACGACCTAACAGGCCAATATGATTAAAGCTTTGCATAACATTCCTATAGTGATAACCCCAAAGCCATTATAAGTCATCCCAAAGGATACATGCTAATATTTGCAGTCCCATTTTGAATGACTTAAGCTCTAATATGACATGTGTATGCTTCCTCTTTATGTGGGCCGCCAATCCACGAGTAAGCATTTCACATGCCGCATAAATCATCAGAACTAAATCTATAGGCCAAGCCTTAAGAGCCTCACGAATCAAACTAGTGGTTTACTTGTCATTGAGTTAAAGTATTAAGTCATTGAGCCGCTAAATTATACGACCAACGCCTCAAATGACATTAGAGAGGGTTACATGATTGTTAAACGTTGTGTACTATTGTGCGCCGTTCAAATCAGGAAAAATCTAAGGTGTTAGACATATGTCAACTTTTTTAGATTCAACAGGTACCGTTTGGCTGGATAGAAATTTTATTAATGGAAATACCTTTCGGCCCAGAAAAAATCATCTCTGCCTGCAATCACTCGACAAGGAGTCATAAAAATCCGCGACTAAACCTCAAGGTCACCGAGAAACGCATCTCAGTCGACGAACTGGAACAATACGACAAAGCATTTTTAACAGGAACGGCCTGTGAGGTTCAACCTGTTGCTTCCACTGAAGAAACGCAATATCCAGAAAGGAAAATAATCAAACTTATTATGAACGAATTTAATCAAACGGTAGGGAAAAGTGAATAGCGAAATTGTTTATACCTCAGCTGACTACGGCGACGTCAACTGCGCACTGAATGTTGCAGGTTTTGCCATTGTCGATCAATTGGAGTCACCTGAACACACTGTGGAATTTTCAAAAAAATATTGGACTCTTTTACCGCAGTACGACGGCGAATTAGTTAACGATGTAAAATTTTGACCAGAGTTCGGGAAACGGCCACTTTCATCGGCAACTGGAGCCATAGGACCTCATACTGAAGGTGTTGCTAAAAAAAATCCACCAAGGTACTTAGCGCTTTATTGCGTGCAACCAGCGAAAGAAGGAAGCTGCATTTTGCAAAAAGAGAGAAGAGTTCAGTCCATTCGGTGACTTAGAATACCGCGACTGTTTGGATATTGAAAAAACACTCTCTTTTACAAACTCCATCGAAAGCTGTATCGTTTAGCGATTTCAAATGTAGTATTATGCAATCCACTTACTTAACATTTAAGCAGATTTTGCAGCAAACTGTTAGCGTGTATTGGTCACTACTTAAAATTATGGTGCCCATACTCATCGCAGTTAAATTGCTAATGATCTTAGGGCTCAATGAGTTTTTAAGCCAGTTTGTCTCACCCATCATGCATTTGGTGGGTCTTCCTACTGAACTGGCTACCGTCGTTACAGTAACAGCACTGACCAATATGTATGGCGGTATGCTGATGTTCTTTGCCGTTATCGGCGATGTTGAACTGACAGTAGCCCAAGTAACCGTATTATCTGGAATTATGTTAATCGTGCATGGGATCCCAACGGAAGGGGCAATTGTTAAGTCCGCGGGGCTTTCGTGGCGGGCTACCTTCTTATTGCGTGTACTCGGCGCCTTTGCTTTTGGAGCGCTATTAAACACATTCTATAGTTCCATAGACTTTCTCCAAAAACCCCTAACGGTTCTTTCTATTGGTTATACCCACTCTACCGACTTGTATGCTTGGTCAATTTCCCAGCTCAAATCTATTGCGCTTATTTTTATTATTATCTTCGCTTTAATTACTTTTTTGAGGTTTCTTAGGTGGATTAAGGTCGAATACATATTACACCTGATACTCGACCCTATTCTTAGAGTATTTGGTATGAGCAAAAATGTGATCAACTTTACAATTATTGGTATGACATTAGGCATTAGTTTTGGAGGAGGGTTGCTCATTCAGGAATCCAAAACAGGAAAAATAGAAAAAAGAGAGATTATACTTGCCCTGACCTTACTATCACTTTGCCATAGCTTAATCGAGGATACTTTATTGGTATTACTGATGGGCGCAGACTTAAGTGGCGTGCTATGGGCAAGACTGGTTTTCTCATTTTCCATTCTCTTCATTATTTCACTTTTTTTAAAAAAAACCTGATCATTAACGGCTAAAATGAACAACGATCGTTTTGATTTTATTATTATTGGGGCTAGTATTATTGGTCTTACTATTGCGGGGAAATTAAGCAACAGTACATCCACGCACATTTTAAACGCCATCTCACCTGCGCTTTCGAGCGCGTTTGAGTTTTCGAAGCTTGTTACCAAATATATTTCACAAGAATTATCAACCCTAGGAAGCCATAAAAGGTCGATTCAATTGATTGAATATGTAAATGATGATAGTCATATCGATACATTCAACAACGATATTATAACGATTAAAATTTACACCAATAAAAACTTCGAGAAAATACCATAAATTCACCATATCCCCGAGCAAATTCTTTTCGATATTAAAGTCGTTAGCTTGGTCTTACCTTTTCGGGTCAAAAATGATCTGATCGATTGGCAAAAAGTGCCCAATGATCCTATGTTTCAGCTAACGTTTCCCAATAAAGATATGTTAAGCCCTGAGCACTATGAGGAAATTGCTTGTGCTATTCGGCAAAAAAGCCCCAAGCGAGAGCTTGATAGCATTGTTAACCGCATTCGAAAAACATTCAACCCTCTCCTAGGGGTCATTGCTCAAGCACATTAACGACAAAGCCAAAATCTGGGCAAAGCTCTGGCAGAAACAAATCGCTTTGGGTATTGTGCCTTACTACATGTTTGTCGAGCGAGATACCGGAGCAAAGAAGTACTTTGAAGTACCACTCTACAAAGCGTGGAGTATTTATCAACAAGCGTTACAAAAGGTGGGCGGCCTCGGTCGAACGGTTAGAGGGCCATCCATGAGTGCCAACCCTGGAAAAGTTGAAGTACTTGGCACAAACCAGATCAATGGCGAAAAGGTATTTATTTTATGCGTTATTCAAGCCAGCAATCCTGACTGGACCTACCGCCCCTTCTTCGCAAAATATCCTGAAACAGCAACATGGCTAAATCATCTGCAACCTTTGGAAGAGGAACACTTTTTCTTTGAGGAAGTAAAAGAGGCAAGCTCCAACTAGGGGTTAGCTATTTGGTTATCGTGATCGATTTATTCTCTCGTATCATACCAAGCAATGGCAGCTATGATACGAGAGGGGTTGCTGGTGAGGTTTCACTTATCTACTCAGCAAAGACTTCCAAAACCCAGGTACAAATCCCATAAAATCAAATAGTTAAATAGCCGCTATGAAACTCTACGACTGCTTCTGTCAGGGGAACCAATAGGAGTGTGCCAAACCATTCAATGATAAGGTGGTTGTAGAAGAATCTAAGTCATTAGTGAAAGCACGTCATCACTCAATGCTTTGGGAATTATTGGTCAAATTAAGTCTGCGGCCTGTTGAATAGTTATCAAACAATAATCACACAAACTGATATCCACTATTGAATTATATTGAAGCTACAGATACCCTTAACGCCAAACACTAAATAAATACAGCAACTCAATGGGTGACAGTATCAACGATCAACACATTCCGGTATAAGAACTTCACTTTAAAATAATAAAATATAGCATTTTGCAACCCGATCGAACTGTTTGATTTTTAGCCAAAACAATGCGTACGAGGGCCTAGTAGACGTGGGTAACGTCGCTCGCACAATATATCTCGCCCTATATCAGTAAGAAGACAAAATAGAGGTCATTCTCTTTGAATACTCAACTGTTAGATAATACTCTCCCTGTCTCCATCACTCACGAGGATGTGTCTCTTAAATCAAATTATGCTGATTTTGCAAAACCATTACCTGCTAAGCTGATGCATATGTTGAGGCTGGATAAAGTCTATCAACGAGCATCTGGCAACTGTCTTTTTTATCAAGGGGATGAGGGCCCAGTAAAAGTGATTGATTTTGCCTGTGGTTTTGGCGCTCTGATTCTAGGCCACAATCATCCAGAAATCGTCGAGAAAGCCGTAAGTTTGCTCCAAGATGAAATCCCAATACATGCACAAATGTCCATACGTTCCCAAACTGGGCTATTAGCTTCTGCACTCAGTGATGAGATTCACAAGAAAACGGGTAAACACTATATAAGTACCTTAGCAAATTCTGGTACTGAAGTAGTAGAAGCGGCGATAAAGCATGCTCGAATGGTGTTTTACAAAAAACTGGATGACTTTTATCATCAATGTGAGATTAGTTTTTCAAATATGCACATAGCATTACATAAAGCGGGAATAGATACTAACAAAGCTATTCGTTTACAAGGCAAGCAATACCCTTCATTGGCTGCGCTAAAATCTGAAATTTTGAAAAAAAAATAAGCAGCAACTTGAAACCATACAACCTGTATTTCTTGCCGCTGAAAAATCTTTTCATGGTAAATCACTAGCCGCTCTCGCTTTAACTCATCGAGAAAGCTTCCGAACGCCGTTTCTACGCAATCATAAAGGCACCGAGTTTTTCAACTGGGATTTATCCGATATTCAACGTATTGTCAGTAAGCACAATGTTGAGTTGTTATTGCCGAACTTATTATTTGATCACCGCATTGAATTAAAAACGGTTTCCATGTCTGCTATCGCAGGGATATTTGTTGAGCCCATTCTAGGCGAAGGTGGCGCTCATTCTATTCCGGTAGACGTACTTGAAAATCTTGCCTTGCAAGCAAAGCATTGTCATGCGCCACTGATCTTTGACGAAATACAAAGTGGTTTTTTTCGCACAGGGCGATTCTTAGCCTCATTCCATACCACGGTCCATGCTGATTATTATCTATTGGGAAAAGCTCTAGGTGGAGGTGTCGCTAAAGTTGGGGCACTATTGATAGAAGAATGTGCCTATCAAGAAGCCTTTGGCCTTATTCACACATCAACATATGCTGAAGATGATTATTCATCGGCTATCGCACTAAAGACCTTATCAATATGCCAGAAAGAAAAACGACGCATCTGCACTATTGGCGCTACACTAAAACAACAGTTGCTACAGCTCCAATATCGTTACCCCGACATCATCACTGCCATACGTGGTCAAGGTTTAATGTTGGCGGTAAGCTTCAAAGACTACCTCTTTAGCCAAAGCTATGGTTTTCAATTACTGGCTCGTAGTGGCTATATGGGGTACGTATTTTCCGGTTATTTACTTAACAACTTTAATATTCGCGTTGCCACCCCCTTATCGACCACTACTGCTATACGCATTCAGCCATCAGTTTACATCAGCAATAGTGAGATCGAAACACTGATATGTGCGCTCGATGAGCTTTGTCGAGTACTTGAAGCCGAAGATCTTTATAAGCTGATTGAGTTTTCACTGAAAAAGGAAGATCGCCAACTGCGGCCATTACAAACATTTCATCATGGCGATGTAGTGATTGAGGATGACTCTAATGTTGTCAGCAAGGTCGGTTTTCTCAGTCATTATATCGACAGTACTAGCGTAAAGATTGCCGACCCGTCTCTGGCAATACTCAGTGATAGAACCATTGAGTGGTTGCTAAAAAAGATCATGCCTATATCAGAACCACTGGTACTAAGCCGTCAAATTATTCAAAACCAACAAGGAAAGCGCATAGCAATTACTTTTTTGGGCTTGGGCTTTACTTCTGCCATGGCAAAGCATGCATTAAAAGAAGCTGACGGCACCACACTCCGTGACTTATGTCATCGTGGTGTCAGTATACTTGAAGAGTCATATCAAGTGTCAGTGATAGGATTGGGACAGTATACATCCATTATTACCAACGATGGTCGCTCAATACCTAACTCAAGAGTCAAGCTTACCACAGGTAATAGTTTTACTATACACACTGGTATTGATGCTGTATTAAACGAAATCCATAACCAACATAGCAGCCATCAGGTAGGGCTACATAAAATGGGGATTATCGGCGCAGGAGGTAATATCAGTTCCACCTATGCTCAGATTTGTATCCGATATGTTGCCGAATTGTGTTTATTGGGTGGTAACAGTGCTTCCAGCCGATCCAAGGCAATTCGTACAGCCATCGGCGTTGCCGCCTACACTTTGGAGTATTTAGCAGATGGTGGCCAACCACGCAGCCCACTGGAAAACACCCTACAGGCCACCGAGTTAATCAAAAATATGAAGAGAGGGAAATACACGGCACAACAACTGTGGAAACAATTAAATAATGAACTCGGTGAGCATAGCCCCATTAAAATTGCCGACTCATTGGATGATATCAAGCAATGTTCTGTCGTTATTGTTGCCACCAATGATGACAAGGCTTTTTTACAGCCAGAGCATTTTTCAGCCAATACAGTTATCTGTGATATTTCAGTACCAATGAATTGTAGTAAAGCTTTAATAGAGAATAATAAAGGTATCAAAGTTATTTTTGGCGGTGTAGTGCAATTACCTGCACAGGAAAAGCTATTGTTACGAAGCATACCGCTTGCCAGTGGTCAAAGTTACGCATGTATCGCCGAAACAATATTGATGGGATTTGAAAAAGATCAACAGAGTTTTTCTTTTGGTGCTATTAAACCAGAGCAGGTTGAAAAAATAGGCCGCATTGGTAAAAAACACGGATTTTTATTTTCTCAATCTAAGGTAGGCATTAGCTTCTGATGAATACTTTTCTTGATCAAAACCCACCTATTCTTTATAGCTTCGAGAGAATAGACAAACAATCTAGTGCACAAATGGGCAACAAAGGCTTTAATCTGGCACAATTGAAAAAAGCAAATTTTACAGTCCCTGATGGTGGTGTTTTAATCACTGAGGCTTTTGATAAGCGTCTACAGGAAGATCACGAATTACAAAACAAAGTTTTTCAGTTGCGTCAAGCTACCCATGCTAATCAGTCAGTATTAAAACTCGCCAAAGACATTAAGTCCACGATCAAACACTGGCATCTCTCCTCTAGCCTGCTGGACCCCTTACTTGTCTTGATGGAAAAGTTACTTGGTCAGGGCTATCCCAGTATTGCTGTGCGCTCTTCTTCCGTGTTAGAAGATATGGCTGGCAGTTCCTTTGCCGGACAGTATGAAAGTGTACTTGGCGTACGTGATAAAGCTAGCCTTGCCCATGCAATAGTCACTTGCTGGGCATCCGCTTTTAACAGCCGGGTTATCCAGTACTGCCTCAGTAGAGGAATTTCCCTAAATCATCTAACACCAGCTTTAGTGATACAGGGCTTAATTGACGGTGAAGTTTCTGGTGTGCTCTTTACTGTCGATCCACTCTCCGGAGATGATTGCACGATGGTGATCAATGCTGCTGAAGGTTTAGGTGAAGCATTGGTTCAGGGAGAAATCACGCCACAACACGTCCAATATAATTGGTATACCGATCATTTAACACCCAATATTGATAGCAAAATGGAAAATATAAAGCCTCTGCTGTCAGCACAACAATTGAAATCCTTATGTGCCATAGCGTTGGATATTCAGGCTTTTTATGGCACTCCTCAAGATATTGAATGGAGCTATTTACAGGGCGAGTTTTACATCCTGCAGGCACGCCCCATAGCGGCTATTCACTTTTCTACCTCTTGTGAATGGAGCAACGCTGATTTTAAAGACGGTGGCGTTGCTTCTAGCATACCGACACCGTTGATGTGGTCCCTCTATGAAAGTACATTTGAGAGCACTATGCCCGCTTTTTTAAAAAAAGTGGGCATGCATCCTAAACAACCCATTGCTCGCTGGACCAAACGTTTTATGGGTTTTCCTTACTGGAACCTTAGTGCGGTAAAAGCAGGAGTAAGAAAAATTCCTGGATTTATAGAGCAGCAATTTGAAGCCGATTTAGGAATAGAGAGCCAACACAGTGGAAGTGGGCAAATCACAAAGTATACGATTATATCGATAGTCCATGGATTAAGAATATTATATTCCATTAACCGTTCTATCAAATCCAGACTGCGCGCTGCTTCTAGAGTACTTAATGACATTCAAAAGCAAATCGTCATTTTGGAACAACAAGATGTTAGTCTTATGTCTGACAGTGAATTAAGCAGTTGGGTGAAAATTTTAATTAACGTTCATCATCGGAAAATAGAAGGCGAATACTTTAATACCATTTATGATAACTCAAATGGTGCCACCCTATTCAAAGACAGCCTGAGAAAATATAACCGAAAAGCTAACCCTACTGTCAACGAGCTGCATTTAATGGGTGGCTTAGATAATATATCACATCTTCGGCATGTCAATGAGCTTTGGGAATTGAGTCGGGAGTGTTTGTTATCCCCAGCACTATCCAATTTTATGCATACTGAAACGGTCGAGTCTCTATGTAAAAAGTATCATCAGCAACAAAGCTACCCTTTTTCTCATCGCTTAAACGCTTTCATTAACAAACACAAACATCATAGTCGGCGGGAATTGGATTTACTGGTTAAGTGTTGGGATGAAGATCCCTCTCAAGTCTTCCAAAGTTTTTTAACGATGTTAACGCAAGGAGAAGACAGCAACCCCAAGAAATCCCAAAAAAAACAAAAGCAACATTTTCAGAATGAATTAAATAAAATCACCTCTTCTGGCTTAAAGAAAAAACTGTTCACACATAGAGAGTTGTTAGTGTTACGGGAAGAGATGAGGGACTTATCAACTAAAATGTATCGGGTGATTCGACAAGCCTTCCTTGAACTCGGTCAACGACTCTATAAACAACAACAGATTGAATGTCCAAATGCTATTTTTTTTCTTGATTATGTGGAGGCTCTACAGTACTTTCGTAATCCTCAAGACCAAAATCTGGCAGAAAAATTACAAAAAAACCACAAACACTATCGTTGCTTTCGAAATTTTAACAAGCCCAATGAAATATTTACTCCATCCAGAGAACCGACAACGAAAGATGTTACCCACATCGACACGAGCAGTAATCGCACTATCCTCAAGGGCACTGCGAGCTCTCCTGGAGTCATCAAGGGTGAAATATGGGTGCAAAACAGCCCTGATACAACCACAAATATAAAGTTGGGGACTATTTTAGTTGCGCCCTACACTGACCCCTCTTATACCCTGTTATTCTCATCTATATCTGGCTTAATTACTGAAGCGGGTGGTGTTTTATCCCACGGAGCTGTGGTCTCTCGGGAATATGGCATACCTGCCGTTCTGGCGGTTAAACATGCCTGCACCCGATTAAAAACCGGAATGCGTGTTCGTATCGATGGATATAGTGGTGAGATATGCATTCTTAGTGGGCATTGATAGAATGGACATATCTGTTAACCCCCCCCCTCGTCTGGACACCGATGTTGAAATTATTGCCGTTGATGGTAACAAAAAGCGGCTACAGGCATTTATTGCTCTCGCACTGGATATGGATAAATGTTTTTCTCAGCAATTGCCTCGTTTTCATACATCAGAGAAAGCCTTATTCGATCCTGGCAAAAATTTTTTTCTGCAACAGAGTCATAGTCGATACTGGCTGGCAAAGAGAGGGAAACAATATATCGGAAGGATAGCAGCAATAGTGGATCGAGACCTATCTTCAAACCATACCCGCCTTAATACAGGACTTATTGGTTTATACGAAGCCAAGGAAGACTCAGCATTAGCCTATCGTTTGATCAATACCGCCGTTCAGTACCTACAAAATAAAGGTTGCGCATCAATAATTGGCCCCGTTGATTTTTCTATTTATCACCGCTACCGATATCAAAGCGATTGTTTTGATAGCCAGGGATTCATTGGTGAACCTCGTAATCCAAAATACTATCTAGATCACTTCAAGGAAAATGGCTTTATCTGTAAATACACCTGGGAAAGCCACTGGTTGTCATCCGATGCGATGGAAAAGTCGATGGCTGAACTCACCGTCGACTATCAACAAAGCCTGGAACTCGGTTATCAATTTGTCTCATTCAAACATTACCATCAAGACAAAGCTATAGAGTTATTATGGTGTCTTATTCAAAAAACTTACCGAGGTATGCCTGGTTTTTTACCCGTCAGCTTCCAGTATTTTAAACAACAATTTAGCGCTCTGTGGAAAATAACGGACATTGATACCAGCCTTTTTTTATTAGATGACAACGACGAACCTGTTGGGTTTTCTGTTGTATTTCAAGATAAAATGGCTGCTATTCGATCCATGAATGGCCGCACCCATTTGTGGGCAAAGTTAAAGTTTAAACTGAACGAACATAAAGGTGAAGTCGCCAACGCCTACCAAACTGGCATACTGTATAGTGCTATAAAGCGTGCAGCCATGCGAGGTCTGAAAAAAAATAATCGCCGCCTGAGTATGACTAAAGCAATTTATTATCACTGTGCGCTACAAATTAAGAACAATCCTCAATACAAGGCTGCTATTATTGCTCTGCTGCGCAGTGACACACCCAATATTCATATTACCAAAAAGTTTGCGACACAAACACGCCACTATCAACTACTCACTCGGCATGTAAAACCTTTGACCACGGATCAATCCCCAACCAATATAACAAGTACACAATAAAGCTATGAACATGTATCAACGACTGAATGTATATTTTAAAGAGATGTTTCCTTTACAGCGTTTTATTCCCTATGCAGCCATTACTTTTTTGGGACTGTATTTTTCAACTCAAGCAGTATTGGGGGTTGATGTATTCATTATTGGATATCCTACCGTTATTGGCTTTATTACTCTTTTTCCCCTATCACTCTTAATGCGTATATTTGATGAATTTAAAGACTTAGAGGTGGACAGAGTTTTATTTCCTCACCGTGCTGTCGCACGCGGCGCGGTTCATACCTCTGATTTAAAATGGCTTGGCATATGTTTAGTGATACTGATGATTATTCTCAATATCAGTCTTGACTGGGTCATTATGTTTTTTATCGCTGCGTTGGCATTTGGATTTTTAACCTTTAAATGGTTTTTTATTAAGGATATTTTAAGTCATAACTTACTGCTGGCTTTAGTCACCCACCAACCGATGGGGTTACTGGTTAACGCTTATGTGGCTGCTATTGCTATGTTCGTCACTGCCAATGCTTTGGGTACATTTGATACTTGGGTAGCTGCGGTTGTTTTCGCTTATTTTTTTCCCGTCACTGCCTGGGAAATTGCACGAAAAATTCGTGCGCCAGAACAGGAAACTGAGTACGTCACCTACTCCAAAATATTAGGCCCGCGCTTCGCTTGTTGTTTACCTCTGTTATTTACTAGTTTATCGGGTATATTACTGCTTTTAATCAATGCCCGGTTGCATCTGGCCCTTTGGGCTACCTTGGTTGATTGGAGCGATTTTACTCATCTATACCTGCATCTGCCTGCGTTTTATTGTCACCTTAACACCAGAGACCAATATTATTAGACCTGCTACAGAGTATGTTGCGTCGGTCTTACAATTAACCTTTTTGGTGGTATTGCTGAGTCAGTATAACCTAGTCGTTTAATGGACTTCGCTTGGAAATCCTACATGACTTACAATATTTTATAAGATCCTAACTCATAGAAAATACTCAATGCCACTGTTATCCATCAAGTCAATACACCAATCTCCAGAGCTATTAAGACAATGTGGAGGAAAAGGCCGCAGTCTGGTGAAATTAGATAAATTGGGGTATAAAGTTCCTACCTTTTTAATTTTTCCCAGTAATGAAGTCGCTCATTACTTGCAACCCCTTAATACCAAAATTCAAGTATTACTCGCATCACTGACAACGGCTGATCATAAAAATATTATTCAAACGGCGCAAAAAATTGCAGAGATGATTCTGTCTCTGTCGATGACATCGGAATATAAGCATTCCATAACAATGAGATGTCAACATACTTTTGGTTCACAGTATCATGTGTCTGTACGATCCTCAGCGTTAGCAGAAGATGGTCAACATCATTCCTTTGCCGGGCAACTAGATTCTTTTCTTTATGTCACACCGACAACATTAATCGATAGCATTAAGTCCTGCATCGCGTCACTTTATTCTGCACGCGCCATTAAATACCGATTAAATAATAACTTGAATATCAGTGATGGTATGGCTGTTGTCATTCAAGAAATGGTTTCTGCAACAAAGTCTGGTGTACTATTTACCATGAATACCGCGGGCAATATGAACGAATCCGCTATTGTTGCAGCTTACGGTGTCGGTGAAGGTATAGTTTCCGACCGTTCTGACAGCGATATGTTTTACGTTGAACGTGGGACTCAACGTGTAGTATCGGTTGTTCACAAGAAAAGTGTGCGCCTGGATGCCAATCCAAACGGGCATAGAGGCACCACTGAAAACAACGTCGTTGCAGAATTACAAGAGCAACCGGTGTTAAGTGAGGCCGAAGCCATTCACATTGCAGAACTAGGTTTACACCTTGAACAGCACCTGGGTTGCGCACAAGATATCGAGTTTGCCTTCAATGCGAATAAAGAACTCCTTTTATTACAAGCCAGACCGATTACCGCCATTCCGATAGGTGAATTAAAAATACTCGATAACTCCAATATTATTGAGTCCTATCCTGGCATTACCCTACCATTAAGTATTGATTTCGCCAGACAGGCTTACCAGGGCGTTTTTCTTGCGGCGGCCAAAGCGTTTAAACTACCCAGGACCTTTATCAAGAATCACGAAAAACAATTTGCTGAGTTATTAATAAGAGTCAATGGCCGAGTTTACTATCAATTACAGAATGCACGCCGCATTATGGAAGCAGTGCTGGTGTCTCGGCGCAGCCAACAAGGCTGGCGTTCCTTTATCGGCCTTGAAGGTATAGAGTGGCCACTGGTTACCCCTTCCTTTTCACGCCGTGTAAAATCATTTTTTATACTCATACACTTAGTATTCACCCATCAACGTACTATGAAACGCCTGTTTACGGTTTTTCAGGATAAATACACAGAAATCCAAACCTTTATTGACCAACAGGAAAGCAAGTCATCGGCTGACATTTATCAGTTTTATCAAGACACCTGTGACATCCTCTTTAAAGAATGGGCACCAACCATCATTAATGATTATTTTGCGATGAAAGCCCACGATCTTTACAAAGCTCGTTTAACTGCATTGGGTCTGGACACACACGATAACCTAGCTAACGATCTACTCTGTGGCATAGAAGGTATGGAATCAGAACAACCCATCATCCTGTTATTGGGTATGAAAGAGTTGATTTTACAATCACCTTATTTACAACATATTTTTGAAAAAAAACCGAAGGAAATTTGGTATACCCTGTCTGATAATGCCACCAATAAGACGCTGGAACCAGCTTCACTACAGGCTAAAACCGAATTGATGGTGTTATGGGATAACTATCTGGAGAAATTTTCTGATAGAACGCTAGAAGAATTAAAACTTGAAACCCCCACACTGAAAATGCAACCCTGGATATTGGCAGGTATGCTAAAAAACCAACTCGCCAATACCTCTACTCTTAAATCCTTTAAAATGCGGCAACAACGGATTCTTGGTCATGCTGAAGCAATCATCAAGCAACGATTAAAAAATGCGACATGGCAAAAGTGGGTGTTTAACTTTTTCCTTGGCAAGGCCCGTCAAGCCATTAAAGACCGTGAGAATATGCGTATCAATCGCGCTAGAATTTATGGCGCAGTAAAATCACTCTTTCTAGAGCTTGGTCAACGGATGCACCAAGATCAATTACTGGATAAAGCAGAAGATGTGTTTTATCTTCGTTTGCACGATTTACAAGCCTACTCGATAGAGGATAAAAAACACACTAAAAAGTCTCAAGTAATCGCTGAAAAACAAGCACTGGAACAGTATCGCAATATGGAAATGCCAGACCGCCTGATTTATCGAGGAGAAGCCCCAAATTTAAGCTATTACAATACGATGCCAACCCCACTAGCCAATGGCCAGCTAAAAGGTATTGGGGTTAGTAAAGGTAACGTGACTGCTCCTGCCCGCGTATTGCAGTCCCCCAGTATGGATTTAAAGATTAATGGCGAGATTCTGGTCACCCGCATGACAGATCCCGGCTGGGTATTTCTCATGTCACAGGCAGCAGGTATTATCAGTGAGAAAGGTTCTTTACTATCACATACCGCTATTATCGGACGCGAGTTTGGTATTCCCACTGTTGTCGGTGTTAATCATGCCACCCAACTCGTCCACACAGGTGATCAACTGGCCCTAAACGGTGACCTAGGTGAGATTACTCTGTTGGCCTCAGCAAATGGTACAACCACTAATAACACCTGTGAACAAGCCACAATCGTTCCAGAAGAAACGGCACCCTCATTATGATTGGCGCAATCGATAAAATACTGACTTCTTCCTGGCTACAAAGGTACACTCATCAAAACACCATCAGTCGTGGTTTTGGTCGCCTCGCAAATAGTTCATATATCCCTAGATTTATACTCCATAAAATTATTCATGCCTTTATAAGGCACTATCAGATTGACATGGAAGAATATAATTATGATATCAGCACAGCCAGGTGTTTTAATGAATTCTTCTCGCGTCCTCTAAAGCCAGGGCGGCGCCCGTTACAACAAGGCATTGTTTCTCCCGTCGATGGACAACTGACACAATATGGCGATTTACAACAAGGACAAATGCTACAGGTCAAAGGCAAACATTTTTCCTTAGATGAGCTTATCGGTGAAACACCTCAGTTCCTTGATGGATGTTACTCGGTTATTTATCTATCACCCGGAAACTACCACCGATTTCACGCCCCTTTTAATCTACAACTTGAAAAAATTCGCTATATCCCTGGCACGTTATTGGCCACGAGTTCTGCATCGCTGGCTCGTGAAGCACGTGTTTATTGCCGTAATGAAAGAATGGTACTCAGTGGTAACAGTATGTGGGGACCTTTTTATTTTGTGGCTGTAGGAGCAACGGCGGTGGGTCACATATGTTTAAGTGGAATAAATATCAAAACCAACCAACCATTTACTAAAGAAAAGGTGGTAACCAATCCTCTCCCTGAATCTATACAACAGGGAGATGAATTAGGATATTTTGCACTAGGCTCCACTATAGTACTTGCGGTAGGCAATCAGTCGATGGTTCGCGTCCCCTTCCCTGCGTATTCAAATACCCAGTCATCAGATAACCAAACGCCACGTATTAGAATGGGAGAATCGCTATGGCGTTAACAGAACCCACGTTAAACCAGTGGCTAATACAATTATTAATGCTGGCTTTTCCTGCGTTAGGAGCTGGCGTGCTTCATATGGCAGTTGTCAAATGGAATATTGCCCCTTGGTTAAAAAAACCACTGGATGGCGGCTATTGCTGGCGCGGCAAACGTATCTTTGGTGATCATAAAACCTATCGTGGTGTGATTGCTATGGTGTTATTAAGCACTCTATTTTGCTATTTATTAATGCTTTTAGTTCACCATTCTACCTTCTGGCAAACATATCATTTGCTCGAATTTGATCGCTACCCACCCTGGTTCTATGGAATGATCTATGGGCTTGCCTATACTTTATCTGAATTGCCCAATAGCTTTATAAAAAGACAACAAAACATCACACCAGGCAATCGAGGTAGCGTAACCAATATACTGATTGATCAAAGTGATTCTATAGTGGGTTGCTTACTCGCTATTTACCCCTTTGTGTCTATATCCTTCACGTTTATATTGCTGGGTATTATCTTTTTGTCTGTCATACATATTGTGACCAACCTATTGTTATTTTTATTGAACCTAAGGGAACAGCCTTTGTGAAAAGTGATTTTTTTATCATCCGCTTAAATTGGGTGGATGGCATAACACTCAGTGGGTTCGTACTGGCCAATATCGCCATCTATTGTGCTATTCACCACGCCTTTAACTTAGCATTGGGCTGGTTATTTTTATCCGTACTCGCCGATGCATTCGATGGTGTATTGGCAAGGAAATTTGGCACAGAAAGAAATTTTGGCCGCTACCTGGACAGCTTTGTAGACTGCGCAATATACCTTGCCGCTCCCAGTTTTATATGGTATCAAGTAGGGTACTCTCAACCGCACCATTTACTAGTGATACTACTGTTCCTATCCTCGGGGATTATTCGTTTAGCGGTCTTTAATGATGTGGGTAATATAAAAAATACAGATAAACTAAGTTATTGGGGGTTGCCTGTATTTTGGTCTGTTTTTCTAACCGCTGCTTACTATAGCCTAGCAAACGTTGTTAGCACAACAGTATTAAATCCTATACTTAGTATCGTATTAGTTATTTATTCACTATTGATGCTTAAAAATGCCACATTTTATAAACCTGAAAATAAAAGTGTGATGTTAGTGGTTATTGTAACGCTTTCTACTTATTACTTTTATCAGAGAATTGGTGTATCGGTTTAGGGGCTATTAGTGAACATGTTGATATTGGTATCAAAGCCTTATTTCGTTGACAGCAATAATAAAACCCTGTTCAACTCGCAATAAACCAGTTACAAACAGTATGTTTGGGTTTAAACTCTACTAAAGCAGAGTGCCGTAGCTTCGCATTATATCACTTTATAGCTCTTTAGTTATATATCAAACGAAAACCGCCTTTATTAAAATCAATGACCTATAATAATATCTAACGCAGTTATTAAACTATCCAGCTGTTCCTCAGAAATAAGCATACTGTCATAGTTATCCAACTGCCTTATATCAAAGCCACTTATATTTGAACCTGAAATATCTGCTCTAGAAAATTTCGCCGCAGTTGTCGAGACATTGGTGAGCTTACAATCCAGCATCTTAGCATCTTCGGCAGAAATGTAATCAAGATTTGATTGAGAGAAATCAACGTTGAAAAATTCACAATTATCAAAAATCATTGATGGCATGTAGGCACCAACTAGCTTTGATCCACTAAACCGCGCTCTATATAAGGTTTTTTTCTCAGAAATTTTTTTACCAAAATGACAAGACTTCCATAGAGTATATGAATAATCCGAATTGTGATCTTCTATGTTGTATAGATCACAGAAATTAAACTTGACGTAGCGAAATTTGCAACAATGTATATCACAAGATATTAATGAGGAAAAATAAAATTCGCTACCTGTTTGTTGATCTTCTCCAAAGGTACAACTATCAAATTCTGTGCTGAAACATTGAATACCTCTTAAAACACATTTCTTGAAATGACAGTTTCTGAAATAGCAGTCAATAAATTTTAAGCCTTTGATCGCCGTTCCTGAAAATATACAATCAGAAAAATATTTATTGCTGTACTCAACATCATCACTTTCCCACTCTACCGCACCGATATTTTTATTGCTAATATGGGAATCCCTTTCTTGTAAAAGAAGGTCAAGTTGAAACTTACTAATATCTTCCAATTTATACCTCTTAACTGACTATTTCAGCCATATTATTAAAGCGATTTATTGTTGTCTGTGTCAATTTCGCCCCCATAAGCGATAGTTCAGCGGGAAATATTTCTAATGATTTTAATCGTCTATATTGCTGGATAAGAACATGGGTTTCTAGCGGACCAATATCAGGGGCAACGCTAGCTTTAAGCGTGTTTAAAAGACCAGATAAAATACAACCCATTAAGTCGTATTCGGAGTAACGAAAACTGGCAAGGTTTTCAAATATAGGTTTTATATCTCCACTGTCAGGAATATAAGCATAATCAGTAATCGGTTTAGATAGTGATATAATTCCTCCCTCAACCATAAGTACATCACCGAAATCGTTAACGCGCTTACTTAATTTTTGCGTATCAATGCAATGGGGAGCTGAGTCATCTATAATAATCGTGCCTGGAGTAAGCTGGTAAACATCAAGTATATCAGGGACATTAGTGGCACCAATAATAAAACTGGCTTGATAAATCACATCGGATAATGGGGTATGATAAGAAATAATATTAATCTTACCTCTAAATAAAAATTTATTTTTTAATTCTTGCCGCAGTGTGAGTAGTTCCTGCTCTTTTGAAAAAAGATCACATAATGTGATTTCCTTGGGTTGTTCCATTACACTCAGCATTAAGCGTAAAACAGCGCTACCTACGGACCCTAATCCAAGAAAAGCTACATGCTCTCTAGTTATTGTTCGATTTGTGCACTTCAATACCTTATCAATATTGATGACTACTGCATAAGTCGTTACGGAGTGCCCTGTAGAAACTTGAGTTTCATGATTGTTTAGCTTCAGTCGCTTGTCAACAAGCACACCATATTCGGTTGCTGAAGGGATTATTCCAGTAAGAGACATCACCCTACTGCCAAGACGTAAGCTTAACTTGGCAGCAAGCTCGAGATTCTCAAGCAGCAACTCGGTATCGGTATAAAGCTCATCTTCGAACATAGGTATTAAAATATGAGCGATATTACCTAAGTGAGTTGCATAAAGGTTTCGTATAGATAAGCTGTGCTTTAAGGCATCTTTAATTTCTGTTCGTGATAATCCCGTCGTTGTGGTTAAACGTCTGGGCAAATAGCCTATAGCCGACGAGTGTATCTGACCAAGCACTGAATTGACTGTACTATCATTTATCGTGGTCGTAAGCTTGATAGCATTATCTTTTATCCTAGGTACTGGAGGTACAAATTTAACACTGGTAGTATGAGCTAAGTTTTCAATGCTAGCACGTAAGCTTTCAATGGTCGGGTTCTGAATGAGATGAGAAACATTAATAAGTGTATCAAACATGACATTAATGCGAGCAACTATTTGAATAGCTTGAATTGATTGCCCACCAAGATCGAAAAAGTTATGCTTCAATCCAATATCAGAACTATTAAATACATTTTGCCATATAGACAATAACTTATGATCAATCTCATCTCTGGCTTTGACAAGCTCAACCTCATGTAAACGCTTTTGATGATTGGGTCGTGGTAAGGCGGCAGTATTTATTTTCCCATTAACATTGATAGGAATATTATCAATAATAATAAAATCATCAGGTATCATATAGGTCGGTAATCTATGTTTTAATTGTGTCATGAGATCATTAATTACCTCATCATGTGAAGAATCATCAGTTTTATCTAACAGTAAATAAGCATACAGCCTTGATAAGCTATTTACGGTGTCCTGCAAGACTACTGCCCGACGAACAATTGCTTGTTGTTCCAGCAACGAAGAAATCTCGTATAAATCTACTAGATTCCCCCTGATTTTCACTACATTGTTAATACGCCCAAGAAACTCCAGGTTTCCACAGGGAAGTCGGCGAACCCTATCACCAGTTCGGTATACCAATTGGTGATCATTATTATCCAAAAATGGATTACGAATAAATGAGAGAGCTGTCTGTTCAGGATTACGCAAATACCCATCACCAACACCAATACCTGATATCCAAAGTTCTCCCGGTGCCCCTAATACTACCGGATACCCACTTTCATCAACAACATAGAGTTTGGTATTAATAATCGGCTTACCAATCGGTACTGTAACAATATCGCTATCAATAGGTTTTTTTGCAATAAAATGTGCCACATCATCAGAGCACTCTGTAGGACCAAAAGCGTTGATTACAGGAATAGGTGCTGTTTTACAATATTCAAACCAACGATTACAGAGAGAAGTAGGAAAAGCTTCTCCTGTTACCATTAAATATTCCAGGCTTTTAAAATAATTGAATTGGCCACCTTCGTAATTTAGGTAATCAAGCATTGCCTCTAGCAATGTAGGAACTGTTTCATAAATCGTAATATTTTTATCACGAATTGAGCGAAGCAGCTGCCTGGGTTCTCTAACTATCTTATCATCAAAAACTTCAACCCGCCCTCCAACAAGTAGAGGTGATAAAAACTGCCAGATAGATATATCAAAGCATTGCGAAGCAGTTTGCGCTAAAATGCAGGTAGAATCCATTTTCATATCAGCTATTTTTGCAAATAAGTGATTAACCATTCCCTGATATTTAACTTTAGCGCCTTTTGGATTTCCTGTTGAACCAGAGGTATAGAGCAAATAGCAAATATTGTCTGGGTGGAACTTTGCTGGAGATAATGACCTATCACTTGCTGATTGAAGTATGTCTTCAAGAGTATATATAGGACAACATTCTCTGAGATGCTCTTGATAATTATCAAGGTCAGAGACAATTATACGCGGTTTGGCATGGTTTAGCAGACTTTCTATTCTACCTGGTGGGTAGTTAGGCTCAATGGGAAAATAGATTGCATTTAAGCGAAATATCGATAGCATTAATGCCAAGAAGTCCACATTTCGATGCCCAAAAAACAGCAACGATGCTATTCTCCTCTACCCCATGAGTAGCCAAGCCAATAGATAAAGATTGAACTTTTGCATCAAGCTCAGCATAGCTGTACTGTTTATTATCATCACTAACTGCTACTTTTTCACTATAAAAACGCACTGAAGTTTTAAATAGTTCATCAACAGAGAATGATGGGAATGACTGGTGTGCTCCTTCGAGATATAACACTGTATTGGGATAGTGATCAACTGAAGATACTGCATCTAGAGTTTGTTGAGAGGCTACCGTTGCAACTAAAACAGAATCAAATAGGCGCAAGATATAATCGATTTGCTGTTTCGGAAAATACTTGCTATCAAAATCAATACTAAGTTTTAAAGCCCCTGATCTCCAATGCCGCGAAAACTGAATCGTTATAGGATGATAGGTTTAATCTGTTGCTTTAATTGAAAGACACTCAATACCCTTATCCAACAATTCTCGGTAGGGTTCAAATTCGACATAGTTAAACACTACATCAAAAAAATCACGTTGAAAGATTTTAAATATCTGACCAAGTGGGAAGCGACGATAAGGCAAAAAAGCCATTTCTGCTTCAAATATATCGTTAACTAGCTCGTCACTAGAACTTGAATCAAGACATAATGTTAGAGGAATAACATTAAGGAATAAACCAACACAGTTATCGGCATCTAATTGCCCAGGTCGACCATTTGTCATCACCCCAGTTGTCACGGTGTTTAAGCCTGATAATAGAGACAACACCTTACAATGAGCATAAAGTAGCACTGATTTTAGAGGCACTGACAAACGTCGTGCCATATCAGACAGACAATCATCTAGAGTAGTCGGTATTGTTGCGGAAATGCGTTCCAGTGTTCTCGGTTGAAATTGGCGAGGCCAAGCAGGCAAATGCGTTTTGCTGATACCATCAAGTTGTTGATGCCAAAATCTCTCATCCCTTCCACTTTCTTTTGCTCGCAACTCTAGACCAACATAGTACTGAAAATCATAGCAAGGTATATCTAAAACAGAGAGGAAACCAACTTGTATGTATTCATGATACCTACTGATAATACCAGCCATTAACTTAGCCACACTCCAACCATCTAAAAATGGTTCAACTAAGGTTAACTGAAATTCACTCTCCGAGCGTCGATGTACAAAAAAACGAATTTTACTTATTGCAGACCAATCAAACTTTATTTTTCGAGCCGTTTTTATCCAATCATTTAATATTTTATCTGCACTTGACTTGAGCGACGGTAAAGGTTCTTGTACTTCAAGTTGAACAAAAGTTGCTTTTTTATGCACTAACTGTAGAGGTTCGCTAAAATCAGATAAGTTAAAAGAAGTCCTCAGCATAGGATGTACAGCAATGACTTCATTGATCGCTGTTTCCAGCTTCCCTTTTTCTAATGGTAATCTGAGATGCAAACTAGTGACATAAGAATTATATATATGCTGCTGGTTATCACTATTATAAATTAGTCCGCACTGTAATTGTGTCAGTGGGTAAGCGTTCTCATAGTGATGCATGAGGGCTTCTTTGTCTGCTTCATTAATTAATGCAAATGGCTCTTGTTTTGTTACTATACGGTTCACAATTATATCTGCATGCTTAGCAAGTGTTCTAATACTATCCGTAGCTAATATATGTTCTAGAGATACCTGAACACCGAGTTTTTCTGCAAGATAAACTACTTTTAATGCTGTAATTGAATTTCCGCCTAAACTGTAAAAATCACTGCTAAGAGGCACCTTCCCTATGGATAATACCTGCTGCCACACTTTTTGAAGAACTTTCTCTTTATCGTTTTGAGGGATAAAGTCTTTTGTATTCATTGTAGAATGTGACAAGAGAGATTTTCTCAACTCCGATATATCTACCTTACCACTGGCATTAACTGGAAATTCTGCTAATAAATAAATTTTATCGGGAAGCATGTAGTTTGGTAAACTTTTTATCAACCATTGACGAATATCATCATCAGAAGATAAATCAGATGATGACATTTCAATATAAGCAACTAGCTGTCTCTCTTGTAAATTATTCTCATTTATTTCTACAAGACTTCTGCTAACACCATCATATTGTGCTATAGTTGCTTCAACTTCATCTAACTCAATTCGATTGCCTCTAATTTTTACTTGACGATCTTGACGGCCAAGAAAAAGAATATTTTGATCAGTAGTATAAACTCCAAAATCGCCTGTACGATACAATTTACTATATATGCCGTCGCCATAAGGATTAGTGATAAATTGTTTTGATGTTAAAGCGTCGTCATATAAATAGCCTTCGGCTAAACAAATACCACTTATATATATTTGACCCAGAGAACCAGGCATAACAGGATTCAGTTGATCGTCAAGAATATAGAGTTTGACATTAGCAATAGGTTTACCAATAGGAACTTGATAGCCTATATTATTATTAGGTTCGCCCATGTAGGTATAAGCAGTCACATCAATAGATGCTTCTGTAGGACCATAGAAATTATGAAGTTTAGCGCCATTCTTTTTAACAAATAATTCATTAAATTTTTGAGCAAAATAAAGAGTTAAAGGCTCACCGCTACACACTACGTGTTTTACATTACTAAATTTAGGCAGTAGCTTTTTGTACTTTAATAGCATTCCAAATAGAGTGGGTACAAAATGCATCACTGTCACTCCCTGGGAATTAGTAAGATAGGCAAGATAGTCCACATCGCGCTGCCCTCCTTGTTTTGCAAGCACTATTTTGCTTCCTGTAATAAGTGGCAGAAAAATTTCCCACATAGCAACATCAAATCCAATTGAAGTTTTATACAGAATGACATCACTATCATCGATGTGCAGGTAATCCTTCATCCACAATAAACGATTAACGAGTCCAGCATAGGTGCATATAACACCTTTAGGCAATCCTGTAGAACCAGAGGTGTACAATATCGATACTTGCGTAGCAAATCTGCTGTTGTCAAAAAAATCATTGCAGTTTTCAACTGTAGTATTGATAATTTCTGAGGTATACAATGTTAAAATTTCGTGATCTAAAATATGACAACCGTCCTTTATGGTGACAAGCATTTCTGCTTTCGAATGATCTAAAATATAGTCTATGCGTTGTTGTGGATAATCAATATCAATGGGAACAAATGTGGCGCCGAGTTTGATTGCGCTGAGTATTGTGGCTATTAAGTCTATAGACCTAGGTAATAGTATCGCAATTCGTTCGATTTCAGTTTCAGACAGCTCTCGGATTCGATGCACAATAGTGGTAGTCCGGTCTACTATATCCTTGTAAGTGTAATAGAGACCGTCATAATCAGAATATAAAGCGATATTATTCGGAGTAGCATGCACATGCTTACTGATTAACTGCAAAAGGTCAACATCGAGATATTTTTCATTATGGGTATGATTCCACTCAACCAATAAGCGCTGTCTCCACTCTTGAGTTAATGGAGAAATATTTTTAATTACCTTATTGGGCGATGTAATTAGATCATTTGCGATACTATTAAATGATTCAATAAAGGCATTGGCTTCATTTCTATTAATTAATGCAGTATTGTATTCAACGATAAGATTTGTCGTAGTGTCTGAATGAGAGATATAAAAACTTAGATCAAATTTTGCTTTATATTCTCTCACTAGTTGTAGGGATACATTAAGTTCCTTATTACAAAAACTACTTGAAAGTGAAAGTTCTTGGCCAACAATCACCTGGATCAGTGGTGGCACCCCCTGCTTTCTTTTTATATTTAACGTTTCCAATATAGAATGAAATGGTACTTCAGCATATTTAAGAGCGTCATTAAGTCTCTGCATAGCTTGCTTAATAGCACATATTCCTGTTTGAGGTTTACTATAATCAAATGGCAACAATAAAGTATTGGAAAAATAACCAAAAGATTGCTGATACTGAGTACTTCGATTCGAATCAACAAAACCTAATAATAGTTTATTTTGACCAGTTAATTTATGGAGTAAAATTGAGATAATTGTTGTCCATACTGAAAATTTTGATACCCCCAAATTTTGTGACAATTGATCAATACCGAAGCAAAGCGACAAGTCTAATGTAACCTCCAGGGTATGACCAACAAATGACTGTGTTTCTCTACTCCTTTTTGCAGGAAATTCAATAATTTGTGGATATTTATCTAGTACATTTTTCCAATACTGGAAATGTGGGAAAAGAGAATTATCATACAGTTTTTTATTAAGATCAAAAGCGTAGTTTTCAAAGCTAGACTTATAATTATAATCGATGCTTTTATCATTGCCGGAAATATAACTTATATATTGCTGACATATTTTCTTTATGAGCGTTTTACAACTCCAACCATCGCTAATAATATGGTGTACAGTTAACTGCAAAAAATACTTATCTGATTGTAAACGCCAAACTTTAATCCGATATGGTTTGCCAATAGTAAGATCAAAGGGCTTACGAGCTTCTTTGATTAAATGTCGTTGACTATAAATACTATCTTTTATAATAATTTTAGAATAATTTATCTCTGAATTTAAACCAGATAAAACAACAACTTCACCATCAAGATAAATAAATTTGCTATTTAATATTGATATATTTCTCAATACAGAAGTAATAGATTTTGTTAATAAACTAAGCTTTATATCCCCAGACAACTCACCTAATATAGGGATATTATAGACAGAGCTTTCTGGGTGTTGCTGCTGATAAATCCAAAGCTGTTTTTGGTTTGGTGTTGCTTTGACTATATTAATATTACGCAAATTATCAAATTCATTAAATCTATCATGAATTATATCTCCCTTAAATCTTATCAATTGTTCTAATACAACATCGGTTAATGTTTCTTCTGGACCTTCATAACAGAGCTGATCATTCTCAACCCAAACTCTAATGTCGAGTAATGCAATTTTTGAAAGATATCTCAGGTAAGTCATATGCGGCCACCAATAAATTTTCTTTCTTCATCAATAGAAATTTTTTCATCATAATTTTTTATGATAACTTGTTTAGCCAATAAGGATATTGTTGGAAATTCAAATAAATCAGCCATTCGTATTGATGTTTTCATAGCATTATTAATGACACTTAATATTTCTTGAGCAAGTAAAGAATCTCCTCCTAAAATAAAAAAATTATCATGAATTCCAATTCCATTTCCAAGATAATGACTCCAAATTATTAATAAATCAGATTGTAATTTATTAATAGGAGCTGTTGATAAAGTAGGGCGTAAGACAAGATCAGTATCACATACAGGAAGAGATTTTCGGCAATACTTACCATGTTTATTTATAGGAATACTGTCCATGAGCATATAGAAATTTGGGATGGCAATAATCTTTGGATCACGTAACAAATATTCTCGCAATGACTCTAAATCCAATACTGCATTTTTTTCTTTTACCAAATAAGCAACGATAACATCACGATCTAATACTTTTTGTTTGACAACAACAGCCTCTTGCACAGAGAAAAAATTACATAAAACTTTCTCTATGGGTATAGGATTAACCAGAAGACCATTTATATTAAAGTGAATACTTGAACGACCTATAAACTCTATATCATTATTTTGATTAATTTGACAAACATCATAAGTACATAATAACCTAGACTGCCTATTGTTAGCATCATTCAGTGCACTATTATCTTCATTATTCAATACTTTGATATTATTTTTTTCAATGCGTTCTCCACCAATATATAAACAACCTTTTTCGCCATTTTTTACAGACTCTCCTTTTTGATTTAGAACATATAAGGCTACATCACCTAATGCTTTCCCTAAAGGAGTAATTTTTGAGTTAAGTTTATAAGATTGGGTAGAAACAATACCACAGGCCTCTGTCAATCCGTACATACATACTATGTCTTTTACTTGAGGGAGCAACATGAGTACTCGATCTAACACATTGTTATCTGGTATATCGCTTGTAGTAAATATTCGCCTTAATGGTATAGAAACCTTTGGACTCATTTTAAATATTTTCTGCTCCATGCTATAAACTAAAGATCGAAGCTGTGAAGGAACCAAATCAATTACCGATACAGCATAGCTAATGATAAGGTCAACTAAAAAATCAGAGTTTTCTCTCTGAGAGTCTGACGCTAACACAACGGTAGCTCCACAGTAAAGTGGGAGTAATAATTGGCGATTAGCGGAGCTAAAAGTGAATGGTGCTACATGCAAATAGATATCACTAGAATTGATAACTAATCTTTGTTTTAGGGATTTAATATATGATATCAATGCATGAATTGACGCTTCAACGAGTTTCTCTTCCCCAGATGTACCCGAAGTAGACATGATGCACCCGGTACGGGAAAAACTGCTTATCTTATCATAGTGGATCAGCAACTGCTGGTCAGTTCTAGGGGCTGGTACAGCTACAACGATCACGCCTTCTTTAGTTAACTCTGTTAATTCATCTAATTGTTGATCAGTTAATAAAACAGAAATACCTCGACGCTTTAATTCTTACAAAATCCCTTCAAGTTCGATTTCAGCAGAAATAAACGTATAAGCCGTACCTATGTGCAGCGCTGTTAAGACACTAATTGCTACATTTTTGGATCGAGAATGTACAATACCAACACCATTAGCAATAGCTGACTTGATGTGAATAAGTTCAGCACTTAAGTCATTGACACAATATTTGAGTTCACCATAACTCATACCACCACTTTGATCATAAAGTGCAATTTTATGATTTTGATTATAGGCATGATCAAAAATAGTTTCGATCAAAGTATTACTCATAAATTACCTAATGATAAAATTTTATTTAGTACCAAATAAAAATAACTATAAATAACCTCAGGTTTACTCAATCAACTTAATAGCTCTTACTTCAGGTCTGTTATTGTCATTTGTTATCTGTGAGATATAACCTCGTTCACAGGCAATTAGACATTGCCCACACTCTACATAAGTTTCATAATTAACTTGTGCCTTGCCAGTTTTTAAGTTTAACGATAGAGAAGGACATTCAAATCCCTTATAGCAACTTCCACATGCATCGCAATCAGGTGCTATTTCAATACGTCCATTTTTTTCGACTTTAGGCTTCTTAAGCGTACATGGATGGTCAGCGATAATAACACTGACATTGGTATCACTAATATAAGTATGTTCATAAGCCCGAGAAAGAGCCTCATCAAATTCCTTTTGATAATATGGATCTACTCTTTCTATATGTTGTATACCACATGCTGTTACCAATGCATCAATATTAACAATAGTCCCCTTTTCACTTTCATCCGCAAGCTCAGTCACTGCTGCCGTTGGTTGAAAGCCTGTCATGGCTGTGACTCGGTTGTCCAGAATGAGTAATATAAAGCGTGCATTTGTATGAACCGCATTAATTAGTGCAGGAATACCGGCATGAACAAATGTAGAGTCACCTATTGTTGCTATAATAGGCCTATTATCATTATTAATACGACAGGAATGAAAAAATCCCGCAGCCATAGATATAGATGCCCCCATATCGAGGAAGGTATCAACGGTGCCAATATTTTTTCCTAGGGTATAACAACCAAAATCACTGGGATATATTGCATTTTCACCAAAAGTTTTTTTAAGGGAATAAAATACCGATCTATGTGAGCAACCTGGACACAATGAAGGGCCTTTTAGAGCTTCTGATGGTAAAGCAGGTTCATGTAGTTGAGGCTGATTTATTTTGTCGTGTTCAATGATGTCAAGTTGGACAAATATCTGAAGCAGAATATCTGGAGTAATTTCACCGGCATTGGGAACATATCCGTTTAAGCGCCCTAATACTGTGGTTCTATCTACTAGCTGAGTCTCTATACAGGGCCCGGGCTCTTCCAAAACCAAAACCTTTTTAAAAGATTCAACGAAATGTCGCACTGATTTAGCTGGTAATGGATAAGGTGTTGCCAGCCTTAATACAGAAAAGTTAAGTGAAAATTCATCCATTACTTGCTTTACAACATTATATGTTGATCCTGACGTCAATACACCAAAGTCACTCATAGAATTAACTATAATGTTAGGTCCTGTAGCTTTGTTAATTTGACTATCGTCTTTGAATTCGAATCTATCTGCAATATCGTTTATTTTTTTATTGAGTTCCTTGCGCAATTGATATCGAAGTTGTGGAGTCGCAGCCCAATGACTCGGCTTTTTGATAAACTGTGTTGTACTCGAAATAGCATCAATATTGTCAGGAATAGCAATGTCTTGAATGGAATGGCAAAGTCGCAAAGTGGGCCTTATTAATACTGGGGTTTGGTATTTTTCTGATACCTCTATTGCTTCAGGAATCATATCAAGTGCATCCGAAGGAGAACAAGGGTCGAAAACTGGGATATGCGCAACAAGTGCCATCATTCTGGAATCCTGCTCAGTTTGAGAAGAAGTAGGCCCCAGATCATCCCCAGATATTATTAGTAAAGCACCCTTTACTCCCGTATACGCTGAACTAAAAAAAGGGTCTGCTGCTACATTGAGGCCCACCTGTTTCATAACCACAGCTGACCTTAACCCAGACCAGCTTGCAGCCAGAGAAACTTCGTAAGCTACTTTTTCATTAGTTGACCACTCGATATAATTTTGACTTGCAAAGTACTTTTTGAACCTCTTTACACCAGCAATTATTTCCGAGACCGGCGATCCTGGGTAAGAGGTAATCACATTAATTCCATACTTTATTAGTCCAAGCCCTATTGCTTCGTTACCTAGTAAAATATCACGTTTCATTTGACAGTCTATAAAATAACTTTGATACGATCAGATACATACTCGTTTCCATAAAATTCATAGTATACATTTCTACGCCATTTTTTCCCGAGTACAGTTAAACGAATACAATCATAAGATACTTCAATGAACCCATATTTTTTCAGTTTATTTATGATCTCTGGAAAGGCATCTTTGATCTCTAAACCAAATTTCTTTTTAAAATCATAGAGGGTAATTTCAGAGGAAAATAAATTTAATACTACAAATCGCTCCCATAGATTTTTTTCTGTCGCTGTATTCGAAATAAGGTCTGCACTTAATGCATTACCTGAATTCATGTTAAATTCATACTGTTTCACACTGACAATATTTCTAAGCTGATGCTTTCCGATAAAGCTATAAGAACCAGAGCCAAAAGAAAGAATATCTCCATGACAGCAAAGATCTATATATTTTTGTCTATGATCAGGTTTAGTAAATATTCCTCTTACTTGTTCACTATAGCCTGCATCATTAAGTATTTTTGATGCATATAGATACCACTCAAAAATAACCTCTGCATTATGTTGCTTAGGCAATTTACCATTATTAATTAAGTGTTCAGCACGGCTACCCGTCCAAACCACATAATCTCCAGGACTGATTGATTGAGAACCCGTTTCAATAACAAGCTCTAAATCACGCTGAAAATCTTCAAATGATTGACCTGGAACATTGTAAAGCAGATCGATATTGACCGTATCAAAATTAACACTCATGGCAGAATTCATAGAGCGCACTCCCGCGTCACTACGATGTGGAGAGTTGAGTGTTTCCAGTATCTTATCATTAGCACTTTGATAACCTATTGACAAACGTGTTACTCCTAATGCTTTAGCTTTTAATAGGTAATCCGTACTAAAGTCGTCAGGAGACCCTTCCAATGTTATTTCAGCATTATCGACAATCGTGAAATTGAGTTTTAATGTATTAAATATGCGTTCAAGGTGTTCTGGAAATAAAGTCGATCCTGTACCTCCACCAATGTAAACTGCACCAAACTTTGCTTCTTTATAACGAGGAGTAGAACCATAAGCTTCTATCTGAGATATGAGTGCTTCTACATAGCGGTCAAGTACTTCGATTTGTTCTTTGTTTGGTGGCAGCATTCCTTTGAAACAATGGCAAGAGTTACACCGAATCCGACAATAAGGTATTGATATATAGATTGGATACTCTATCTCTCCATCTAACAAGTCATCAAAATGCACAATGTTAGAAATATCACTATTACATTCAGCATCCAAGAGAAAAACCGGTGGGTAGTAGAAAAAATTTATCTCGGGAACATTTTTGTAAGGAAGTCCTTCGATATCTTCAATCATATGATTAGGGCTGTTCATATACTATACAGGCTTATATTAAAATGATGATATATTCAGGTTAATTGGTGAGTCTTTTAGCGTAATTTGATGAAGTTATATTTTTTACATCGGATAGTTACTCCATCAACTTGTTGTAATAATTTTGCATCATTATATCTTTACGATTTTGAGCATCGAGTAAAAAATTTTCATCAAAACTGCTTTTACCTTTAAATTCATGCTCCTGATATCCTAAGCTCCGTAATCTTGAATAAACAGCCCAATTACCGATAGGTTGACTGTCTTGGCAAGATTGTTGCGCAGAACGGGCTAATTCTTCAGCACGTGCTTTATGCATAAACTCATTCTCCCAAGCTGGTCCATGGGAAGAAATACCTTTACCCAGATCAGATGAGATGAGACTGTAACCATAACGAGCCGGATCCATTGAGATTTTTGACATAGGTGAGTTTTCATTGTCTGTTGGTGCTCGAATATTCAACGGTGAAAATATAGCCTCATCCACGGGACACCCCTTAGTATTTAACCATTCAACGGTTTCCCATATAGACTCTTCTGGCTCACCAGGCAAACCCACTATAAATGAACCTGTGATAGTAACGCTATCTCCCCACACATCCTTCATATAATAAAGAGTGTCTTTCAGTACATTAGGATGTAAACCTTTACCAACACCTTTTGCAGCAATGGGATGTAGAGTCTCAATACCAATCAACATTGCTTTAAGACCAGACTCGGCCATTAATTGCGCCATTTCTGGATGGCGTTTTATCGCATCAGCACGTCCATAACCCGTCCACTCTAGATTGAAGGGTAGTTTTGATATGACCTCATGATACTCCCTGACCTTTGCAATAGTATCGTTGTAAGTATCGTCACAAAACATATAACCCGTTGTTTTGAAACGTTCGTAATTACGCTCTAGCTCATAACGGAGCACTTTGGACTCTTTGTCCAACTCCCCTTTTCGTTTAAATGCGGGGTTTGCGCAAAAGTTACAGCGAAATATACATCCACGAGATATTTCTATAGGCAAGTGTTCACCACTAAATATAAAATCCTCATCTGACCATTCAATTCTAGAAGTTGAATAATCACTATAAGGATAATCCTTTTCCGATATTGCTTGACCTGTACGACTGTTTTGTGTTTTTAAACTGCTCCCATCCCGCAAATGCTTTGCCAATGCAATAACACTATTATCAGCATAACCCCAAAACCAATCACACCATTACAATCTGTGAAAATTAAAACATGCATAATTATTTACTGATATAAATTCCATTAATTAACGATAAAAAAGAACAACTCATTATTCAATAATAATATCCATATGGTAAAGTAGTATCATTGCCTCAGGTAAAGAAAATGTAGAATTCTTAACGCGGTTTGCCATAATATTAATGACATAATTTTTTGCATTTTTGAAATTACATTTTTCAATTTCTGTTCCATGAAACAATGACTCTTCAAGATCTGTATTATAAAAATTTGAGCCATTCAACACTGCTTCTCTAAAGTCAACGTTTCGCAACACAGATTGGCTATAGTCTGTGTTTCTTAAATCTAAGCCAAAAAAGGTAGAGTGATTTAGCAAACAACCTATAAATGCTAATGGCAATCTAATTACTGTATTACCCCACTCCGCTCTGGTCCAATCGACTCCTTGTATTTTGCATCGATTAAAAATAGTATTAGAAAAACAACTATAGTCTAAGTCAATAAAGCTAAGGTTACAATTAACAAATTCACAATCTATAAATTTACACGACTTAAAGATTGCAGATTGGAAGTCACACTGATTGAATTGACAAGAAATATAACGAATATTTCCAAAAAATTTATCAGAACATTTTTTGTCAAAAAAATTATTGTCTATATATTCAAGCATTTTTAAAAAAATAATTAAGTCATAACGCTCCCGCAAAGCGGGAGGCTTGACGGTTGTTAGCAGCCCTGAGGGCTGCCAAAGTTAATGTTCAGTA
>MDLC01000018.1 GCA_001723645.1 Candidatus Endobugula sertula | reverse complement strand
AACATTCTGAATGCTTAGGAAGAAAAAGCGATCATGTTTAATCGTTGGCGGTGATCATCTTCAGTGGAATACGCAAGAATCACCCATATCGACAGTGAGATCAAATCATTTTCTTCTCAGACCTCAGCGCCCCTTACCCATCACTTTACTCTGTGAAAGGCCGTAATTGAAGGTTTGGAGTGGATGGCTGATGTGCGAGCTAATAGCCCTGATGTGGATTGGCAAGCGATAGAGCTTAAGTATGAAGAATGGAATGCAACCAAAACCAGTATTTCCCCTGCGTTTGCTGCAGTTATTGCAATTGTTGAAATCACTTGCTATTGCGGCAATCACAGCAGGTGCGATTGATGCATTGCATGCCGATTTTTTTAATGTCTCGGGCGATAAAGTGTGATGTAGGTGGAACCACACCATCTGAGGCGCTGAGATATATTTCTCATGCTGGGGTAGGGTGTGTATTAGGTGCAGTTACCGCAGAAACAACCGATGAAGATAGGAGTAATAGTTGTGCTGCAGGTGCTGGGGGTGCGGTTATTGGTGAATTAATTGCTGATACCTATCGAAGTAAAATTCAAGTTGAGGCAGACCTTGCTAAGGTAGAAAGTTTCTTAGCTAAATATGGGGTAACAGACCCAACACTACTGAGTGATTTACAAAGGGAAGAATTGCTAAGTATTTATGGCTCAGAAACTGCCTTAGTTCAAGCTTCGCAAGAACTGGCGAGTTTACGAGCTGAAGGTATTAAAGTAGCAGAAATTGGTGCTGCTCTTGGTGCATTCTTAGTGGGTGCCGATGCTGCTCAAATTAATATAGCAGCGAATGCTGGGGCAAATGCAGCAGAACATAATGGGCTAGCATTTCTAATCCCTGTAACTATATTTTTGTTAAAAGCTGCTGATATAGCTATTACTGCCTATGATCTGAATAAACTAAAAGACGATTATCAAGCGGCAATAACAGACGACGCTAAAAAAGAGGTTCTCAAAAAGTATTTTGGTGATGAACTAAAAGGGGCAGCTTTAGAAATTGCTGTTGAGAAAGCATTTCAAAAGATACTGCCTGGGGCTACTCTTGCGGAGACACTGTTTGAGTTTGCTGTTGATAGGGGGATGGTTTCTGAAAAACATATTGAGAAGGTTCGGAGGGCTTTTGTCCCAGAGGATAATCTAAACACGCATACTGCTGGAAATAACACTCCGTTTAGTAATACTAAATTTGCAAATCAAGCTGAAGCCGATGAAGCATTTAAACAGTATGAAGTAGCAAAAAATACAGATTCCGAAATTGTCTTAGGCCGTTTACCAGATACAGAAGCTGGATCGCAATTAGGAATGACGCGATTAAATTCAAACAATTGGTCAGAAAATGTTAATGACGCATTTGTTCAAGGCGGGATAGACGCTGGAAAACCCTTCTACCTAGGCTCTAGCCCTGATATTTCAAATTATAGAGCTGCATGGAACGCACTTGAGGGTAATAGAGGTAATCATCCTCAAACTGTTTTTTTCAGAGAAATGAAACAACTAAGAGATGCTGGGTATCGTCTTGAAGGTGACTATATGGTGCCGCCTAAATAGGAGATTGACGATGGCTGAAATTGATAAGGTACAAGAGATTATCGCTAATTTTGTTTTTAAAAAAGGCGATTATTTAGGAGCAGAAGAACAGCTTTTACGATTTGCTGATAGTTATGAAAAACTTAGTGTCAATGAAGCTGATTTGCTAAGAAGTAAATTTGAATCTAAAGATAGACTTGGGTGGCTGCGTATTGCTTCAACACTTGTCTGTAAGTTTTTCTCTGATACTGATAACTTGCATCAGGATAGATTATGTAAAATTTTCTTTGCGCTATATAGTTTTGAAAATTTAGATTTCGGCTTTGACGGTGTGAGGGATTTAATTTCTTTTTCTGAAAAAGTAAAAGATCATAAAAATTTAGCAAGAAGAAATTGGGATTCTTTTAGTGCCCTTACTAGTAATGAAGTGGCAAGAAATAATTTAGAAAATAAAATTTTAAAATAACAAATAACCGGGGTCAGATAAACATTTAGATGGCTCTAAACGAAATGGAACAAGGGGGCCGGTTTAAAAATACTGGGTGTAGATTTAGGCAAGCATTGTTTTCACATTGATGGGGTGAAGGAGCGCATTATTGGGCAGGGAAGGGAAAAGAGTTTGGGCATACAGTGAACTGATGCCTAATCGATCGGGGTTAGATAATAGTTTTATCTTTCTCCAGAGTTTTTAATCATTTGAAAGAGTTACCAGGAGAGAGCTATGTCACGGTTACCGAGATGTTGTTCACCATATATTGCTCAGTATATTATTTAATGGAATAATTACCGTCAGATCAGTTTTATTGTGTATTAGGGGTAAGCTGAACAATAGTCGCTGTATACTAAATAGTACAGTTATTAGTTTGTAGTGTTTTTTGGTGATACCATATGACTATGAATGATGTTCGTCAACGCTATCAACTCCCCGACAATACATATGGCAGTATTCGTACTATGTCGCTATATCTGACGGGCTTTTTTCTTTCTCTGGTTATTTCTATTGTATTCATTGTTATTTATGCTGAAAAAATAGTTGTTTATATCCCTTTTTCTGCGGAGAAAAAATTTATAAAGCCCTACGAAACGGCTCTTCGTCGTTGGTATCGAGGCAAGAGCTATCCTGAGGTAGATGCGTATTTACAAGCGCTGGCCAATGAGATGAATACTCCATTAGGTCTTGAAGCGCATTATGATATTAACGTGCACTATGTTGATTCCTTTGAAGTGAATGCCTTTGCAACCCTTGGAGGGCATATTTTTGTTTATCGTGGTTTAATGGAGTTAATGCCAGATGAAAATAGTTTGGCTATGGTTCTGGCCTATGAAATTGCACATATTCAACATCGTGACCCCGCAACAGCAATGGGCAGGTGGGGTGCTCTTCAGTTACTTTACGGTTTTTTAAGTCATCGTTATACTGGGAAGGATAATCTGGGTTCTTTAGGTGGAGAAATAGGCATGTCATTTTTTAGCCGAGAGCAGGAAAAAAATGCGGACCTAGCTGCACTGGATGGTTTGCATCAGTATTATGGCCATGTCAGTGGATACAATACATTTTTTTTACAAATGTTATCAGGTCATGATAAGCAGGTAGATATTCCCCAATGGTTATCTACGCACCCCGACTTGCAGGCACGCATTGACTATTTGCAAGACCGAGTTGATGAGAATCGTTTGCCTATTCGCCAAACTCGTCCTATTCCGAAAAATATTATCAACAGAATAAAATCACCAATAGAGACTCAGTGATTTTATGGGTGAAATGTGCAATTAGCCCTGTGCTTTAATGACTAAGCCGTCTTTATCTTTAAAATTACTACAGGCAATAATAATAAAGTCGACCAGGGACCAGATACCGAGCCCTCCAAATGTGATCAACATGAGTAAGCCTGTGCCTATTTTACCCACGTAAGAACGATGTACTCCTAGTACCCCTAGAAAAAAACACAAGAGTAACGTTGGCACAAAGCCTTTTTCGCTAACTTCAGACATCACTTATTCTCCTAATTAAGTTTTTGGCCAGGATAACAGACGTAGTTTCCTTTGCCATCTTTAAATGAACCGGTTAACAATAAAATAGTAATGATCAATGTATGTATGGAATCAATTACGAAAACAAGTATCGCCCATAGAAGCAAGCCATTAATATATAAATACAACGCTAATATTGCTAACGATAAATCAATGACTCCTTCAATGTAGCGACCCAAATAAAAATGATGGATACCTAATACACCGAAGATAGCTGAGAGGCACACCGCAACAATATAGTTCTTCTCTGAAGGGGTTTTCATTTTATGTATGTTTCCTTTGACTTATTGTTTTATTCCAGCAGTTAGATTGTATTGATTTGCGCCAATGATTTCAAGGGTGCGGAAGAGTTTACTTCTATGCGTTTGGTTTTGAGAGGGGGAAAGTACGCTGAGAACGCAGGAGCCGTGTTCGTTAATGTTATGCTTTCGACGGTCCTATAAGGTTGTGTACTCTTTATTTTTGCTCTGGATAGTCTGTTGTATGACGGTCCAGTACATTTTTTCTTAACTCATTGATCCAAAATAAGGTACCCCCAGCGACTGCAATCGGCATAATGAAAATATTAATAACGGGGATCATACTGCAGAACATAATGGTGCTACCAAAGCCAATGGATGAATAGTGAGGCTGTTTCATGCGTTGGCGTAGTGAGGTAAAGGGGAGTTGGTGGTTATCTGCGGGGTAATCAATATATTGTAAGGTCATGACCCAGGCTCCCCAGAGTATGGCTAGGATAGGGGCTAATAGGTTGAGTAATGGAA
The DNA here is from genome assembly GCA_001723645.1 of Candidatus Endobugula sertula. Lineage (GTDB taxonomy): Bacteria > Pseudomonadota > Gammaproteobacteria > Pseudomonadales > Cellvibrionaceae > Endobugula > Endobugula sertula. Next base: position 47,229 of record MDLC01000018.1, on the reverse strand, counting down.
TAAAAGATAAAAAGAATAAGCTAATAAGAACCAATAGCCCCCGAGTAATGAAATAGGATAGTTTGATCATTTCTCGGCGTAAGGTGCGAATAATCATTTTGCTCATCGATTCGTTAGCTATTGCTTCTCCTGTCACCCTCTGTTCAATTTTTTCTGCCAATAAACCATAAAAGGGGGCGGCAATAATATTGGTGAGGATGGTAAAGCTATAGCCATAGATCAATAAAATAAGAAAAATAAACAAGCCAGATAAAAAGGCCACCACATAGCTCAACCAGCCCCAAGCGGGAAAAAAATCAGTAAACCACTGTTGTATATCGCTGAAATGCTGAAATAAAAACAGCGTGAGTATGACAAAAACAATACAGTTGGCCAGAATGGGGACTAGCACAAAACGTTTCATACCTGGTTGTAGTAATGTGCCTGCGCCTTGTGTTAAATAACGAAAACCCGTGATTAAATTATTTTTGCACAGTGGCTGATGCTGCATAATGATGACGATTTTTTGTTATTGAGCATCGGCTTTTTCGAGAATGTCGATGTATGCTGAGGCTTGTTTATGGTTTTTTATGGTGTGTAAAAAGCTTTCTCCGTACTGGTTGTTAGCATTGATATTTCTGCCGGCTTCGATAAAAAAATGAACAAAAGTAGCAAAGTTATCCGTAATCATACCTCGATAAGCTTTTTCTAATACGTGAAAGTCCGGATCGTTCCCATTGTTAGGCTGATATTCGAGGAATGTTTTGATACGTTCATCATCAAAAAACTCACCAAGGACTTTTTGTTTATCTTTTTTAAGAGCCATAATGGATATTTCCTGCGTATTCTGTTAAGTGTTGTTGATTAACTGGTTGAGTTTTTTCAGTAAAATCTCATTAATTATCTTCGGGTTAGCTTGCCCTTTAGAGGCTTTCATGATTTGCCCAACAAAGTATCCTAGCATTTTGGGACGTTTGTCAGGTGTTGCATTACGGTAATTGTTAATTTGTGCTTCGTTGTTGGCAATGACTTCATCAACCATGGCTTCTAAGGCACTGGAGTCTGAAACTTGTTTGAGACCTTTGGCTTTAATAATGGCATCAACACTACCATATTTATCTTCTCGTTGCCAAAGGGCATTAAAGACTTCTTTAGCCATTTTGCTGGATATGGTGTTGTCTTTAATTCTTTCAATTAGATTGGCCAATTGTTCTGGTGATATTGGGCTATCAGTGATATTTTTCTCTTCTGCATTAAGGCGAGCGCTTAATTCACCCATAATCCAGTTAGCGGTTAATTTGGCATCTTGGCAAATGACGACGGCTTGTTCAAAAAAGATGGCCGTTTGGGTATTGTCACTTAATATCGCGGCATCGTATTCGGATAGCTGGTACTCACTGATAAATCTTTGTTGGCGTGCATCCGGTAATTCGGGTAACTGCGCACGTATGCTATCAATATAGTCATCATCCAGAATAACCGGTAATAGGTCAGGGCAGGGGAAGTAACGATAATCGTTAGCGTCTTCTTTACTCCGCATGGAGCGTGCAGTCTTCGTATCACCGTTATAGAGGCGCGTTTCCTGAGTAATGACACCACCAGCCTCTAGAATATCAATTTGTCTTTCAACCTCTAGGGCAATGGCTTCTTCCATAAACTTGAAGGAATTCAAGTTTTTGGTCTCGGTTCGAGTCCCCAGGGCTTCTTCACCCTTCATTCGAACAGAGATATTGACATCGAATCGCATGGAGCCCTGTGACATCTCTCCGTCACAGATGCCTAAAGAGGTCACAATGGAATGCAGTTTTTTCGCATAGGCAACGGCCTCTTGAGCATTGCTCATATCAGGTTCGGAGACAATTTCAATTAAAGGCGTCCCCGCGCGATTTAAATCAATGCCTGACATCCCGTGGAAGTCTTCATGCAGTGACTTTCCTGCGTCTTCTTCTAGGTGTGCATGGTGTATGCGAATAGATTTTGTGGTCCCATCATCAAGTACTATTTCAACACTGCCTGGGCCAACGATGGGTTCATCCAACTGTGTGGTTTGATAACCTTTGGGTAGATCAGGATAAAAATAGTTTTTCCGTTCAAAAACAGAACGTTGACCTATCTCTGCATGAGTTGCTAGACCAAACATGACGGCATAGCGAAAAGCTTTTTCATTGGCAACAGGTAGGGTGCCCGGCATGGCTAGGTCAATAGCACAGGCTTGTGTATTGGGTTCAGCACCAAACCGGGTGCTGGCGCCAGAAAATATCTTGCTTTTGGTGGCCAATTGTACGTGTACTTCCAGGCCAATAACGGTTTCCCATTCCATAATGTTTTGCTCGGTTATTTTTTACGTATTGCTTAATATTAATGGTTTGGTTAATGAATTGACAGGCGCGGTTTTTGTGTGGTGATCAGTGTGCTGCTGAAACTGGTGTGCGACATTCAGCAGTCTGGCTTCATCAAAATAATGGCCTGTTAATTGTAGACCAACGGGTTTGTTCCCACTCATACCACAGGGAATAGAAATACCGCATAAACCTGCGAGATTAGTAGGTAGGGTATAAATATCTTCCAGGTACATAGATACCGGATCTTTTGTTTTGGCGCCCAAACTAAAAGCGGGGGTAGGCGTTACAGGGCCTGCGATGACATCAACAGATTTGAAGGCTTCAATAAAATCTTGTTTGATTAAGCGGCGAACTTGCTGGGCTTTGCGATAATAAGCATCGTAATACCCCACAGACAAGGCGTAAGTGCCGATGAGAATACGATGTTTCACTTCCTCGCCAAAGCCTTGCTCTCTTGAACGTTTGTAAAGGTCGATTACATCTCTTGGGTTGTCGCAGCGATGCCCATAGCGCACTCCATCAAAGCGTGACAGGTTGGTTGAAGCTTCTGCAGGGGCGATGACATAGTAAGCTGGCACAGCCAGATGTGTGTGGGGGAGTGAAACCGAATGTAATGTGGCCCCGAGCTTTTTGTACTCGGCAAGAGCTGCTTGAATGAGAGTGGCGACTTCTTGATCGAGCCCCTCTTGAAAGTATTCATCTGGAATGCCGATGCGCAAGCCATTTAATGAGTCGTTTAAGGTTTTTGTGTAATCAGGCACACTTTTATTGACAGAGGTTGAATCTTTACTATCAAAACTGGCCATAGTATTCATCATAATGGCTGCATCTTCGGCAGTGTGGGTAATCGGGCCTGCCTGATCCAGACTGGATGCATAGGCAACCATTCCCCAGCGGGAGACTCGACCATAACTGGGTTTTAAGCCAGTTAAACCACAAAAGCTGGCAGGTTGGCGGATGGAGCCTCCAGTGTCACTGCCAGTGGCAGCAACGGCTAATTGTGCTGCCACTGCAGCAGCTGAACCTCCAGATGAACCTCCGGGGACACAATCAGTATTCCATGGGTTTTTCGTCGGACCATAAAAGCTGGATTCATTGGATGAACCCATAGCAAATTCGTCCATGTTGGTTTTACCCAATGTAACTGCACCTGCATTTGCACAGTTTTCCACTATGGTGGCGCTGTAAGGTGGGATAAAATTATCCAGCATTTTAGAGGCGCAACTGGTACGAATGCCTTTGGTACAGAATAAATCCTTGTGTGCGATAGGAATACCGCATAGGTCTCCGGCATTTCCTTTAGCCAAGCGCTCGTCGGCTTTTTTAGCGTCGGCAAGGGCCTGCTCTTCGCTAATAGTAATATAGCTGTTAAATTGACTATCTAATGTTAGAATGCGCGCCAGATAGTGTTGGGTCAGCTCAGTACTGGAAAACGCTTTATTGCGTAAGCCAGTGACGAGTTCAGCAATGGTTTGGTGATGCATTGGGTGGCTGTTCCTTTTTTGCATGCGTTAATAAAGAGGCTGTTTGAAATAAGGTGATTCTGATGATTGGTGATTGTGTCTCTGAACAATGATTATCATTTAGAATTGAGAGATTAATCTATCACTTTGGGCACCAGAAATAAGCCATTTTCTGTGGCTGGTGCGTTGTGCTGTAGTGCCTTGCTGCAGTTTTCTTCAGTGACCTCATCAACGCGTAATGGTTGAGGTGTTTCCAGTGGGTGAGACATGGGTAATACGCCTTTTGTATCGACCTGTTGTAACTGATCAACCAGAGTGAGGATATTGTTAATACTTTGGGTAACATCTTCAATGGTATCTTTGCTGATATTTATTCGGGCGAGATGTGCCAGTTTGTTAATGTCGTCGTGTTTCACAAAAGTCTCCGTCAACAGATTCTGGTATTAAATAGAACCCAGTCGCTCCAACATAGCGAAAAAATAACGGTTGAATCATTATTTAATACTACTGAGTGCCTTGAAAGGCTATTTTAGCGTAGTTTTTGGATTTCATCTGCTGAAATGGTTTTTTTATACCCAAACAATAGATAAACTTCTTAACTAATTCATTTACACCTTGCTCAAAATGGTCGTCATTGTTAGAGTCGCGTTTGCTATCAAGCAGTTGTTTTTATAATCTGTTTAATTGGTTTTATTAGGCGGTGTTCTTATTGTCGGTAAGTATAGAACACTCCTAAGACATAATAAATATAACGGTAAATGTAAATCAAGTAGGCAATGGTCTTTACATTCATCCATCCATTCATTATCACTCATTGTTAGGTGAAGTAATACATGTTTAAACTGAAGCGCCTTCGAGGCTTATTTTCTAATGACCTTTCTATTGATCTGGGGACGGCGAATACATTGGTGTTTGTTCGTGATAAAGGCATCATTCTTAATGAGCCCTCTGTGGTTGCCATTCGGCACTATAACGGCCAAAAACATGTTGAAGCTGTTGGTGTTGAAGCTAAGAGAATGTTGGGGCGTACACCAGGTAATATTACCGCTATTCGTCCATTAAAAGATGGGGTGATTGCCGATTTTCAGGTTACTGAGAAAATGTTGCAGCATTTTATGAAGAAGGTACATGAAAGCAGTTGGCTTCAACCCAGTCCCAGAGTTTTGGTTTGTGTTCCCTGTTTATCGACGGAAGTTGAAAAGCGGGCGATTCGGGAATCCGTATTAGGGGCTGGTGCTCGAGAGGTAAGGTTGATTGAGGAACCGCGCGCGGCTGCTATTGGTGCGGGCTTACGTGTTTCTGAAGCCAGTGGTTCGATGGTAGTGGATATTGGTGGTGGTACAACTGAAATTGCGGTTATTTCACTGAATGGCGTTGTGTATTCGGATTCGGTACGTATTGGTGGAGACCGTTTTGATGAGGCTATTGTGAATTATGTCCGCCGTCATTATGGGAGTGTTATTGGTGATGCAACGGCTGAACGTATTAAGCAGGAAGTCGGTTGTGCTTTTATTGATAGTGAGTCTCGTGATATTGACGTGCGTGGTCGTAATTTGGCTGAGGGGGTTCCCCGCAGTTTCACATTGAGCAGTGGTGAGGTATTGGAAGCCTTACAGGAAGCCTTGGCGGGTATTGTTCAGGCCGTTAAAAGTGCTTTGGAACAGTCGCCTCCCGAGCTGGCGTCAGATATTGCGGAAAGTGGTATGGTATTGACCGGAGGTGGTGCGTTATTAAGGGATATTGATCTGCTTTTGGCTGAAGAAACCGGTTTGCCAGTGATCGTTGCGGATGATCCATTAACTTGTGTTGCCAGAGGTGGTGGTGTTGCTATGGAATGGATGAATAATCGCACAATGGATTTTTTGGAATTTTAAATCATGCTGTGGCTGGACTGTTAATGTTCAGGCGCAGTATGTACAACCATAATGTCCACAGGAGGTAAGTTATTAAACCTTTGTTCAGTAAAGGCCCTTCCTATCTGTCCCGAGTGCTGGTTTTAGTATTAATTTCGTTGATACTACTGAGTATAGGTCATTATACCCAGTGGTTGTCTCCCATTCGTAGTTATATCAATGTCTTTTCTACCCCCTTTTACTGGGTGACTAATTTACCGTCAAAAACGGTGGAATGGTTTGATGAATATATCGTTTCTCGTGAAACTTTAATTAAGAAAAACAGGCAGTTACGAAAAAAACTCCTTATTCAACAGACAAAGTTACAGAAAATGGCGGCCTTATACAGTGAGAATATACGCCTTCGGGAGTTGATGAATTCCTCCAAACTATTACAGGATGAGGTATTGATTGCTGAGTTGATGGGCATATCTCCAGACCCAAAAGTTCATAAAGTCATTATCAATAAAGGGGTTTTGGATAAAGTTTATGTAGGCCAGGCGGTGCTTGATGCCTTTGGTCTTATGGGACAAGTGGTTTCTGTGACATATAATACAGCAGAAGTATTATTTATCACCGATAATGCTCATGCCATACCAGTTTACATTAACCGCAATGGTGTTCGTACGGTTGTTGAAGGTGTTGGTGATTTATATTCATTACGATTAAGTTATGTGCCTAACACGATGGATATTGTGGCAGGTGATTTATTGGTGAGCTCTGGTTTGGGGGGACGTTTTCCTGCGGGTTATCCTGTTGCTCGGGTAGATTCCGTTAATTATGACCCAGGACAGCCATTTTCTACAGTGTATGCTAAGCCAACGGCCCAGCTAAATCGTAGTAGACATGTGTTATTAGTATTTCGTGAAGGCCATGTGGGTCTAGGTACTACTCAGTAGAGGTCAATAATAAGGTGAATATGCATTGGTTGGTGATTGCCTCCATAATGATCGCATTCGTTTTATCTGTTGTGCCTACGTCTTTTGATATGCGCCTCTGGCGGCCTGAATTTGTTGCTCTAGTCGTTATTTACTGGTCGATGTATTCATCAGAGCATTTTGGTGTTTTTATGGCCTGGTGTTGTGGGTTATTACATGACATTATTGAGTTATCCCCTATGGGCTATAGTGCTTTGGGTTTGGTGGTGGTTGCTTATATTTCTCACTTATCCTATCAGCGTATACGTAGTTACGCTTTATGGCAGCAAGCAGTTTGGGTGTTTATTTTGGTAGGTATCTACCAACTATTAGGCAATTGGGTAAATGGTTTAATGGATAAAGAGGTTGAATCCCCAACGTTTCTTATTGCTGCCATGATTACAGCTTTTTTATGGCCATTGGTTGTCGTGACGATGAGGTCGGTAAAAATACGCTTTCGAATACCTTAAGGAGGGTCATGACGTGTGCATACCTAGTATATATTCAGATCAGTAATAGGAGGGGTATATTGTTCATTTGTTGTTGGTTGATTGGTTTCCGGGATGTTGTATATGCGCAACTTACTGACGCATAGCTTGCGCCGCTATTATTATATCTTTGCCGCTTTCATTATTCTTGCGGCAATACTATTACAGTCAGCGAGAATATTGGTTCCGCATATCAGTACGCTTCATTCATCTATAGAGCAATTTTTGAGCAAAGAATTTGATGCTGAAGTGAGCTTAGGAAATATTGATGCTAGTTGGTACGGTCTATATCCTCGTGTGGTCGTTGATCACCTACTAATGACTAATAGCGAAAATGCTCACTTGCTTTCGGTTAAAAAAGCTGACTTTTCATTGGATATTCTACATAGCTTAGTAAACTTTCAATGGACTTGGAAGCAAGTTGTATTTCATGAGGTTTATCTGAATGTTCAGCAAAGTACGGATGGTAGTTGGAAAATCGCTGGCTTTTCTACCCATAATAACAAGGTAACCTCCTGGAATTACCATAGCCCCATTGAATTATTTAATATTACCCCTCAAGTTGATATTCGTCACATAACAGCCCAGGTGACTTTTGTTAATCAAAAAACTATTATCGTTTCCGTTCCCTCTATTCAAATAGAAAATGCTGAAGATTTCCATCGTCTTAAAGCATCGGCGCAAGTGGGTGAGACTAAGGTATTGTCCCTAACTCTAGAACGTAAAGATACTGATAAAGAAGATGATCATTATGCCGTGGGTTTTGTTCAATTGAATCAGTTCCCCTTGGATCATATTATTCACCCATTACTTAACTCTGAATTGGGGTTGGCTAACCAAGCCTCAACATTACCAAAATTGCATCAGCAGTCATCTATTGATTTGTCGCTGTGGTTTAATTTTGATCACAAAGGAAGTTTTGACGTTGTTGGTCATGTTACTCCCTTAGTGCTGCAAGGGCTCCCTTTTATTAAGGGGGGGCGATTGAGCCTGACGGCTCAAGCCGATATTTCAGGTAACTATGAGTTTGGTCGTGGTTGGAATCTAGGGTTGCGCAATGTGGTCGTTGACGATAGCCAAACGATTACACAATTACAACTCAGTGGTACGGAATCAAATCCAGTGCAATTGGCTGTTGACCGTATTGCACTCCAATCCTGGTCGCAATGGTTGGGTAGTAAATTAATAAAAGCAACGTCTGTTAAATCATTGATTACCAAATTGGATTTGCAAGGTGAACTTGAAAATATACTGATTAGCTTTCCTGACGCTGACTTACAACAAACGAAAATAACCGCTAATGCTAATGCAGTGTCCGCAAAATTAATGGATAAATCCTTTGGCCTTGGCAATATCAGTGGTTATTTGGAGAGCCAATTATCGGATGGTTTTCTTAACCTTTCTGGTCAAAATTTCTCTTTATTTCCCAGTACCATTTATCGTGAGCCGATACATTTTGATCAGGTGAATGGACAGATTGCTTGGCAATGGAAGCCTGAGACAAATAGCATTGTCATTAATAGTAACGCTATAGATTTTAGCGGCGATTTTGGTTTAGGAACAGGGTATTTTTTGTTGGATATTCCTTGGAAATTGGGTTCAACAAGATGGAATGACTTGCAAATGCAAGTCGGTGTGCGTGATGGATCGTCAGAACATTATCAGCCACTGATTCCTGATAAAGTGCCAAAGCAATTAATGGATTGGTTAACCGATAGCATTCAGTCCGGTAGCATTCCCCAGGCAGGTTTGATTTACCGGAGTAGTTCGTCTGAAAAACACACACAGACACTCCAACTGTTTTTGGATGTAGAACAGTTGGAATTACAGAGTAAAGGTTGGCCATCGCTAACGAATACTCAAGCAAAAATTAGTATTGATAATCAGTATATTGAAGCTGTGGCTACAAAGGCACAGATATTAGGTGAAAATATTAATCGTCTGTCATTTGTTTGGCCAGGCGATGGCGCAGGTATGCTTAAGATGCATGCTTCCAGTCAGATAGCGGCAGAGTCAGGTTTGCGTTTGCTGAAAGAGAGCGTGCTGAAAAATAAGGTCGGTGATACTTTTGATACCTGGTCGATCACTGGGGATATTCGTGTTGATGCAAGTATCGATATTCCTGTGTTAAAGAGAGTGAGTAAAACATCTCTTCAACAATCTGTCAATATTCAATTGCTAGAAAATAATATCCAATTGCCAGAACAGAAATTAACGCTGGAGTCGGTTATTGGTCAAGTCAACTTTTCCAATGAAAAGGGGGTGTATGCTGATTCTTTACGGGGAGTTGTGTTTGACAGAAGCTTGGAGTTTAGCCTTCAACAAGAGAAGAGAGGCCAGTCAAGAGAGCGCGTGCTGATCAAAGGTAAGGGCTCTGTTGAAGCGGTTAAACTGGCCAATTGGTTAAGTAGTCCAGAGCTACTGATGGTTGAGGGTGTGATTCCTTATACCTTTGAGATATTGAGTCAACCAGTTAAGAACAATAAAGGTCTTATCATAAAGGCACAGTCTAATTTGTTGGGAACGGTTATTAATATGCCAGCCCCTTTTTTAAAGAAAAAAAATCAAGAAATGCCACTTCATGTATTAGCAAGACTTAACGGTAAGGATTCTCAGTATGAAATAAGTTTAGGGCAGAATATAACGGCTAGTGTAGCTTTGACAGGGACGGGACGTTCAGGGTTTTTAGCGATTAATCGAAAAGCGGGCTCTGTACCTGAAAATACGTTTTTACTATTTGCTTCTCTGGATAGAGTCAATGTCGATCAATGGGCTGCGGCTTTAGAGGAGTATCATAATAAAAAGAGCCAATTCCCTATTAGTAGGAGACAGAGTATTCCCTTGGATTATGATATTGATGTTCAAACACTCTCCTATAAAGAAGAAATACTTAAAAATTTGACAGTAAGAGGAAGTCACTCTGGTGGTGTATGGACTGCAACTGTAGATAGCCAACGAATACAGGGTAATATTCAGGTTGATGACACGTTTAGTACTCCTATAAAGATGGACTTAAATTATTTGCATATTGTGAATGATAACAGTGGGAATGCAGATGCTTTGCTAGTAGACCCTTGGGCAGATGTTGATTTTTCAGTGATTAAACCTATTGAAGTGTCAATAAAACAACTTCACTATAAAGATAAACCATTAAAAAATGTCAGTTTTTTAATAGAAGCGGGTGATTATGATGTTGTTGTTAAAAATATAAAAGCTGATTTGGGTGGTTTGTCATTAGCGGGGATGAAGGTAGAGGGTGAAGCGGAAACAGGCGCTATGCTGTCATGGTCTAAAAAAGACAACCAATGGCAGAGTCAGTTTACAGGTCGCTTGTCCGGAGGTGATATTCGATCCTTATTTGATGATTGGCATTTGTCTCCAGTGGTAGAAAGTGGCAGTACTGAGATTGATATGAGAGTCAGTTGGCTTGGAACTCCGGCATTCTTTTCAGTGGGGCGTTTAATGGGCGACGTTAAATTTTCAATGGAGGACGGTATTTTCCTAAAGAATAAACAGCCCGTAACAACGGATGTCTTGCGCTTGTTGAGTTTAATGAATTTTAATACCTGGGCTCGTCGGTTACGTCTGGATTTTTCCGACTTATATAAGAAAGGTATTGTTTTTGATCGTATGGGTTCTCGACTTGACTTTAATAATGGGAAAATATACTTTCGCGAACCGTTGTATGTACAGTCTCCATCCAGTGAGTTTACTCTGGCTGGTGCTATTGATTACACTGAAAAAAATATTAATGCAGTTTTAATTACGACTTTACCTATTAGTGGTAATTTAGCCTTTGTCACGGCATTCGCTTCTGGTTTTTCTGCTGCGGTGGGTGTTTATCTTGTGGGCAAGATATTCAAACCACAAGTTGATAGAGTGTCTAGTCTAAATTATACCATTAAAGGAGGCTGGGAGAAGCCAAAGGTGACTTTCGTTGGGTTATTTGGTGATAGGAATAACCCATCAGGTGCAGCCAGTGATACTGTGGAACGGCTAATTGATGAACCAAGACCCCAAAAAAATGGTGATTAATGGCGTTAATTGTCTCTATTTTGGGTCCTGGGGCTTTAGCCCCCAAAAAGACATCATTCTCTGCAGTCCTCGCCATCTCTAGCTTATAGAGGGGCATTACTTTCAAAAGTTTGCTAGTTTTCAACAATAACCCGTGTTATTTTGTCCAAATCGACCACATTTTGCTCGAAACTAAAGGGGTAAGTGCCATTCAACTTCACATTAACCCAAGCAACGAGTGATACTCTTTTTGTCCTATCAAGGTTCGATTTATCACTATCCTGCTCAATGATAGAGCCTATGCATTTGGGTTGCCATATTATCAACAATGTCACGTAATAAAAACCAAAGTTAACGTTCAAATATTTCATGATCATCTATTGAGAGGCCATCGAAATTTTCAAAAGGATTTTCTAAATATCTTTTTAATGTGCCAACAATCTTCGCTCCATGAAAACCATCGATATATCTATGATCAAATGAAATACTTAAATTCATTACCTTTCCCACTTTAACTTCTCCATTTTCAATCACTGGCGCATCCTTAATGATTCCTGGGCCTAAGATAAAAGGAACATTAATATAAGGAGATAAAGGTAAAACGGCATTATCAAGCCCTAAAGCACCAATGTATGTTACCTCTGCAACACCGAATGCATCTTTCGGAAACCTCATAAAAGATAAGTTGATATTTAATTTGAACATTAAGAAGGAGACTATCCACAAAAATGGTCGATATAGTATGCTTGGCATTTTAGGCAAAAAGATATTGTCACCCGTTGTTTTATCTGTTTCTCTGACTCTTTTAGCTTCAGCATTTACTTCTTTAACAATATCCAGCAGTGATTTTTTATCAGTATTTTCAATGCGGATATTATATAGTTCTCCTTCTTTATCAACAACTGAAGCAGAGATAGTTGCGCCAGAACGATAATAAAATTTATTAAATCGAAGTAATACATTGGCTTCTGGTAGCTCGCTTAGTGCTGCTGCCACTGCCTTGATAACAAGATGCAAAATAATAGCAGGATGTTTATTTTTTTTTCTAAACACCTTCATATAATCGAGCGCCTTTTCCATTCTTAACTCGATGACAGTGCTGGTATTCGGGTCGTGATTAGATTTCCAAGTTGCAATTGAAAATTTTCTGTACTCTGTTATTTGATCAATCTTTTTAAGGTGAATGTTCTTCATATGATAAATTTTATTTTGTTGAAGTAAATGTAGCTAACTGTCCCACATTAGCAATGTCTATAATTCTACTATTATATTACACTGCTGTCCCATTAACTTAAATAAAAGAGAGTCTGTAAACACGTAATGATTTATAATTTTTTCACCACAAAACACTATAAATACCGAGTGAAACAGACCATGAGCCATCATAATACAGTTTGCCCAAGTGCTAAAATTGATTCCAAGACATGAATTCAACAAGTTGGCAAACTAGTATCATATAGGTCGATCTTTCCGTAAAGCCTTGCATGGGTCATAGTTTGTTACTATGACGATTGCTCAGCTGTCAGGTCGAAATAGCTTGCGTGATATTGTTGATAATATGACCGTACAACGGTATAGACTCTACCATTTAGGAACCGTCAAATTATCTCGAAGCACCCTGTCTCGCATTAACGAAGACAAACCATATAGTCTTTACGAAAGCCTTTTGGGTCAGCTGTTGTCACGTTGCCAGGGTGTTGTGCCTAAGCATACATTGTGTTTTAAAAATGCGTTGTATTCGCTTGATGCTACAAAGATAGACTTATGCTTGTCTGTTTTTCCTTGGGCAGAGTTTCCGATCAACGAAAGGTACCATCAAACTACATGTGGATTTAAATCATAGTGGTTATTTCCCTGAATTTTTAACCGTTACCGATGGTAAAACGCATAATACCACGGTTGCAAAAACCTTAAGTTTTCTTCAAGGAAGTATTGTCGTTGTTGATAAAGGTTACAATGATTATTCATGGTATAAGCAATTGAGAGATCAATGAATTTTCTTTGTCACACGCCTAAAAAGTAATGCTCGTTATCGCGTGATTGAGCGTCGGGAAGTGATCAAAAATAAGGGAGTGACTTCCGCTCAAGTCATTGAGTTTACTGATGTATTAGCGGCAAAAAAATGTCTTGTTCGTCTTCGTAGAACCAGTTGTCGTGATGAAGAAACGGGTGCAGCTTAATTTATTTGAAAGGCGCGATTTAATGGCGTTACTTAGAGGTGATCCCGTAAACCCAGAACCATTTGATAAATGTTAGGTAAGTTTATTTTGAAAGTTAACAAGACAGCAGTGATAGTCTATAGTGATTTACTGTAGACTATATAACGGACAGCGGCTTTTTAAAAATAAACAACCTCATTATTTTTTGCAGAATGAACAATAGCTTCTGCGATTCTAATATCGTTAATAACCATTTTAGGGGAATTAAGAAGCATATTTTTTCTCTGGCTGTCGCCTATGTTGCCATTGTTAATCTGATCAATAAAGATTTTTGCTTGCTTATTAAAAGCATTTTCGGCATCAGAAAAATCAGACGTGATTATGCCATTTTCCTTGCTATAGTGTTGTATTAACCCTGTACCCAAATCACCTGGGTGAATTTCTAACATGCCGTCTGTACCAAAGATTTCCAGATGCCAGTGGGTTTTCTCTGGAGCAGTGATATAGCTTGCTGTTAGCGATACCAGCAATTGATTAGGGAATCGAATATTAACGATACAGCTTTCTTCATGAACATGATGGCAGTCAGCTTCTTTTACCTGATTTGACATAGCGGCCACCTGTAAGGGTTCACCAAACAACCAGCGTAGTGGATTTATAAAAGCGTAAGTCATATGTGTTATTGGCATGCCACCGCTAGCAGCTTGGTTATAATACCAACTATTGGGAGGAGCATTCCAAAGTGCGATTGCATTAATGATAGAAGGGGAGCCTATCACCCCTCGACCTAATTGCTCTTTAACATAGTGCCAACAAGGTTTATACCTTGCCTCATAGCCACATTCAATGATCACTTGTTGCTGCTCACAAAGTGCAATAATTTCTTCGCCGATCTTGCTATTTGTCGATAAACAACCACCGAGAAGTATATGTAAATCTTCCTGCAAAGCCCATAGTACTACTTCATCTTGGATCTTATGAGGTAACTCGACCAGCAAAGCGTCTGGTTTTTGTGTGGTTAAACTTCTGTAGTCTGTTGTTGCATAAGCAATATTAAAGTTATTCGCAAACTGATTAGCGGATTCAGCACGATGGGAGGCAACTCCACAAAGTTCAACTAGGCCTGTTGCCAATAACGCCCGTGCCCGGACTGTTGCCATTGTTCCTGCTCCAACAATAGCAACCTTAAGCATGGTTAGCCCCTTTAGAATAAAAACAAAACATAATTTTATCGCTGTGCTGAGGTTAATGTTACTGGGTCTGTTACCCATTTCCGCTTATGTTGAGGCCAAAACTCCTTAGGCGCATAGCATTTCTCGACAGTATCAAAAAACCACCCGTTATTCTCAACAATGTTTTCTGGTGATTCAAATAAAGTGTTTACTATTTCAGGCTCAGCGGCAAAGTTTTGCTCAAATAATTTTTTACATTCGATCAAATCTTTTTCTTTAGGCCAATGGTGAATGGTTGGGTGTTGGATAATCGTATGGTTGTTTTTCCATAAGCCTCTTGCTATTTCTGCTTCACTAGTCCTATCAAAGTAAGAAAGTTTTACGATATTTAGTGAGACGCCCAATGCTGTTACGGCAGCATTAAAAGGCAATTCATCCCCGATGTCATTGGGCCAATAGATATACGCATCGTTACTTAGCTTATCCATATCCCAAGCTTCAACTAGGTGAATCCACGTATCCAACCAAGGAATACAAGATTTATTAGCCATAACCGTACCGGTATTATAGGTAATCCAAAAGTTTTGGGTGGGCTCTCTCACTGAGACTAAAGGTGCTTGCCAGTGTTCAGGTATAGACCTTACGATTCGGCACTCAATATCTACAAACAGCACGTTATCAAAATCTTCTACTCCTTGACGTATAACTCTGGGGTGGTTACACCATGCCGCAGCTAAATTAGGAAATTCTTTATCTAACTCATAAACATGATAATCGTATCCCAATCGTTGACAATCGCTAATTAACCCCTCGGAAAGATACTTGTAATCACTGGTACACCATGTAATAACAGTAAACATCTTTAGCTCCTCAGCTTGCTTTAAGCGATGTGTGTTTAATGGCTTTATCATCAAAATGCTGCAAAGTATGGCTGACAATATCTTTAATCGATTGATCTAAAGAAATCTTAGGTGACCACCTTAGCTCTGTTTTAATATTGTCGATGTCAGGAATACGTTGTTGTACATCTTGATACCCGTCACCATAGAATTCTTCTTTGGTAATAGAGTTTATTTGGGCATTGCTCGCTAGATGCTCATACTCTGGATATTTCTGTAACTCAGATACCAACATATTTGCGATATCGATAATAGAAGCATTATTATCAGGGTTGCCTATATTGAATATCTTCCCACTAGCTTTATTGTCTTCATTGCGTATAATCTGTATTAACGCATCAATACCATCGCTAATGTCTGTAAACGAGCGTCTTTGTTTACCACCATCAACTAGCTGCAAAGGTTCATTACAAAGAACGTTACCTAAAAATTGAGGGATCAGCCGTGCATTGCCTCGCTCAGAACTGTAAATACTATCTTGCCCATGGCCAATCCAGTTAAAGGGGCGAAAAAGTGTAAATGGTAAGCCTTCTTTACCATAAGCCCAGATTACACGATCTAGTAGTTGTTTTGAACATGAATAAATCCAGCGCTCTTTATGTATAGGTCCTAAAATTAATGGACTATTTTGTTCATGAAATGATGAATCATCACACATTCCGTAGACTTCTGAGGTTGAGGGGAAAATAATGCGACGCTTTAATCGCGCACATTCTTTCACTATCCACATATTTGTTTCAAAGACTGATTGAAAAACAGATATAGGATTCTTCACATAACTCATAGGTGTGGCAATAGCTGCTAAAGGTATTCCAACATATGGACTGCTTCAAAATGAATGCCCACACCAATACCTTGTGACTTTAGTTTGTCTACGTAAGCATTTCTCGACATTTTAAGTAGGTTTAAATTTAGTTTGACAACATAAATATGCCATGAATGCTTAATTGGGTAATCAACGAACCCTATCGGTTGAACCGTACCGATTCCCGATAATAAGTTTTGATATCTTTCGACCAAAACAGTTCTTAACGTGATAAAATTATCCAATTTTTTCAGCTGATGAATACCTAAAGCGGCTTGCATATCTAACATATTGTATTTATAGCCGGGCTCTGTCAGCTCATAATTTGCGCTGGACTGACTGAGACGCTCCCATGCCGATTTCCCCACCCCATTAAGGCTAAGGCTGCGCGCCTTATTCATAATGTAGGGATCCTTGCAGATTAATAATCCGCCTTCTCCTGTAGTCATACTCTTTGTTGGGTGAAAACTAAAAACAATTGCATCAGAATGACACCCAACTTCGGACCCCTTATAGTGGCTGCCAATTGCATGGGCAGCATCTTCAACAATGGTAATAGGGTGGTCACCTATAATTGACTTATAAGCATCAATATCAGCTGCCGCACCGGCATAGTGCACTGGCAAAATGGCCTTAGTGTTATCATTAATTAAACGCTCCACCTCTGAGGGTTTCATTATTACGGTGTCTTTATCAACATCAGCAAAAATAGGAGTAGCTCCAAGATGCTCAATAATGTTAGCCATTGATGGCCAAGTAATTGATGGAAGGATTACTTCATCTCCAGGGCCAATATTTAAACTATGAGCCAAAAGGTGCCAGGCGGCAGTCCCTGAATTAACAGCCAAGCTATCTTTCACGCTAAACCGCTGTGCAAACATTTTTTCTAGCTGCGATACTTTAGGGCCTGTAGTAATCCAACCTGAAGAGAGTGAATCTACTACCTCGTTTATTTCTTCCTCACCGATGGTTGGGCGAGAAAATGGTATAAAACTATCTTTCAAATGAAAACCTCAGTTAGTTCTTAACTAAACATAAATCTATTACTCAACAACTTTTGTGTAATGAGTAATTTAATGCCATTAAATAATGGCATTACCAAGGGTCAATACTAAGAAGGTGATCAATACGTACATCAAACCTTAAAAGGAGAAGTAACGCCAGCAATGTGTAGAACGCATTTCACTATTATTCTTAAAAAATTTCAAGAAATTATAGTAACTATTTCACATTTGAACTCATATTTGTCGCAATAATTAACAATTTACCTTGTTTTTCATGCCATTTATTAGCATTTGTTCACACGCTTGACGCCACTGTTTGAACAACATGCCTCTGTAGAATCCAAGGAATTATGGACAAGGCTACAGGCTTCCAGTAGTGAATTTTTGGGAGCCTTGCAACAATAGGTGTGATAGTTTTAGTTGAGTTTCACCACTAGTAAGAGCTACAAGCTCATTTTTAAGCGTGGGTGAAATTAAACCTTCAAGCTG
Organism: Candidatus Endobugula sertula; assembly: GCA_001723645.1. Classification (GTDB taxonomy): domain Bacteria; phylum Pseudomonadota; class Gammaproteobacteria; order Pseudomonadales; family Cellvibrionaceae; genus Endobugula; species Endobugula sertula. The sequence continues at coordinate 29,606 of MDLC01000018.1, read as the reverse complement.
CAACTCTATACGCTCGCGCTCAGCTTGAATGACCATTACAGAGTCGATCACGTTGCTTTTGGTTCAGCGAAAACTGATGTAGTTTGTTGCCAGGGAAAGTTTCTTTAGCGATAAAACTCCAGTCGTTTTCTATTGGGCGGAAACTGAGGTTGAGTATAATCGGTTTCGTTTTAAAGTAACCGAGCATTGCAACAAAATAACAACGGTGCTCTCGTTTTCGAATGGACTTGGCTATGGTTAACTTCTCATCATTCAAGGAAAAGAAGTAACGTTGTCGTTCAATAGTGCATCGAGGAGGACTGTATAGATCATTGATCTCAGGCTGGAGAAGTATCTTGAGCCTTTTGCTTCTTGACAGAGTTGACGCCTAAAAAATCGCCAAATGCTACCCCAAAAGTCAGGATATAGTCCAAAAAATAAAGTCATGCCCCTCTAGAGTCTAGGGATGGCAAGGGCTGCAGAAAATTATGTCTTTTGGGGGAGCTAAACAGGCCCCCTACTTGCTAATGACTTCACGTAAAAAGTTAAAGAGGGTTCTTTTCTGTTTGGTATTTTGCTGAGGTGTGAGGCTTTGATTAAGTAGCCGATGTTCTTTTATTGCTGCACGGACTAATTGGTTCAGCTTTTGTTTATTACAATTGGGAAACTTTTCAATAAACTCACTGATAACCGTATTATTTCCATCAATCAGTCTATCGCGCCATTGTGTAGTGATTTTTGTGTTCTTTTCATGTACGCAGTCTTGCTGTTGAAGATTGTCTAATGCGGTGTGAATCGGTTCAGGGCCTGTTTTTCGTATTAGTTTGGCAATGAAGTGCATTTGCCGTTTTAAGGGATTGCCGACTTTAATTTTTTTGGCAGTGCCGATAGCGTTACGTAATTCATCAGATAATGGTATGTTCAGCAACATGGTATCGCTTAATGCGACCAATTGCTCTGCTAATAATACGAGTTTTCGAGCGGCTTTCTTTTGTTCTGTGCGGCTGATGAGACATTCATCATCGTCTTTGTTTATCATATTTTCTGTATTCATTAGGCATAAAATAGTGTCGCTAGGCCGAGAAAGGCCATAAATCCTACAACATCTGTCAGTGTAGTAAGTGCTACACCAGCAGCTAAAGCAGGATCAATTCCCATTTTTTTAAGGAATGGTGGTAGTAAGGTGCCACCAACCGCTGCAGTCACTAGATTAATCACTGTTGCTACCCCAATGATCATGGCCATATAAATATCATCAAACCACCAGGAGGTAATACTACCTAGAACCACTGCCCATAAAATACCATTGAATAAGCCTGATAAAATTTCTCGGGATAACAGCCAGTGCTGGTTAGACGGCCCTATTTTTCCGAGAGCTGTACCGCGTATAACGATGGCTAAGGTTTGGCTACCAGCAATGCCCCCCATGCTGGCTACTATGGGCATTAGCACTGCGAGTGCGACCACTTTATCAATAGTGCCTTGAAATAAGTTAATAACGGATGATGCAAGGATTGCTGTTAGTAAATTGACCCCTAACCATATGGCTCGCCTTGGAGTTGTTCTTATCAATGGAGCAAACGTATCTTCATCGTCGTCAAGGCCAGCAAGGCTCATGAGTGAGTGGTCTGCTTCTTCAATAATAACATCGACAACATCATCAATAGTGATACGGCCAACGATTTGTTGTTGTTCATTAATAACTGCCGCGGAAACCCAGTCATTTTGCTCAAATAACTGTGCAACTTCATTATCTTTCATATTAACAGGGAGGGCTTCAGTATCGGTGCGCATAATTTCACGTACGCTGATATTGGGATCAGACGTGAGAAGCTTATTCATTGATAATGTACCAAGAAACACGTCATCTTGATTAACGACAAAGAGTTGGTCTGTTGATGGTGGAATTTCGTCATGACGTCGTAAATATCGAATCACAACGTCCAGAGTAAAGGGTGGTCGAATGGTAATAATGTCTGTATTCATTAAGCCGCCTGCCGTATCTTCCTCATAAGAAAGAACGGTTTCTACGCGAGAGCGACTTTGCTCTGACATGGCTTGTAGAACTTCTTGAATAATGCGGTTAGGGAGTTGTTGTAAAATATCTGCCGCGTCATCTGCATCAAGATCATTGGTAATATCGGCAACCTGTTGAGTATTCATGGTTTTCAATATTTGACCGGTTAATTCATCAGGGATTTCCTGTAATACAGCACCCCTTATATCTTCTTCGACCATTGTCCATAATACTTTCCTTGAGGGTGGAGGGGATGATTCCAATAATTGCGATATCTCAATGGGTTTTAAGCCATTGAGCATACGTTTAATCGAACGCATTTCACCATTATTTTCTAAAATATCGGAAAGCTTGCTAAGATGCTCTTGCGTTTTGTCAATTTTTTCTTCTATGAAATTCTGCATAGTCGTGATATGAGTATTGACGTAAAATCTCGTTCAGCGTCAAATGACTTTGTAAGTTTTTAATTATTCGGCTTCATCAAACCGATCATTAATTAATTGTTCTATGGCTTCCATTGCGGTATTTTCGTCACAGCCTTCAACGATTATTTCAATGTTTGTTCCCTTACTCGCGGCTAACAACATGAGAGATATAACACTTTTGCAATCAACGGTTTTCGTATCGATAGAAACCTGAATGCTACTAGAATAACGTCCAGCTAATGCTGCTAGTTTAGCGGCTGCTCGTGCGTGTAATCCTAATTTATTAATAATCGTTAATGACTGCCTAATCATGGTTTTTTAACTCTCTATGGCGCCGTTGTATATGACAGCTATTTTTTTCAAAGTAACTGGCAAGGCGTTCGCATAAGTATACTGAACGATGTTGTCCTCCTGTGCAACCAATGGCTATGGTGATATAACTCCGATTATTTTCTTCATAGCGAGGTAACCATTTGCTAAGAAATTGCGTAATATCCTGAAACATTTCTTCAACTTGAGTTTGAGTATTTAAAAACTGTTTAACAGCATCATCTTGACCGGTGAGTTGACGTAAATGTGTTTTCCAGTGTGGGTTGGGTAAACAGCGAGCATCAAAAACCAGGTCGGCGTCTTTTGGAATGCCGTATTTGAATCCAAATGACTGAAACATAACGGCAGTGTTGCCAGCTTTAATGGCCATAAAACGTCTTTTGATCACATCTCGAAGGTCATGGTATTTCATATCGCTGGTATCCAGTACAATATTTGCTACATCGAGTATGGGTTTGAGTAGTTCTTTTTCCTGGTTGATGGCTTGTCGCAGATCTGTTGTTTGATCTGTTAATGGGTGTTTGCGACGAGTTTCGCTAAAACGTTGTAGCAAAATATCGTTACTGGCATCAAGAAAAATGACCTGATGCTGAATGTCATTGATGGGTTTATCGAGAATAATAAAAGGCAGTTGTTTAAGATCTTCATAAGTGTTCCTAGCATCAATACTGATAGCGTAGCGTTTATTTGCTGCTTTTTGGCTATGCTTGGCTAAATTAGGTAGCAGGGATGCGGGGAGGTTATCTATGCAGGTAAAACCGGCATCTTCTAGCACATGTAAAACAGTACTTTTGCCTGACCCTGAACGTCCACTGATAATAACCAATTGCATATTGTTGCCTATTATATCCTGCCACGCCTCAGGGGCTGCCATATATTAATGTCAACCTAGGTGAAGAGTTATTGTAACACCTGTAAGAGTTCTTCTGACTGTTGTGCATGACGTATATTATTTAATATAACGTCATTAGAGAGTGTTTCAGCAATACAGGCTAATGTCTGTAGGTGCTTATCATTGGCGCCTTCGGGTACAAGTAGTGTGAATATGATGTCGACATTTTGGTTGTCGATAGCGTTAAATTCGATGCCTTGATCCAGGGTGACTAGCATGCCAATGGTTTTGTTGCATTGGGGGATACGACAGTGGGGAATAGCAATACCGTTACCGATACTGGTAGAACCCAGTTTTTCCCGGGAAATGAGTGCACGAAATACAGTGTTGGAATCAAGTTCTGTATATTGCTTACAGATATACTCGGCCATATCTTCTAATAGTCGCTTTTTGCTACTGGAGCTGTGTTTGCAAAGTACTGATTTGGGTGATAGTAGTGAAGCTATATTCATAGTTATATGTTGGGTGATTAGCAGTATGGTAATAGTATTTTTAAATCAGTTGCTTACGCTCATTCGAAGGAGGTATGGACATTGATTCTCTATATTTGGCAATCGTTCTTCGTGCAACTTTTACTCCTTGATCTGCAAGTAATGTAGTAATTTTACTATCACTTAATGGTTTTTTGACGTTTTCAGCAGCAATCAGTTTTTTAATAAAAGCTCTAATCGCTGTTGATGAACATTCACCACCATTGTCGGTGCTAACGTGGCTGGAGAAGAAGTATTTTAATTCAAAAATCCCCTGTGGTGTATGCATATATTTATTGGTGGTGACGCGCGAGATCGTTGATTCATGCATTTCAACGGATTCTGCAATATCATGTAGTATCAGAGGTCTCATCGCTTCTTCCCCAAATTCTAAAAAGCCGCGTTGTTTTTCGACGATAGCACTGGCTACTTTCAATAGGGTTTCGTTTCTACTTTGCAGGCTTTTTAAAAACCAGCGTGCTTCCTGTAGATTATTTTTTAAGTAAGTATTATCACTACTTGAATCAGCGCGTTTCACTAGACCTGCATATTGATTATTGATACGTATCTTGGGAGCAATATCCGGGTTTAGTTCAATGCTCCAGCAGTCGTTCTTTTTACTAACGAATACATCTGGAACAACATATTCTGTACGATCGCTTCCAATATCTTCTCCTGGACGGGGGTTGGTACTTTGGATAAGAGATATCGCATCTTTTAGCTCGTTTTCTTTGATACGCAATTTTCTCATTAGCGTTTTATAATTTCGTGTGGCGAGCAAAGGCAGGTGTTCTGCAGCTATTTTTTTCGCTGTTGCCAAGCCATTGATGGCATTGCTATTGTCAGCATATTGTTCCAACTGTTTTAATTGTATTAATAGGCATTCTTCTATATTTTGGCTGGCAACCCCAGGCGGATCAAATTGTTGTAAACGGTGTAGGACAGCAAATACTTCACCTTCTTCAAGATCGTCAAATGTTTCTTTGAGCGAAGTGTAAATTTCCGAAACAGACGACGATAACATGCCACAAGGCTTAATATCGTCAATAATGGTTAATGCTATAGAATAATCCTGATCGGAAAAAGGCGTCAGGTTTAGTTGCCATAACAAATGGTCTTGTAGACTTTCTGTGCTGCTTCGTTGAGTTTCAACGTTATTTTCATCGTGAGGTGGTGTGCTGTTGTGGTTTGAGGAACTTTGATATACATCTTCCCAATTAGTATCGACAGGTAAATCTTCAGGTATGTTTTGTGACCAATCCAAATCCTCTGTTGATGTGGGCTCTTTTGTTGCTGTTTCACTGGGAGAAGATTGTGTATTTGCTGGAGAAGTGTCACTGCTTGTATGGGTTTCGGAGTGGTGTTCTGAGTCTTCAGATTTGCTGTTTGGTTTATTGTGTTCTTCGACTATTTCCAGCATTGGGTTGCTGTCTAATGCTTCTTGTATCTCGTTTTGTAAATCTAGAGTGGATAGTTGTAATAAGCGTATTGCTTGTTGCAGCTGTGGGGTCATGGTTAGGTTTTGACCCATTTTAAGTTGTAATGATTGCTTCATTTGATTGATATATCTCGTTACTGGCTAAGTGATACCATCACCAACAGTGGGTTGGTAGCTATACAGACTACACGTATAATTCTAGTCACTCATTAGTCTTTAAGCAAGACTTATGCCTAGGTTGGGTCGTTATAGTGAGAAATTGTTACCTAGATAGACCTGCTTAACCTGTTCATTTTGTAACACTTCTTTAGCGGTGCCTTTGGCGATGATATGGCCTTCACTAACAATGTAGGCTTGTTCACAGATGGTAAGTGTTTCCCTAACATTGTGGTCTGTAATGAGTATGCCAATACCACGTTGTTGAAGATGGGTAATGATCTGTTTAATATCGTTGACTGAAATAGGGTCAACGCCAGCAAATGGCTCATCGAGGAGGATAAAATCAGGTTCTGTGGCGAGTGCTCTGGCAATCTCTACTCGTCTTCTTTCTCCTCCTGATAGCGACATCCCCATAGAATCGCGGATATGAGTGATATGAAATTCTTGAAGCAAAGTATCCAACTTTTTTTGGCGTTGGTTTTTGTTGAGTGCTTCACGTGTTTCCAATATTGCCAAAATGTTATCAGCAACAGATAGCTTGCGAAAGATCGATGCTTCTTGAGGCAGATAACCGATACCGGCCTGTGCGCGGCTATGCATAGGGAGCTCACTGATATCCTTGTTGTTTATGATAATTGAGCCTTGGTCGGCCCTAACAAGCCCAGCTATCATATAAAAGCAGGTGGTTTTTCCAGCGCCATTCGGCCCGAGTAAGCCAACAATTTGTCCGCTGTTAACGGTAATAGAAACGTCGATGACAACGGGACGTTTTTTATAGCTTTTAGCAAGGTTGAGTGCTTGTAAGGTAGGCATGATAATTTTTTAGTCATTTGAGGTTATTAAGCAAGGGCAAAGGTGGTTACTTTTGGGTTGTTTTTATAATCATTTGAACTCTACCTGTATCATCTCCAGCATTCATCACAGCAGTCTTTATATCGTACGTTATTTTATTACTGCGGGTTGTTTTCCCCTCTTGCTTTAATAAGGCTTCGTTTAGTAATACTAAGGATTCTTTTTTCAGCTCGTATTCTAGAGTTAAAGCTTGGGCGGTAACCAATCCACTTTCAGGTTTCGGTTGTTGTTTAAATGTTGCTGGAGTCCCTGTTGCAACAATTTTATCTACTTCACCATTGTTATCATGAATAGTGACTTTGTCAGCAGTAATATTGATGGAGCCCTGAGTCATGATAACGTTGCCTTTATAGACGGTGACTCCTTGCTTGCTGTTCTTATGAGCTTGGTTAGCACTGATGTTAATAGGTTGTTCTCTGTCATTAGGTAAAGCGAAGCTGCTTTGGCTAAATATCGATAAGCCAATGATGGATAGAATGCATAGACAGCGAGAGTTAATGAAGGACATACTGGCTCCGTACTTTAGATAGGAATTCCACTGTTCCATGGTCTAGGGAGATCTTTAGTCCCACAGAAGTGGTAGTACCTGATTTGTTTTTTATCATAGCAGGTTTGTCTGTTTCCGCGTATTGTTGTTTGGGTTTGATAAGTAATTGACTCGTCGTGATGATAGAAAAATTTTCATCATCTATTTCTTGTGAGAGTACGACATTACCGCTTAATAGAAACTCATCACTTTTGTTGTTACTGCTGCTCTGATCGGATATCGCTTTCCAGGGAGCATCTTGTTCAGTGTTATTATTGTGAAATACAAATTTAGGTTGATCGAATAATGCGATATTTTCCATGGTACTGTCTTGGCTTCCATAATAACGAATTTTATTTGCCATGAGTATATGTGATATTTGTCCCAGGGCGTCGTATTGGGTGATCTTTGTATTCACTAAATAAGAGGAAGGGTAAATTTTACCATCCGGTTCAGGAACGCCTACTAGGAGTTTAGGAGGGGCTTGTCTGAGGATAAAGACTAATAGGGTGGATAAAGCGAATATTGAAAAGTAATGCCACTTAGTCATAGGTAGAGTTTAGTTACAGATAGGAGGCTAATGCTTGGTCAAACGTATTTTGTGCTAGCATAATCAGGTCGCAGGCTTCTCTTACGGCTCCTTCGCCACCATTAAATTGACTTTGCCAATGGCTATATTCCTTTACAATCCAGTGTGAATTAGCTGCTGTTAAGCCTAAACCTACACGCCGGATTAAGGTCAAATCAGGATAGTCGTCGCCCATATGGGCAATTTCCTCGTAGTTTACATTGTGTGCGCTAATGAGTTCTTCAAGTGCGTTCAGTTTATCTTCTCTGCCTTGAATTAGATGTTTAATACCTAAATTGTGAGTCCGGTTTTGTACAATCTTACTGGTGCGTCCTGTAATAATGGCGACAGTAACTCCACTGTTTTGTAACATTTTAATTCCATGTCCATCCAAGGAGTTGAAAGCTTTAATTTCATCGCCATTATTGCTGAAATACAGCTTACCGTCTGTTAATACCCCGTCTACATCCAATACCAGCCACTTGATTTTCTTGGCTCGGGAGATAATATCTTTATCAACATCATCTAGGGTCATTTTACAACATTCCTGCGCGTAATAGATCATGCATATGGATAATGCCAGTAGGGCGTTGGTTGGTGTCGATGACGACCAAGGCGGTAATAGAATAGTTCTGCATGATACTCAACGCTTCTGCAGCCAATTTGTTTGGAGGAATAGTGGTTGGTGAGGTACTCATAACATCATCGATATTCAGTGAATGAATATGTTCGCCTGTATCCAAGGTGCGTCTTAGATCGCCGTCAGTAAAAATGCCAATGAGTTTTTTGTTTTCATCGATAATCGTTGTCATCCCTAAACCCTTGTGGGTCATTTCCATTAGCGCTTCGCTTAATAAGGCTCCTTGAAAGACGGCAGGTATTTGATCACCTTTGTGCATAATGTCTGAGACTCTAAGTAATAAACGCTTCCCTAATGACCCTCCAGGGTGAGAAAAGGCAAAGTCTTCTGCGGTAAATCCTTTAGCTTCAAGCAAGGCAACGGCAATAGCATCGCCCATTACTAGTGTTACTGTAGTACTTGATGTAGGTGCTAAATCCAGTGGGCAGGCTTCGCAGTCGACACCAACATCCAGATTGACACTAGCTGCTTTAGCCAAGGTGGATTCTGGGTTGCCTGTCATACTGATAAGGGGGACTTGCAATCGTTTTAGAATGGGTAACAGTGTGACCACTTCAGCTGAATTACCTGAGTTGGATATGGCTATGACCACATCTTCAGGTGTGATCATACCTAGGTCACCATGGCTGGCTTCTCCTGGGTGGACAAAGAAAGCTGGGGTTCCGGTACTGGCGAGTGTCGCTGCGATTTTGTGGCCGATATGGCCGGATTTGCCCATGCCAGTCACAATGGTTCTTGCTTTACAGCAGTGAATAAGGTCACAAGCATGCTGGAAGCTTTCATCGATCCGTTGAGCAAGCGACTGTATCGCGTTTAATTCCATATCTATGGTTCGTTTTCCGATAGATAGGTAATCGAATATTGGGTATTTGGTTGTCATGATGGTGAACTATTTATATTACTTGCATTCCATTACAGACTCTTAAAATACCAGTGTGTAATATCCTGCATAAAGTAGCAAGAGTAAAACCCCTGTCAGTCTGCCAATGTGTTGATTTTTGCTAAAATAAAAGCTTAAAACCATGCTAATAGTGAGGACGATGGAGAGTCCTAGCATTGATAGAAAATCACGGAAAAATACCTCGGCAGTCATGGTGAGAGGCTGGATAATAGCGGGAATGCCCGCAACGAGTAGAATATTAAACATATTAGAGCCAATGATATTGCCGATAGCAATATCATGGTGACCTTTGATCGCACTCATGATCGATGTGGCAAGTTCTGGCAAACTGGTGCCAATGGCTACGATAGTCAATCCTACCACGAGATTACTAATACCTAAGCTTAAAGCCACTGTTGTAGCCCCCCACACCAAGCTTTCAGCACTTATAATCAAGCAGCAAAGGCCTAGCAAAAACCAAACAGTAGCCGTTGATGTTTTCATACTTTCTATATCTTCAACTTCTTCAGGGTGTTGTTTGTGACTATGGGCCAACCAGATAATTAAAGGGGCAACACACAAAACTAAAATGAGCCCTTCCCAAAGTGCAAGATGCCAATCGTATAAAAAATACCCTGCTATCGCTATAATCAATAACATAATGGGAATTTCTTGTTTAAGAGTATGGGATTTAATAGGGAGAGGAGCAATGAGGGCAGTAATACCCAATACCAGCCCTATATTAGCTAGATTAGACCCCAAAGCGTTGCCAATCGCCAGATCTCCAGAGCCTTTTAGTGATGAACTGATAGAAACGATGATTTCAGGGGTCGAAGTGCCAAAAGCAACGACTGTTAAACCCACTATAAACTTGGATATTCCCAGATTACAGGCAATTGCTGCACTGCCATTAACAAGGCGGTCTGCGCTCCATACTAGGCCAATAAAACCCAATAAAACAGCAAACCAGGGTAATAGAACGGTCATTTAGTTATCCATAAAGTCAGTTTAGGAGCTATTCAGTTATGTAGAACAGGTTTTAGTACAATTAGTGCGCATTACGTATTATCGAATAGGGCTGCAAATGGTATAGTGTGCAGCCAAGAAAGTCAGCAACTATTCAGTTTTAATCGCATACTGAAAGTAATAAATATCAAAATATAGATTATGTGATACAAGGTATAACAAACAATGTTTAATAACAGTCAAAAATGGGTTAACGTCGGCTTAAAAGCAACCTTGGCAGTGTTCATGGTTTTTATGGCCGTACATGTAAAAGGTGATTATGCTGGTTCTGAGCCCCACAGAGTCGTTTCTGAAACTACAGAAAAGGTTTTTGTCTTTTTAAAATCTGGGATAGACCCGGTGGCAGAGCCGGATAGATTTATTGCAGAACTGTCTGTACTTCTGGAGCCAGTAGTCGCCTTTCAATATATTGCTCAAGGTGTTATGGGGGTACATGCAAAAAGTGCTTCTCCAGAGCAGATAGAGCAATTTGCTTCGGCGTTTACTAAGGGGCTTGTTAAGACCTATGGCAAAGGCATATCAGGTTTTCAGGGAGTCAATATAAGCGTTGTACCGCCTAAAAAGCCTATTGGCGACGCTCGCTGTACTACTGTGGTTCAGGAAATTCGAACTCCTGATGGTGTTAATAAGGTGTCTTATTCAATGGCGAAAAATCGGCAGAATCAATGGAAAGTGATCAATTTGGTGATTAATGGTATTAATTTTGGGAAAACCTTTCGAGGACAGTTTGCTGCTGCTGTTGAAAACAATAAGGGGGATGTTGAAAAAACTATTTCCGAGTGGGAGGAGGATGTTAGTGCTTCTTAATCTTCTTTAATAACCGTTTTTATTATACTTGCGCGTTTGCATCATATCTACAAAGTTGCACATTATATACATACTCAAGATAAGGTAGAGAGCTATTATGGAATCAGAAGCGATTAAGTCACTTCTACAACAGCACTTTGTTAGTGCTAATATCGAAGTCACTATCGAAGGCAGTCATGTCAACCTGTTGATTATTAGTGAGCTGTTTGATGGTTTAACAAGCTTAAAGCGGCAGCAATCTGTTTACGGTGTGCTTTCAGAATCTATCGCCAATGGTGAAATACATGCTGTGAATATGAAAACGCTCACACCACAAGAAGTCGCTAGGACTCAATCTCATGGATAAATTAATCATTAAGGGTGGCGGTCCATTGAGTGGGGAGATTCGTATCTCTGGCTCTAAAAACTCTGCACTGCCTATTTTAGCCGCTACTATGTTATCTGAGACCCCAATACAAATTGGTAACCTGCCACATTTGAATGATATTACTACGATGCTGGCTTTGCTACGTAGTATGGGTCTGGCCGTCACACTCAATGAAAAGATGAGTGTAGAAATTGATGCAAATACCATTACTGAGTACACCGCCCCCTATGAATTGGTGAAAACAATGAGGGCTTCGATATTGGTATTGGGTCCTATGTTAGCCCGCTATGGTCGTGCTAATGTGTCTTTTCCTGGGGGGTGTGCCATAGGTAGCCGTCCTGTAGATATCCATTTGCGTGGTTTAGAAGCGATGGGGGCGGTTATTGAGGTAGACGAAGGCTATATTCGTGCTCGCAGCCATGGGCGTCTGAAGGGGGCTCATATATTCATGGATACTGTGACGGTAGGTGCTACTGAAAACCTGCTCATGGCTGCGGTGTTGGCAGAAGGCGAAACGGTGTTGGAAAATGCCGCTCGAGAGCTTGAAGTGGTGGATTTGGCTCATTGCTTGTGTGCAATGGGGGCGCACATCGAAGGGATTGGTACTGATAAACTGGTTATCCAAGGTGTTAAAAGTTTAAAAGGGTGTGAGTACCATATTATGCCAGACCGCATTGAAACCGGTACCTTTTTGACCGCAGCGGCAGCGACTCGGGGGCATGTAAAGTTGAAAGATACCCATCCAGGTATTTTAGAATCGGTGCTGATTAAATTGGAAGAGGCGGGTGCTCATATTAGTTTCGGGGACAACTGGATATCTTTGGATATGAAAGGTAACCGTCCTAAAGCGGTTAGTTTAAAGACGGCCCCTTATCCTGCTTTTCCGACAGATATGCAAGCCCAGTTTACAGCAATGAATGCCGTATCTGAAGGGACGGGCACAGTTGTCGAAACTATATTTGAAAATCGTTTAATTCAGATTCATGAGCTTAATCGCATGGGAGCCAATATTCGTTTGGAGGGCAACACTGCGATTGTGACCGGCGTTGAGCGCTTAAAAGCTGCTCCGGTTATGGCAACTGATTTAAGGGCCTCTGCTAGCCTAGTGATAGCCGGCTTAGTGGCCGATGGCGATACGCTTGTTGACCGTATTTATCATATTGATCGCGGTTATGAGTGTATTGAGGAAAAATTACAGTTGTTGGGTGTCAATATTCGTCGAGTGCCTAGCTAGGCTCTGTTGACGTTTCATCTTTACCGCTGCTGCAGATAAAATGCCAACAGATCCTAATATCTACATTATTAACAGGTACCTTAGATTATCTAAAATGATAAACAAATTATTATGCCTCAATTAACGATCGCCTTAACTAAAGGGCGAATTCTTAAAGAAACCTTACCATTGTTATCCGCTGCTGGAATTGAGCCTTCTGAAGATATTCATACCAGCCGAAAATTGGCGTTTGATACTAATATGCCTAATGTCAGATTATTGGTTCTGCGAGGCAGTGATGTGCCTACCTATGTTCAATTTGGCGCCGCAGATATGGGAGTGTCTGGTAAAGATACTTTAATGGAGCATGGTGGTGATGGTTTATATTCTTTGGTGGATCTGGGTATCGCTCGGTGTAAGTTAATGACGGCGGCTATTAAAGGGACACCCGAAAAGGAAGGACGTGTAAAAGTGGCGACTAAGTTTGTGAATATTGCTCGGCAGTTTTATGCAGAACAGGGGCGTCAAGCAGATATTATTAAGCTCTATGGGGCGATGGAATTAGCTCCAATTATGGAATTAGCGGATGAAATTGTTGATATTGTTGATACGGGTAATACCTTGAGAGCTAACGGTCTGGAGCCCCGTATGGATATTGCTGATATTAGCTCCAGGTTGATTGCCAACAAGGCATCTATCAAAATGAAACATAGCACGATGCAACCAGTGATTGATGCTATTGCGCATGCTGTTAAAGCTTTGACTTAATTGTGATGGGATAGGACACAACATTTTTTAGTTCAGATTATGGTTATTCAACGTTTAGATGCTAATGCTTTAAATTTTAGTCAACAGTTAACAGAACTGCTGGACTGGTCTACTGTATCAGATTCACAAGTAGGGCAAACAGTTGATGACATTTTGCGACAAGTAAGAGAGCAAGGCGATCAGGCCGTTGTTGATTACACTAACCACTTTGATCATCGACAGACAGATTCAATAGCCGACTTAAAAATTAATGCTGAACAACTTAAACAAGCTCTGGACGACCTTTCTCAAGATCAGCGTGAAGCACTTGAAGTGGCTGCACAGCGGGTTCGATCATACCATGAGTATCAGCGACAGGAATCATGGCAAGTGACTGAAAATGATGGCACGGTACTCGGGCAGAAAATTACACCGATGGATCGAGTGGGTATTTATGTTCCCGGAGGTAAAGCATCTTACCCTTCTTCAGTATTAATGAATGCTATTCCTGCTAAAGTAGCGGGTGTAGAAGACGTTATTATGGTAGTTCCGGCTCCAGCTGGTGAATTGAATCCTATGGTTTTAGCGGCAGCCGCTATTGCGGGAGTTGATCAGGTATTTACTATAGGAGGGGCTCAAGCGATTGCTGCATTAGCTTATGGCACTCGGTCTGTACCGAAGGTAGATAAGATTGTTGGACCTGGAAACATTTATGTGGCGACAGCCAAAAGAGCTGTTTTTGGAGAGGTTGCCATTGATATGATTGCGGGGCCCTCAGAAATATTGGTGGTGTGCGATGGGAAAACCAACCCTGATTGGGTGGCTATGGATCTATTTTCTCAAGCAGAACATGACGAGCAGGCACAGGCTATTTTAATCACAACAGATGAGGCGTTTATTCATCAGGTAACCGCAAGCATTGAGAAATTGTTGCCTGACTTGGAAAGGAAAGAAATCGTTCGTCAATCCTTATCCCATCGTGGTGCTTTGATTAAAGCAACTGATAAGCGACAAATGATTGAATTGATTAATCGTATTGCCCCTGAACATTTGGAGTTGTCGGTAGAGGATCCTGAATCGTATTTAAAAGATATTCGGCATGCTGGCGCTATTTTTATGGGGCCTTATACTTCGGAAGCCTTGGGTGACTATTGTGCTGGCCCTAATCATGTTCTGCCGACATCGGGTACTGCGCGATTTTCGTCACCTTTAGGTGTTTATGACTTTCAAAAGCGCAGTTCAATTATTCATTGTTCTGCTGAAGGTGCAAGTGTATTAGGTGAAGTTGCGTCGGTATTGGCTAGAGGCGAATCTTTGGAGGCTCATGCTCGATCTGCAGAGTATCGCATTAAGCCAGATAGATGAACCGCATCGCCCAAAGTTGAATATTGGTTTCAACTTTGGGGGCGCTGTGATGAGTAACTACAATACAAAATATAAGTGGCCCGATAAATACATTGTCATGAGTCATGCTCACATTGCTATTGACCTTGTATCCGATAGTTATGGACCAAGTTTAAAGTTGGCTATACTTGCCCATGGGGAGTAGTAAGGAGGGTTAGATGTTTTTTGGGCGCTTGCCTGCAATAGCGTTCATTTGTAACTTTTCCCCATTCCGTAAAATGGTAACCTGTACGCTATTCTTGGGGCGTACCTGGGCGATTAGATTCATACCTTCACGTCCATTGCCAACAGGTTGTTGGTTAATATGAGTTACTATGTCCCCTGCTTTTATTCCCGCCTTGTCTGCTGGTCCGTTAGGGTGGATACTGGTTATCATGACGCCAGTTCTATTATGTAAGTTATATGTACGAATCACATTTTCATTTAAGGTTCTGGCCTCTATGCCAAGCCAGCCTCTAATGGCCTCTCCTGACGTAATAATGTCATTCATAATACTAACTGCTAGGTCGGCTGGAATAGCGAAACCAATGCCGATACCGTGAGAATCCTTTTTAGCAAGTATTGCGGTATTGATACCAAGTAGATGGCCGTTGGTATCAATCAGTGCACCACCAGAATTGCCTTTGTGAATGGCGGCATCTGTTTGTAAAAAGTTCTCATAAACATTAAGTCCAAGGCCGTGTCGGCCTGTGGCCGAAATAATACCTTGAGTGACTGTTTGACCAACACCGAAAGGATTCCCTATCGCTAATACGACATCACCTAACCTGGTTTTTTGGGGAGTACCAAGAACAAGTGAAGTGAGGTTTTGAAGAGGAATTTTGAGTACGGCAAGATCTGTCTCACGATCTAAGCCAACGACTTTGGCTTTGGCTTCTCTGCCATCATAGAGGGAAACAACAATTTCCTCGGCTCCCGCAATAACGTGATTATTGGTTAGTAGGTAACCTTCTTTGTTAATAATAACACCAGACCCCAGTGCTGAGGACATACGTTGCTGTTGTGGAATGTCTGCGCTGTTGAAGTAGTGGCGAAATAACGGGTCATCAAATAAGGGGTTACGAGGTAAGTTGACCCGCTTAAGTGTAAATATGTTAACAACAGCAGGTATTGCCTTGCTGACTGCATTTGCATAGGACGTTGTTTGTTGGGCAGGAAGGGTAAATAAGCCCTTAACTTGCTGTTTCAGGGCGTAACGTAAGTTGGATTGCGACATGACAGCAACAAGACCGATTAACAGACCCAATAATACAGGCCATCCAAATACCCCCCAAATAGTGTTTAGTCGTTTACGCATGTTGTTATGCTAATAGGGTATTATTGATGAGTTGAGCGAGTTATTGTTTCAAAGGTTTCGTCTTTTGTTTCAAAGGGCTCGTCCTTTTCATTTAAACCGTAGTTTTCTCTCAATATGCCCTTTGCGGGTGCCCAGTCTTTGGGCACCTGACAATCTTCTTCGTTAATAGCCTTGTTACTATCGTTCATATCATAAGTGGATAATAGCTGGTGGTTGATATCAATATCGGTGAGTTTTAATGCGCTACCTGCCAGATGTTGATGAACGTCTTTATAGCTTTGTGTGAGATTGTTGACTAGCTTGGCGGTTTCTGAAAAATGCTCGGTTACTTCTTGCCGATAATGGGATAGGCTCTCTTCTGCTTGCTGAAGGCGGGTTTCCAATAACCGTGTTTTTTGTTCTCTGCTGGATAGGGTGCGAGTGAGTAATAAGCCAACTAAACAGCCCAAAATAAAGGCTGCAATAGCCGCAATGGGTAATGTGATAAATGAAAACACAGGTTTCTCCTTAGAGTTCATTAGCTGTACTTGGTTTTACAACATTAGAGCCGTACAAACAAGTATTGTATTTTATACAGTATAAAATCTGGATTATTATACAATGGCATAATAAAAGCGGTTATTTCTGTATGTTATGGTGTGACTTATTTTGTCTGTAGGTTCATGGTGTGTTGCAATAACAGTTTGGTTACCTACCTTGCTTTTGTACCATTTTATAGTGGTCCTAAATAATACGCATAAGCCTATGTAATACAAGCCTTTATATACTTTTCTTCTAACTGCTAGGTCATTTATACTGGTATGATATAGGTTCTCCGTTGTATGTTTAGAAGATTAGCTCATGAATTTAACCCCCACTGAACGCTATCAAAAAGACTTGAGGAAAGCCGGCTTTATACCTGATGAGGCGCAAAAAATGGCCGTTGTAAAGCTGCAGGAGATCTATGACCAAATGGTTGCTTTTCAACAGGTTGATTCGAGTATTATCTCTACAGTAAAGTCCTACTTGTTTCCCAAGTCTTCTGTTCCTATTAAGGGATTGTACCTTTGGGGTGGAGTAGGCCGTGGTAAGACCTACTTAATGGATAACTTTTATGAAAGCTTACCATTTAAGTGTAAAATGCGTTCACACTTCCATCGTTTTATGAAGCGTGTGCATGAAGAATTAAAAAATCTCCACCATAAGAAAAACCCGTTAGACATTGTGGCAGACAGAATTGCTAAGGATACTCGGGTTATTTGTTTTGATGAATTTTTTGTCTCTGATATTGCTGATGCGATGATTTTGGCCACATTATTGGATGGTTTATTTAGAAGAGGGATTACCTTGGTGGCCACCTCTAATATTGTTCCAGATGGCTTATATCAAGATGGCCTGCAACGTGCTCGATTCTTACCTGCTATTGCATTACTCAATGAACATACGGAGGTGGTTAATGTTGATGGGGGGATTGATTATCGTTTGCGTAGCCTTGAGCAAGCAGAGCTATACCATTATCCTTTAGGTCAAGCGGCGGATGAAAGCCTCTATGAAAGTTTTTTTAGCTTAGTGCCGGATAAGGAAGAAATCTCCGAACAACGGCAAGTTGAGATAGAAGGGCGTTACCTGAGTAGTCGATATCATGCTGAAGATGTGGTGTGGTTTGATTTTGACGTGTTATGTGATGGCCCCAGATCACAAAATGACTACATTGAAATCGCTAAAGAATACCATGCCGTATTGGTTTCCGGCTTACGTGAACTTACAGAACAAAAGGAAGATCAGGCCAGACGCTTTATTAATTTGGTCGACGAGTTTTATGATCGTGGTGTTAAATTAATTATTTCTGCTGATAAACCTGTACATGAAATTTATAGTGGTCATCGACTCAGTTTTGAGTTTGAAAGAACAGTGAGTCGTTTGCTGGAGATGCAAAGTTATGAGTATTTGGCTCGGCCCCATAAGCCATAGTTTGTCACTGGCCTGTTAAAGCCCTGAGATAAGGTGTGAACATAGGGTAAATCAATGGGTGATATTATGTCGCGCAGACTATACTGTAGCTATTCCTTGTTCAGTATCGTCTTATGATGCGTGTTTTATCATTTACTTTGTGGTGTTGTCTTATGTTCATGTGTGTTGGCACTGCCTTTGCCAACACGTTTAGTGACTATATTGTAAAGCATCGTGATGCTGCGGAATTGCAGAAAGCGATTAGCCCCTTACTACCTGATGGGAGCTATATTACAGTTGATAATAATACCCTGCTAGTCAGTGCTCCAGCGGGAGAGAATAAGCGCATTATCCGATTAATTAAGCGCCTTGATAAGCCTCAAGAGACATTACAAGTTTCGGTTTTTCGCGGTAAATACCCACAGAAAGCGGGCGTGATTATTGCGACCACAGATACTAAGAATAACTCTCTGCAAAAAATCACTATGAGCCCAGGGCAAACCGTGGCTCTTACTAGCCAAGGTCTCGTTAAAGTGGCGGCTATGGAGGGTGCCTATATGGGTGTGAACTCTGCTGGAAGTATGCTGAATCAAACGCACACCGTAACGAATTTAAAACAGAATGCAACGGTGGTTGCCCATACTAAGCAGAGCCAGATGATCAACTTGCCGACAGGTATGTATATACGCGTCCACTTGTCTGGGAAAAAGCAAGTCACGGTTTCCGTCAAAGTAGTTTCTGCTAATAGGGTGAGTACTATACATTCTGCTTCTGAATTGATGGCGTTATCGAATAGTATCGATGCTCAGTCAATAGTACCCATTGCTCAATGGACCAGGCTCAGTGATAGACGGGTATTTTCTCATCAGCCTGAGGTTGATAGTCAGCGTAAAGTGTATTCAACCAATACGGAAGTCGATAGTGAGGAAAGTCTATGGGTTCGGGTAGAGAGGATGCCATCAATTAGTCACCCCTAAATTTAGCACGTTCTACAGTACACTCTACAAAATCAATTACATCCATGTCACGATAGGTTTACAATAGGTAAAAGCAAAACTTGATACTCTGGTAGATCGTATTATGGCACAATTTTTTAGTATCCATCCGGAAACACCGCAGTCTCGCCTTATTGGTCAGGCGGTGGGACTGATTCGTCAAGGGGGGTTGGTGGCTTATCCAACAGACTCTGCCTATGCGTTAGGTTGCCATATTGGAGATAAGATTGCTCTGGATCGAATTCGTGGAATCCGCCAGTTGGATAAGAATCATAACTTTACATTGATGTGTCGGGATTTATCCGAGTTGGCGACCTATGCCAAGGTGAATAATCGGGTTTTTCGCTTGTTGAAAACCTACACCCCAGGCCCTTATACGTTTATTTTGGAA
This sequence comes from Candidatus Endobugula sertula, assembly GCA_001723645.1. Classification (GTDB taxonomy): domain Bacteria; phylum Pseudomonadota; class Gammaproteobacteria; order Pseudomonadales; family Cellvibrionaceae; genus Endobugula; species Endobugula sertula. The sequence goes on along the minus strand of MDLC01000018.1, from coordinate 10,254 downwards.
GCGACATCAGAGACTCCGAAAAGACTAAAGCATCCCAAGCGTAAAACGATTGGTTTGCGTGTTCCAAATAACTCTATTACCTTGGCATTACTGGAAGAATTAGGTGAGCCTATGATGACCAGCTCATTGATTTTGCCAGGGGATAGCGAGCCACTGAAAGACCCTTATGATATTCGTCAAACCTTACAACATCAGCTGGAATTGGTGATTGATGGTGGGTTTTGTGGTACGGAGCCTACCACTGTCATTGATATGATAGGAGATGAACCCATTGTCGTTCGGAAGGGATGTGGAGAGTTTTAGTATTATTTGTCAAAACTAAGCAATAGCGTTAAATGTAGGTTGTGAGCAGGCTTTTGGTCATGGAGTACTTATTGGTTGGTGATAAAAATTGTTTGTTGATACAGGTGGTAATTATTAATTAATTGCTGGGTTTTTGGTTGCCGAATCCACTGGGCAAAGACAGCCGCTTGCTTTTGATGATGTTGGTTGGAGCTATTGGGAGTCATGGTGAGTAAACTGTATTGGTTTGTTAATAAATGTTGCTGAGCTTGTTGCTGACTTAAATGGCGGGTTTCTTGAAATAATACACGTAATGATTGTTTATTTTGAAATGCTAACCAAGTGCCTAAATCAACTAGTGTGTAGGCATTACGTTCAGCCGCAATCGTCAGAGTCGCACCCATGCCTACACCTGTACGTATGTAGTGGTTGCCAGTGGGTTGTCTATTAGCTGCATTCCATAGACGTTTTTCAACATAATGAGTACCACTATTATCATAGCGGGAAACAAAAATACTATTACTCTCATAAATGTTCGCAAAGGCTTTATTAGCGCTGCTGGATAAATGGACTCTGGCGGGATCATCTTTGGGTCCAACAATCAAAAAATAGTTATACATGATTGGAGTTCGTTCAGTTACGATTTGACGATCAACTAAGGATTGTTCACCAATCGGCTCGTGAGTAATGGCAATATCAACATCTCCCCGTTCTATCAAGGTAAAAATATGCCCACTGCCTGCTACAATAGGTTTGATTTTTACGGCATGTTGTTGATTAAAGACACCGACTAAAACAGCTAATAAACCAGAGTCCTGTAGCGTCGTTGTTGTTCCTAATAAAATACTTTCCGATTTGCTACAAGAAAAAAGAAGAACTGACAAGCCGGTAATCGTAAAGCGGAAAAGCCACTTAGGCATACTGAATAAATTCCCCGATTTTTTCAGCAGTTTCTGCATCCATATGTTGAGAGGCAAAAAAATCCTCGGCGGATGAGTGGGTGAGTACCTGGCCGGACTCCAAAAAAACGATATCATTGGCCAAACGCTTGGCCTGAGAGAGATTGTGAGAACTCATAATAATTTTGCAGCCCTCATCACTGAGCTGTTGGATCAATTGTTCCACATGCTGTTGACGGTAGGGGTCAAGATTGGCACAGGGCTCATCCAGCAACATCAAGCGAGGTTTTAAGGCCCAAGCTCTGGCCAACGCGACTAACTGCTGTTGACCTGTTGACAAATTATGTGCCATTGAACGCGATAAATGTTCTATTCTGGCCCATTCCAATGCTTCCTGAGTACGTTTGGTAACATTGACTCTGTGTTGTGAATACAATGGTAAGGCGATATTTTTAGAGACCGTTCGGTCTAATAAGAAGGGCGGGTGTAATACCAACGTGATTTCGGGTGGGGTTAAACCATTATCTTCTGTGAGTATTCCCCAAGAGGGTTTTAACAGTCCAGCACAGAGTTTTAATAGTAGCGTTTTCCCCGCTCCATTGGCACCTAGTACAATACTAATACCTTGGGAACGAAACACTAGGTTAATATCATCCAAACAAGGGCGTTGATCAAGTAATAGGGTAATATTGCTTAACCTAAGCATGCCGTCTATCCCATTTACGAGGCCGTCGATGGCCGAAAAAGTGTACGCAGCTATTAATTAACAGGGCCAATAGGATCAATACCATACCCAAAGCCATGGCCATGTGTAAATTGCCTTGTTGGGTTTCCATTGCAATGGCAGTGGTCATTACCCGAGTTTCATTGGCAATATTGCCACCTACCACCATGACGGCGCCGATTTCAGCAATAGCACGACCAAACGCAGCGAGTACCACCGTCGTCAAACCAAAGCGGGCCTCGTGCAATAAAATAAACAACATACGAACCCGGTTGACACCGAGTACGGTAAATTGATCTTTGAGCAATGGCCAGTGATTCCTAAAAATCTGTAAAGACAAAGCGATAACAATGGGAGTAATGAGTAAAGACTGAGCAATAATCATGGCGGTGGGAGTGTATAATAGCCCCCAAACACCTAAAGGCCCAATGCGGGAAAGTAATAAATATACGGTTAAACCTACGACGACGGGGGGCAGTGCCATTAGGGTATCAACTACAATATAAATTAATCGTTCACCTCTAAAGCGATAGGCCGTTAACACCATCGCCATAGGCAAACCTATGGTAATTGCAATAGTCAGTGCAGACAGACTGACTTGCAGAGACAGTAAAATAATTTCTCTCAGTTCTGAGTCCCATTGAACCAACAGTGATACGGTATCGCTTAAAATAGACAAAAATTCAGCCATAGAATCAGAAGAATGATCTGCAAGTATGGGTTGACAGGCTCCTAGTTTACTTTAAATGCAGGATATGGAAAAGATTCAGTTTTTACCAATATTAAGATGAGCTTGAAGAGGTAGAGGGATATTTCCACTATTCAGTTGAACCTGTAAGCATTCTGGATGCCGTTCATGATCATATGTAGAATTTTTTTCTGAGGGCACAACGTGACAGAACAGAATGTATAGGTTAACGCAAATTTTGTGGGTAATTCAATGGTTGCTTTGGCGCTTACCTTCTAAGGATGACGAGGCGAATACTGATCCGGTTAAATCCATGGTCGTATGGCCTTGGATGATGGAGACTCATTGAACGCACATGGGTATGAGTTAGCACAGGCTATTGACAAGCCTCCGTATGGGGCTGTTAAAATGAGAAAAGCGTCACAAAAAAGCGATCTTGCTTGTTGTTGATCGTATTTTAACAGTGTGCCACTGAGCTTAGTCACTGAATGATTGGATGTTAATCTAAGGACGAAGGGCTACAGGGTTAATAATAAAAATAGGGATCAAAGGAATCACATGAGTACCACTCCCTGGGGTTTTGTCCTAGCGTTACCATACTCGCTATTATCTGCCGTCTGTTTTTTCTTATGGTCGTTTCAGACCTATGCCGAATCTATGGATGAGCCTTGGCAATACTGTGCCGACGAATGGAATATTTGCCATGTCCCCGTTCCTGCCAAAGTTCGTTATGGCATTGAGGGTCACTACGTTATCCAAGAGGTAGATCGTCGTGTCGAGTGCCGTAATCGTGTGTTTGGCAATCCTGCTAATGCCCGAAAACACTGTGATTATCTGCTGAGTGATAGCACCGATTATGACCAGGATGGCGTGGTGGATCGCGAGGATGCTTTTCCTGCTGATGGGACTGAAAGCCGGGACACCGATGGCGATGGGCTGGGAGATCATCAAGACCCCTTTGTTAATGACAGCACCAACGGTGCTGATCAACCCTGGCAGTATTGTGCGGGCGAATTTTTTACCTGTGTCCCCCCCGTTCCTACTCTAGTACGCTATGGCATTGATGTGCAGTATGTGTATCGCCATGCAACGGGTGCCATTGCTTGTCGCAACCATGCGTTTGGCAATCCCGCCAATGCCCGAAAACACTGTGATTACCTGCTGAGTGATAGCACCGATTATGACCAGGATGGCGTGATGGATCGCGAGGATGCGTTTCCTGCGGATGCAACGGAAAGCCAAGATACTGACAGTGATGGTTTAGGGGATAATAATGATCCATTTCCTCTGGATGCGACTAACAGTGCAGACAGCAACTGGCAATTCTGCGCCTTAGAATGGTTTTCTTGTGATATTTCTTTGCCCGCACTGGTACGTTATGGTGTCAATGGTCAATATGCCTATATTAATCATGTTACCGGTCCCATTCGCTGTAGTAACGCAACGTTTGGTAATCCTAACCCCTATGCTTATAAAGCGTGTTATTACCTGGTTAATGATCAAATAGACTCAGATAGTGATGGCGTAGTGAATATAAACGATGCCTTTCCTTTTGATCCTACAGAAACTCATGATGTGGATAATGATGGTATAGGGGATAACGCCGACACTGACCGGGATGGTGATGGTATCGACAATGTGAGCGACGCCTTTCCTAATGATGCCAATGAATCCAGCGATTTAGATGGCGATGGCATAGGTGATAATGCCGATACCGACCGTGATGGCGACAATGTTAATAATGACCAAGACGCCTTTCCCAACGACCCGAACGAATCCTCAGACCTCGATAATGATGGTATTGGCGATAACGCCGATACCGACCACGATGGTGACGGCGTAGACAATACTGTGGATGCCTTCCCCAATGATGCCAACGAAACCCGCGATACTGATGGCGATGGCGTAGGAGATAACGGCGATAATGACCGCGACGGCGACGGCGTACCCAATGCCCAAGATGCCTTTCCTGACGATAGCACGGAATCATCTGATTTAGATAACGATGGCATTGGCGATAATAGTGATCCTGATCGTGATGGCGACGGTGTGGCCAACGACACAGACTTCTTTCCTGATGACCCTGAAGCCTCGACCGTGCCTACGGTGACGATTGATAGCCCTAACACCTTAACGACTGTGGGTAGTTCTCCTGCCACGATTACTGGCACCCTCAATGATGACCATGCCGCGTTAACCGTTAATGGGGTAGCCATCAGTCACAATGGTGGTACTTTCACGGCCAATGTTGCATTAGAAGAGGGGCTGAATGATATTGTGGTGCGAGCCATTGATCAGCGCAATCACCAAGGTATCGCGACCATTGTCGTGTCTTTAGATAAAACGCCACCGACCATTACATTAGAGTCGCCGTTGGCGGATAGCACCGTTTACCAAGACACCATCAACGTGACCGGATTGGTCAATGATATTGTGCGGGGCACCATCTCAGAAGATGAAGCCCAAGTGACCGTAGTCAGTGAGATCAACACCGTCACCGCCAGCATTGCCAACCGCGCCTATTTAGCCGAAGGTGTCGAACTACACGTCGGTGATAATACCCTCACCATTACCGCGGTAGATGCTGTGGGCAATATGACTAACGATACCTTCACCATCCACTACCAAGAACCCCAAGGCAAAATCCTCAGTATTCAAAGTGGCCAAGGTCAGCGGGCAGATATACAACACACCCTACCAGACCCACTGACCGTATTCATCAGTGAAAATGGCAACCCCGTCGCTAATCACGAAGTGGTCTTTCGGGTGATACAAGGCGATGGGCAATTACGACTAGCCGCGGATGATGAAGACGGCGCACTGGCTCATATCGCCACCACCAATAACAACGGCTTTGCCAGTGTGTACTATCAACTCGGTAGCCGTGCGGGTAACGGTAATCACCAAGTCCGCGCCACCACTATGGGCAGTGATGGCGAGGTGATTTTCTTAGCCTCTGCTCATTCAGGGGCTGGGCAATTTATCAGTGTGATCGATGGTAATAACCAACGCGGTGTGGTTCGTCAACCCTTAGCCAAACCCTTTGTTGTGGCTGTGACCGATGATGGTGTGAACTTTAGCCCCAATGTCCCTGTGACGTTTACCGTTGAGGAAGGCAGTGGCCGCTTTAGTCATGGTGAAGCCACCATCACCGTGCAAACGGATAACGATGGCCGCGCCAGCGCCCCCTTTACTTTGGGGCCGGAGCAGGGCATTGATGCTCAACGGGTCATTGTCACTATCCCCAATAGTAATAACCAAGCAGGTTTTACCGCCAGTGGCTTAATGCCTGGTGATCCCGGCCAAACCCGCTTATCCGGTGTGGTACTCGATAACCAAGATCGTCCTGTCCCCGGAGTCACCCTAAGAATAGAGGGAAGTACCCGTCAAGCCATCAGTGATGCCCAAGGGCAATTTACCATTAGCGAAGCGCCCGCTGGCCCTGTGCATTTATTAGTGGATGGCAGCACCGCCACCCGTGCAGGTGAGTGGTCAGACTTATCCTTTAGCCTCTTTACCGTTCCTGGTGTGGATAACCCAATGGCAGCCCCCATCTATCTGGTGGATATCGATACCGATAGTGCCGTATTAGTGGGTGCCGAAGATGCGACGGTTAGCTTAAGGGATATTCCTGATTACTCATTATTGGTTAAAGCTGGTAGCGCGACCTTCCCTGATGGCAGCAAAACTGGTCAAGTCTCTATTACTCGCGTGAATGCTAACAAAGTGCCGATGGTGCCGCCCAATGGTTTACAGCCTCAGCTAGTGGTCACCATTCAACCCCATGACGTAAAATTTGATCCGCCCGCACCACTCACTACACCTAATACCGAAGGTTATGCACCATTATCCGAAATTGAGATGTACAGCTTTGACCATGATTTGGAAGAGTTTGTTGCGATTGGCTTAGGGGTGGTCTCTAAAGATGGTCGTACCATCACCTCTAAACCGGGTTCGGGTGTGATTAAAGCGGGTTGGCATTTAGCGGCGACTAACCCTAGTGAAACAGGCAATGTGGGTAATCAATCCGATAATCCTAAAGAAGCCGATCCGGTAGAGCCAGAGAATGGGTGTGAGAGCCAAGGTTGCCCTGTCTGGTCGGTCAATAAAAAGACCTTAAATATTCAAGTGATGGATACGCCATTATGGTATGACTCACCCATTGGGCCGGATGTATTGATTAAACTCACTTACAATACCAAAGCCATCGCCCACAATAATCGCCGTGCTTCAGACCCTGTGGTCAAAGCACTGATTGAAAATAGTGAACTCTTTGGTAACCGTTGGAACTTTGCCTATAACAGTGGGGTATATCAGCCAACAGCGAACAGTAATCAGTTCACCGTATGGTATCCCAGTGGTCAAACAGAAACCTTTATTAATAATAGTGGCACTTATACGGCAGAACGGGCGGATGTCTACGACGTATTAGAATTAGTCAGCACAGACCACTTCCGTCTCACCAAACTGAATGGCGAAGTGATGGACTACCAGCAGCCGGTCAATGGTAATCGCTGGTTAATGACCCGTTATACGGATATTCACCAAGAAAGCCTTAGCTTTACCTATCATGCCGATGGCACGATGGCAACACTGACCGATGCCATCGATCGTACCACCACCTTTGCTTATACCACTGTGGGCACCAAAAAAGTGGATGATGGTAATGGCGGTACCACCACAGTGGATATCCGCCGGGTGAACCAAATCACGGATCCCTTTGGCCGTACCGCACTATTTGCGTATGATACTGCGCTCAATCTCACAGAAATCACTGATATGGGTAATTTTAAAAGTACCCTCAGCTACGATAGCACGTTAAATATCGCCAGCATTACTCGCCCACAATTTGGTACTTGGCAATTTAAGGTAGAAGAATCCGGCGGTGCAGATTATGGTAACGATACCTATCCCGCTCCGGATGCACGCATGGGTAATAACGAGCGGGTCACCATCACCGACCCCAACGGGCATAAAACCGAATATTACTTTGATGCCTTTAATGATCGCACGTGGGTGGTTAAACCTAAATTCTACAAGGAATACGTGAACAGCGAACAAAGTAATAAAAACCAACCCAAAACCATCTACCAGTTTAAACGCAGTACTCAAGGTTGGCGCCGTATTACCCGCATTACTGATGAAGAGGGCAATGTAGATCGTAAAACCTTCCATAGCAACGGCCAGTTACGTTCAGAACAATACCAAAATGGCCGCAGCGATTTTTACGAATATAATGACGAAGACCAAATGACCGCCAAAATTCTCGTCAAAGGCAGCGAAGTCGTGCGCCGTTATGAATACGAGTATCTCAATGACAACACGTTATTAGTTAGCCAACAAACGGGACCCAGTGTCGCCAGTGGTAAACGTGTTCAAACCTTAACAGGCTACGATGTGCAACAAAATATCACCAGCATCACTCGTCATGGGTTTAATCAGGATGGTACGCCGGTGAGTCGTCAACACACCTTAAGCTATAACAGCCGTAGTCAAATGACACAGGTCGATGGTTCCAGAACCGATGTGAACGATATCTCCACCTTCGCTTACTACGATTGTGCAGATACTGGCAACCCTAACTGCGGTCAACTACAAACGTTAACCAATGCACTTGGGCATAAAGTCCGTTTTACCCAATACACGGCTTCGGGTTTAGTGAGCCAGATGATCGATGATAATGGCTTGGTCACAGACACTCAGTACGATGGCTTGCAACGGGTGATTCAAATTGAGCAATACGATCAAGCAGCCCCCACCCATAAACGGACGACTCGTATCCATTATCGCGGTGCTAAAAAACATATTGCCAGTGCGAGTTATGCGAATGGGTTGGTGGTGAATTATGTGTATGATGATAAACAGCGGGTCACCGAGGTGAAGGATAATTTAGGCAATCGTATGACGTATCGTTATGACGAAGACGATCAGCCGATTGTTGAGCAAACCTTTGGCACGACCAATAATCAACGTGGTGGCACTGAGCAATTACAAAATACCGTAGAACATACCTATAACCAATTAGATGTAATTACCCAAATTAATCACGCGGGTTCTATGACGCAATTTAATCCCGATGGTTATGGCAATATCGATAGCAGCATCGACCCCAATGCCAATCCACAAACCGAATACACCTATGATCCATTATATAGAATGACCCGTCTGCAAGATGCCATTGGCAACACCTTCCAGTACGAATACAATGTAAAAGATCAACTGATCAAAGTGAGAACGGATAATAACGCCGTTACCACGTATCAATACAATGACTTTGGGGATCGTTTACAAGAGGATAGCCCTGATCGCGGTATGATTCATTATCAGTATGATAATGCGAGTAATGTTACGCAACTGACGGATGGGCGAGGGGTGACTAGCCACTATGTTTATGATGCACTCAATCGTGTAACGGCTATTATTTATTCCGATACAACAGAAAATATTACGTATGTTTATGATAATTGCATCAATGGTATAGGGCGTGTATGTCAAGTCACTGACCCCAGTGGTACGACTCGTTTTGAATATAACGTGTATGGGAATATCATTCAACAAACCAAAGTGGAGTTAGGGCAGAGTGATGTCACGAGTTATCGCTATGATGATGTTGATCAAATCAGCAGTATGACTTATCCCAATGGTATTCAGTTAACGTATCAGCGGGATGAGCGTAGCCGTATTACCGATATTACACTTAATCACTCAAGTCTCAGTCATCCACAAACGATCTTAAGTGGTATTACCTATCGTGCTGATCATCAAATGTCTCAATGTACTTTGGGTAATGGTGTGACTGAAACAAGACAATATGATTTGCAAGGCAGATTAACCCGTCAACAACTGAGCGATAATTTATTGACTCGTGATTATAGTTATGATGCGAATGGTAATATTCTCCATATCGATAGCAATACGTTTGATCCTGCTTATACCTATGATGCACTCAATCGTTTGTTAAGTGAGGATACGCCCTCCATGGACGGAGGAAGTGCTGGTAACGCAAGGAGCCGTTATCAGTATGATGAAAACTCAAACCGATTAACGCAACTATTCAATGGCGAAGCGTTGGCTTATGAGTATCAGTTGAATTCTAATCGGTTAACGACAGTGGGGGATAGCACTATCACATTGGATGATAGTGGTAATACGGTGACTGATGGGAATAGAGCGTTTCAATATAATAATCGTAATCAGTTAAAAACCTTCTCTAACAACGATACACAAGTCGCAAGTTATGAGTACGATTATAGAAACCTACGAACGCAAAAAAGTCTAAACGGTAGTGATTCAAATATTTACCGATACGACCTGAACGGTAGACGGATTCAGCACAATAAAAATAATCAAAATCACACCAGTACAATCTATTTAGGTTGGCAGCCGGTGGCGCACATTCAACACAAAACCAACGGTGATATAGATTCCATTACTTACCTTACTGGTGATCAGCTTGGTAGCCCCCGTTTAGGCACAGATCAGAATAAAACGGTTGTGTGGAATTGGGAAGCGGATGCGTTTGGTAGTACAGAACCCAATCAAGATCCAGATGGTGATACCTTTTTAATTAATATTGAAAACCGTTTTGCGGGCCAATACCACGACAGGGAAAGTGGCTTACACTACAACTGGCATCGTTATTATGACCCCGCTACGGGAAG
>MDLC01000017.1 GCA_001723645.1 Candidatus Endobugula sertula | reverse complement strand
GAGACTGATCACGTTTAATCGCAGGGGGTGATCATTTTCAATTGGAGAAGGTGTTCATCTTGGAGTGGAATATGCAACAGGGATAGTGAGGCCGAATTCGAGTAGAAAGCCGCGAATCTGATTACCTTGGGATGTACGTTGAGAAACCGCAAGTCGTCGTGCTCGATGAATGGATTGTAGCGTTTGCTGTTCTTTGGATTTAATGGGTATAAAGCGCATCGTTGGTCGTGTTGCGGCTTCCGCAATAGCCTCGGCCTGATCATTTTTATTGGATTTAACAAAGGGCTTGACGAATTGTGGGCTGATTAATCGTGCTTTATGTTCGTGCTGTTGAGCGACATGTACCCAATGATGAGCGCTTGTACAGGCTTCCATTGCAACGATACAAGGTGGCAACTGAGCGACTGTTTGTTTCAGTGTTGAAGCGGTTAATTGGTGGCGTTTGCTCACAAATATTGGTATGCAAAAGAACGTTTAGCCAATCACCGTATATCTTTGGCTATTATCCGACAAGCCCATAAAGCAAGCTATACCCAGCCAAAACGTAGTGCCAAATGTTAAGATTTCCTAGGCTTTACGCGTTATCTTGGGGTTTTTTCTATTTGGGTAACAGGTGGTACAAATAGGACAAATAGTCCCATCACAGCCTCTTGATGAGCAATATTCCCTGCCATAATAAATGATTTGTATATGCAACTTGTTCCATCGCTCCTTTGGAAACAAGCGTTTTAAATCCTTTTCAGTTTGAGCTACGTTTTTTCCACTGGTTAATCCCCAGCGTTGAGCAAGGCGATGGATGTGTGTATCTACTGCAAATGCGGGTACATTAAATGCCTGTGACATGACCACGCTGGCTGTTTTATGGCCAACGCCAGGTAGTGTTTCCAGTATGTCCATATCTTCAGGGACTTCTCCTTGATATTGATTGATTAAGATTTTTGATAAGTTAGAAATAGCTTTAGATTTTCGTGGTGATAGGCCGCAGGGTTTGATAATAGCTTTGATATCTTCGACTGACACCTTTGCCATGTCGTATGGGTTATCCGCTAATTTCCAGAGGTCGGGGGTCACTTTATTGACTCGTTCATCGGTGCATTGTGCAGACAGTAAAACAGCGACCAGTAATGTGTAAGGGTCTTTATGGTCTAGCGGAATAGGGGGGTTGGGATAGAGTTCCTCTAGAGTCTCACTGATATAGGCAACACGTTCTTTTTTTAGCATCATAATAAGTTACAGTGATTGGATAAATGTTTTGAGTCGATGAGCGGCTTCTGTGCATTCTTCAACCGGGGCGACCAGTGCTATGCGTACATGGTTTTCGCCGGGATTGATACCTTTTATCGTGCGACTTAAAAAGCTGCCTGGTAGTACAGTCATATGGTGTTTGGCAAATAATTGCATAGTGAATTCTACATCGTTAATGGGGGTTTTTGCCCATAAATAGAAGCTGGCTGGGGGTTGGTTTATATTCCAGGTACCATTAAGAATGTCACTGACATCACGGTATTTTTTCCGATATAGTTTTCGATTGTTTACTACATGTTGCTCATCTTGCCAAGCTGAGATGCTCGCTAGCTGGGTCGGAGTAGGCATGGCACAGCCATGGTAGGTTCTATAGAGGAGGAACTTTTCAATCAGCGTTTTATCACCAGCGACAAAACCGGAACGTAAGCCGGGTAGATTGGAGCGTTTAGACAGACTATGAAAAACAATACAGCGTTGATAATCATCTCGGCCTATGTCTGCGCAAGCTTGTAATAGGCCAACAGGAGGCTGGTTTTCATCCCAATAGAGTTCAGAATAGCACTCGTCGCTGGCAATGATGAAATTATAACGATCAGCGAGTTCGATGAGTTGTTGGTATTGTTGGTTATTGAATAGTTGTCCGGTTGGGTTTCCTGGTGAGCATAGAAATAACAATTGGCAGCGTTGCCATTCTTGTTCTGAGACATTGCTAAAGTCAGGTAGGTAGTTGTTGTCTTCAAGACAGTTAAGTAGCCTAAGTTCTGCACCTGCTAATAAGCTTGCCCCTTCATATATTTGATAAAAAGGGTTAGGAGAGATTACCAGAGGTTTTTCTTGTGGGTTGATCACTGTTTGCGTGAAGGCAAATAAAGCTTCACGAGTTCCGTTCACGGGGAGTATATGATGATCAGGACTGAGCGTATTTGCATTGAGTTCAAAACGAGTGGTTGTCCAGTGGCTAATCGCTTCACGTAATTCAGCAAGACCTTTAGTGGTTGGATATTGACTGACTTTGAGCAGTTGTTCGTTCAATGTATCCAAAACAAACGGTGGTGGTTGATGTTTGGGTTCACCAATCGACAGCGCAATATGTTTCAAGGAGGTATCCGGTGTTATACCCATTTTAGCCTGATTAAGCTTTTCGAATGGGTAAGGGTGTAGCCTACTTAGATTAGGATTCATGACGTTGGTTTTTTGTTAAGTCACAGTTCATAGTGTATTGGCGATATTAATGGTCTATAGTTTGTGCATCAAGTTGGGTGCAAATAGATTGTTGTAATTGCTCGCAGATAAGAGGGTCGCTTAATCGGTTGCTGTTGCTATCTGTAATAAAAAAAATGTCTTCTACTCGTTCTCCGAGAGTCGTAATTTTAGCGGTCATCAGAGCAATATCGTATTCCACAAAAATTCTTGCCAGACGAGCGAGAAGCCCTGGGCGATCAGGGCTAATGACTTCCAATATAGTTTGTTCTTTAGTGGTATCGTTATGAATGCTGGTACGTGTTGGTGATGAGAAATATTTCAGTTGCCGTGGTGTTCGGCGTTTAATAATGTCACTGTAATTGTTAATGAGATTGAATTCTTCAATGAGGGTAGTTATCACCTTTTCAGTAATATCGGTATTGTCGCCGAAGGTTTTTTCTTCCTGGTCCAGTACATAGAAGGTATCCATAGTGTATCCGGACATGGTACTGTAAATGCGGGCGCTTTGGATGTTTAGATTGAGCTGATCCAGAGTTGTTGTGGCTGCGGCAAAAACATTGTATGTGGATTTTGCCCGAATAAAAAGTTTAGTAATGACTTTTTCGTTCTGAATATATTGGTCATCAATAAGAATTAACGGTTTATCCGTTTGTTCACTATAAAGAATCGCTTCGGTATGCCAGACAATATCTTCGGCAGTTTCTTGTAAAAAATAATCATCGCCTGTAGTTTGCCACAGTTCCCAAGCGGCTTGTTCGCTCACCTTCTTGTTTTTGAGTAGTTGTTCCATGGCCGTTTGTTGGGTATCGTTAATCAGCTCCTGTTTGTCTACCGGATGTTCCAATCCTCGGTTTAATGCACGTTTTGTTTGCAGATAAAGTTCACGCAATAAGCTGGCACGCCAACTATTCCAGATATCTGGGTTGGTTGCATTCATGTCTGCTACAGTGAGTACATAAAGATAATCCAAGTGCATTTGATCGCCCATTTTTAGGGCGAATTCGTGAATGACTTCTGGATCAGACAGGTCTTGCTTTTGTGATACAGATGACATTAATAAATGGTTTTTTACCAACCATGCGGCGAATTTTGCTTCCCGGTTGGTAAATTGGTGTTGTTGGCAAAACGTGAAGGCATCCTCTGCACCTAATATTGAATGGTCGCCACCTCTTCCTTTTCCGATATCATGGTATAAACCTGCAGTATAAAGCAGCTTGAGATTGGGAAGTTGTGTGATAATTTGGCTGGCAATCGGGAACCTATTGATATCTTTTTTTGAAAGAAATATACGCATAAAGCGGATGACGTTCAGTGTATGAGCATCAACGGTATACCTATGGAACAAATCATGTTGCATTTGACCAATAATATGACCAAATTCTGGTAGGTAGCGACCCAGGATACCGTATCGGACCATCCGTTTTAATTGGGTGACTAGCCGATAGGGGGCGTTGAGTAATTCGATAAATAGCCGATTATTGTCTGGGTTTTTGCGAAATGCCTTGTCTATTAAGTAACGGTGTTCATGCATTAATCGGATAGTCCATGCGCGTATTCCCATAATCTTATGATTTCTTGCTAAGAGTACAAAAATCTCTAATAGTGCGGAAGGCGTTTCCTTAAAAATATTAGGGTTTGTGATTTCGATATAATTATTGCATATCTGGAAGCGGCTGTTGATGGGGGTAATGTTATTACTTAGACTACGTTTTAAGGTTGCTTCATCTAAAAATTGTAATAGTACATCGTTCAGTGCCCTTAATGAGAGAACAATGCGGTAGTACTGATGCATAAACTGTTCAATCGCCAAACTTTCCTCATTATCCTTATAGCCAAACAGTTCAGCCAGCTCTTTTTGGTAGTCAAATAATAAACGCTCTTCTGGTCGTTTGGCGAGTAGATGTAAACCGTAGCGAACCCGCCATAAGAATTCTTCTCCGTCCGTTAAAATGGCCAACTCTTTGTCAGCGAAAAAACCAGTGCCGTTCAGCTCTTGTAGGGTTCTGATATGAAAAAATCGTTTAGCTACCCATTGAATGGTTTGTATATCCCGTAAACCACCAGGAGCATTTTTAACATTAGGCTCCAGATTATATTCAGTATTATTATATTTTTTGTGGCGTAGCCTTTGTTCGTTGACTTTTGCCAGGAAAAATTCATCATTGGCCCACATGTTGTCGGGGGTTATTGCGATTTCCAATGTGTTAAGTAGGTGTTCAGAGCCCTGAAGTATGCGTGATTCTATCAGGTTGGTGGCGACGGTAATGTCTTGAGTGGCAAGGTTGATACATTCAGCGAGTGTACGGACACTATGGCCGATATCCAGCCCAATATCCCAGAGCAGTGTTAACAGACCACGAATATTTTTAACGTGGTGTTCATTATGATGTTCTTCCATGAGGATGAGGATATCGATGTCTGATTTAGGGTGTAGTTCTCCCCGACCATAGCCCCCAACAGCAATGAGTGCGATATCTTCTTGCCAGCTAAATTGGTGCCAGGCATAGTGCAACAGACAATCAATCATGCGTGCGCGTTCGTAGATCAAGTTGCGCACACCCTCACCTTCTCTAAAACGCATATCTAATTGGTGGTTAATGGCGACATAAGCGTCTTTAAAGCAGGTAATCACTACTTTGGTTGATAATAATGCGCTACGGAATGACCTTTCGTCAAAACCGAAAACGGGTTTTCTAAAAAGTGGTAGCTCCTGATATGAAGGCATCACTATGCTTTACTAATGTATGAAACTCAGGTTTTTTTCTGTATTAGGCAAAGGATTCTTCTTTGCGTGCTGTTAATACGTCAACGCCTGTGGCGGTGACTAAAAGCGTATGTTCCCATTGTGCAGATAAGCGGCCATCTTTAGTTTCTACCGTCCAGCCGTCGCTTTTCAGCTTGGTATAAGGCTTGCCAGCATTAATCATAGGTTCTATAGTGAAACACATCCCCTCTTTTAGGGCTAGTCCAGTATTAGGTGTTCCGTAGTGGAATATTTGAGGCTCCTCATGGAATGTTTTTCCTATGCCATGACCACAATACTCACGTACCACTGAGTAATAGTTTGATTCTGCATGTTGTTGAATAACATGGCCTATGTCACCCAAGCGTGTACCAGGCTTGACTAACTGAATGCCTTTTAGCAGACATTCTTGGGTGATATTGACTAATCGTTCTGCATGATTGCTGGGTTTGCCGACGTAGTACATTTTACTGGTATCTCCATGGTAGCCCTCGTAAATGACAGTGGCATCAATATTGATAATATCGCCATTTTTGAGCTTCTTTTTCTGTGAGGGAATACCATGACAAATAACTTGATTCACAGACGTACAGATAGATTTGGGAAAGCCGCGGTATCCCAGGCATGCTGGGATAGCTTTTTGTTCATGGACAATATGGTCATGGCAGCGTTTATCCAGCTCTTCTGTTGTCACACCTGAAACGACATATTCACCAATCATTTCAAGTACTTCAGCAGCCATTCGGCCAGCGATGCGCATTTTTTTGATTTCTTCAGGGGTTTTAATGGTTATCGTCATATCAGGTGTTTTTTCTATGATTTTGGGGAAAAGGAAGTATTGTAAACCAGCTACCGGTACAGGTCAGCTAGTTTGTTGATTAATAATGAAGGGCTATTGGTGATCGGCTTAATAGCCTATGGGGGTTCTCCTTTCTTTTTTCTTTGAAAACGTTAACATCCTTTTGCGGGTACTTTTTGCTATTGCTAATGTTTTATGGTATAAAGCGCGCCGAGTTGGCCGAGGTTTGCTCGGTTCAGCATAAAACGTAAATCTTATTCACATTATTGTCACACGTATACCGTCACGTATTCTTGGGTGCCTAATACTTTTTACATTGAAGTAAGGGGTTGGAATTACGGGGTATATGGAGGCTTAACCCGAAAGGAAAACATTATGTCTACAGTTAGCATGCATGATATGCTGCAGTCTGGCGTCCACTTTGGTCATCAGACGCGTTATTGGAATCCAAAGATGTCCCAGTATATCTTTGGTGCTCGTAACAATATTCATATCATTAATCTGGAACGTACTGTTCCGGCTCTCAATGAAGTTCTTGATGTTATCAGGAAAATGGCTTCGCAAAAGAAAAAAATCCTTATGGTCGGTACTAAGCGTGCTGCCCGAAAAACGATTAAAGAACAAGCTCAGCGTGCTAGACAGCCTTATGTTAGTCATCGTTGGTTAGGTGGTATGCTGACCAATTATAAGACGATTCGAACGTCTATTCGCCGTTTTCGTGACCTAGAGGCCCAGAGTCAAGATGGCACATTTGATAAATTAACCAAGAAAGAAGCGTTGATGCGTACTCGTGCTATGGAAAAGCTGGAGCTGTCTATTGGTGGTATTAAAGATATGGGCGGTTTGCCTGATGCGCTGTTTGTTATTGATGTTGAGCATGAGCGTATTGCGATTAATGAAGCCAATAAGCTAGGTATTCCTGTATTTGGTATTGTTGATACCAATAGTGATCCTACAGGTATTGATTATGTTATTCCGGGCAATGATGATGCTATTCGTGCAATTAAATTATACGTGACAGCTGTGGCTGATGCTTGTATTGAGGGTGTGGCAAGTACTCAATCAGTGCCAAATAAGGACGAGTTTGTTGAAGTTGATGCGTCTGCTTCAGAAAACACATAGTATTCAGTAGTAAAGTCTTTTTGATGATAATAAGGGGACTTTGTCCTCTTAAGTTTTTAAAAAATGTTTAATGGCAAATATTATAGAGGATAAAATCATGGCGGCAGTTTCTGCTTCAATGGTGAAAGAACTCCGTGAGCGTACCAGTTTGGGTATGATGGAGTGTAAAAAGGCACTGGCGGAAGCCGGTGGTGATATTGAGCTGGCAATTGAAAATTTGCGTAAAGCTAGTGGTTTGAAAGCGGCGAAAAAAGCGAATCGTACTGCTGCTGATGGAGTGGTTGTTGTTCGTGTTGCTGATGATAATTCATACGCTATTGTTTTAGAAGTGAACTCTGAAACAGACTTTGTTGCTCGTGATGAAGGCTTCCTGAGTTTTGTGGCTGCTGTTGCTGATACAGCATTTGCGGATAAGCAGACCGATGTTGCGGCATTGATGGCTGGTGAACTGGAAGCTGCTCGTGAAGCGCTGATTCAGAAAATCGGTGAAAATATTGGTGTGCGCCGTGTTTCGTTGGTTGAAGGTGGCGTTGTCGGTGCTTATGTTCACTCTAATAACCGTATTGCTGTATTGACACAATTAACGGCAGGTAATGACGAGTTGGCTAAAGATATTGCTATGCATATAGCTGCGGTTAATCCCCGCGTTGTTAGTCCTGAAGATATGTCTGTGGAAGATGTGAGGAAAGAAGAGGATATCATTAAGGCGCAGCCTGATATGGAAGGTAAGCCTGCTGAGATTGTTGAGAAAATGGTAGGTGGTCGTATTAAGAAATTCTTGAAAGAAAATAGCTTGATAGAACAGCCATTTGTGAAAAATCCAGAAGTTACAGTCGGTAAATTGGCTAAAGATGCCGGTGCTGAAGTGCAGTCTTTTATCCGTTTTGAAGTGGGTGAAGGTATTGAGGTTGAAGAAGTGGATTTCGCTGCAGAAGTGGCGGCTCAGGTAGAGGCTTCTAAGTAACTTTTGTATTGGTTTTTTTCAAAAATGGGGGAGATGTTTGGCATCTCCCCCTTTCTTTATAGAATGTGCATAATAATGCTTTTGCTCATGAGTTATGTTGCGGTCTCTGTTAAAATACTTCCCGCTTTAGGTAGGCCCATTATTATACGATTTCTAGAGGATATACTGTGAGCAAGCGAGATAAGAAGTATAAGCGCATTTTATTAAAACTAAGTGGCGAAGAACTGATGGGGGAAGAAGGCTTTGGGATAGATCCCAAAGTGTTGGATAAAATGTCCCTGGAAATTGGTCAGTTAGTCGGTATTGGTGTCCAGGTTGGCTTGGTTATTGGTGGTGGTAACTTGTT
Source organism: Candidatus Endobugula sertula (assembly GCA_001723645.1). Lineage (GTDB taxonomy): Bacteria > Pseudomonadota > Gammaproteobacteria > Pseudomonadales > Cellvibrionaceae > Endobugula > Endobugula sertula. The sequence goes on along the minus strand of MDLC01000017.1, from coordinate 45,943 downwards.
TCGTGGGGCAGCGTTAAATGCTGCTGGCCTTGATAGGGTAACAGGGGATCATATGGGGATGCTGGCAACAGTAATGAATGCGCTTGCCATGCGTGATGCCTTGGAGCGCTCAAATATCTCTTGTCGTGTTATGTCAGCGATTCCAATGAGTGGTGTCGTGGAACACTATGATCGTCGTGCAGCAATGCGTTTTTTGGAAGCTGGAGAGGTCGTTATCTTTTCTGCGGGTACAGGCAATCCTTTTTTTACGACAGATTCTGCCGCTTGTCTGCGAGGTATCGAGGTGGAAGCTGAGTTAATTCTTAAGGCCACTAAGGTGGATGGTGTTTATACTGCGGACCCAATGAAAGACATTTCAGCGACAAAGTATGATTTGTTAACCTATGATACTGCCTTGGAGAAAAAGCTGGAAGTGATGGATTTAACGGCTATTTGTTTGTGTCGAGACCACAATATGCCAGTGCGCGTTTTTCGTATGTCAAAAGCGGGGGCGTTGCTGAATATTGTTGTTGGGACTGATGAAGGCACCTTAATACAAAAAGGTTAAGCATAAAAAAGTAGATGTAGATAGAGTAAAGCTAACATATATAATGACTTGGCTAATCAATAGAATCAGACTTCAACAACAAGGCTATTATTATGATTGAAGAAATTAAACAAGAAGCCCAAAAGAGAATGCAAAAAAGCTTAGATGCTTTGGCAACTAACTTTAATAAAATTCGTACCGGACGAGCTCATCCGAGTGTTCTGGATGGGATTAAAATAGATTATTACGGTACAGAAACCCCTTTGTCTCAGGTGGCTAATATTTCTATATTAGATGCTCGAACATTATCGATTAGTCCATGGGAAAAGCAATTAACGCCTGCAATTGAAAAAGCGATTATGAAGTCTGACCTGGGTTTAAATCCGTCGACAACAGGTGATTTGATCCGTTTGCCTATGCCGCCGCTTACAGAAGAAACTCGTAGGAACTATACAAAGCAAGCTAGGTCTGAAGCAGAAGGTGCAAAGGTGTCTATTCGCAATATCCGTCGTGATGCATTAGGGCAGGTGAAAGATTTGTTGAAAGAAAAAGGGATTAGTGAAGATGATGAACATCGTGCCCAAGATGAGGTTCAGAAAATCACCGATAAATTTGTCGCTAATGCTGATGCTGCCTTAGCTGAAAAAGAAAAAGATTTATTAGAAATATAATAGTGAATGATAAGTATATTTGTGGTAGGTATATAGTTTGACGTCGGCACAGTTCCTTCCCAAAACCTTACGGCATCTGGCTATTATCATGGATGGTAATAATCGGTGGGCAAAACAACGTGGTTTATCTGGTATTGCTGGACATCGAGCAGGTGTGGAATGTATTCGAAATATATTGTCAGGGTGTCGCGAACACGGTATTGAAGTGTTAACAGTATTTGCCTTTAGTAGTGAAAATTGGCAACGTCCGGTTAAAGAGGTCGATGCTTTGATGTCATTGTTTCATCATTATTTGACCAATGAATCAAAAAAGCTTAAAAAAGAGGGTGTGCGCTTACGGGTTATTGGCAATCGAGAACGTTTTAGTAAAAAAATACTAAAGGCTATTCAGAGTGCAGAAAAAATTACCAATGGTGGTGATAGAACATTCATTATTGCTGCTGATTATGGTGGTCAATGGGATATTGCTCAGGCAGCTAAGACCATAGCCCAACAGGTTATGAATGGCGAGTTAGCCATTCACGATATTCGGCAACAATCTATTCAGGAAGCCACTAGTTTAGCGGGTGAACCGCCACTCGATTTGTTGATTCGCACAGGGGGTGAAAAGCGTATTAGTAACTTCTTGTTGTGGCAAGCTGCTTATGCTGAGTTGTATTTTAGTGAATTGCTATGGCCTGACTTTAATCGTGAAGCCCTTGATCAGGCCATTAACGACTTTAATCAGCGCCAGCGTCGTTTTGGATTGACGAGTGGACAGGTGGTTAGTACGGGTAACCTACAGCAAGGCTATAGTGGTTGAATGATGCTGAAAAAACGTATCATGACGGCGCTGTGTATTTTTTCTGCTTTCTTACTCTGTCTGTTGTTACTACCTGCGGTATGGTTTTCTGTCATTATTGAATTAACGTTATTAGTGGCTGCATGGGAGTGGGCCAACTTGTCAGGTTTTCAACATTATCGACAGCGTGTTGCTTATTGTATTTTTTTCGCTCTATTGCTGGCTTTATTGACCTTCTATTTGGATCTACTGGTTGGGACTCAACTGAATCACCCCAAGTTACTGTCTATTCTTCTCTTGTCTGGTACTTGGTGGGCCATTGCCTTATTGTGGGTGCAGAATTATCCAGCCAGTTCGGTCTTATGGGGTAATCGTTGGGTGAGAGGGGCCATTGGCTTTCTGGTATTAATTCCTAGCGCATTGGCATTAGTTTTCCTTAATAATCAGCCACAAGGCACCTGGCTAATTTTGTTTGTGGTCATTGTTGTTGCTACTGCAGATACGGGGGCTTATTTCTCAGGCAAGGCATTTGGTCGCCATAAACTTGCTAAAGAAGTAAGTCCAGGAAAGTCTTGGGAAGGATTTTGGGGTGGCCTTATGTCTTGTGTACTTTTGACGGTAGTGGTTGCTTTAGTCACGGACTTTGCCAGTTGGCCAACGTTGTTGGCCATTGTTTTGCCAACGGCCTTGGTTTCTGTATTAGGTGATTTGTTAGAAAGTATGATTAAACGTCATCGTGGTATTAAAGACAGTGGTAAAATATTACCGGGTCATGGGGGGGTGCTCGATCGCATTGACGGGCTGACTGCTGCGGCTCCAGTCTTTGCGTTAGCGATAATTATTTCTGATTGGCAGTTCACCCAATGATACATTCTGATTGTATACCATCTCATTGTTCACAAGTTGTGGTTTTAGGCTCGACAGGCTCTATTGGCTTAAACACATTGGATGTTATTTCACAACACCCTGATCGGTTTTCTGTTTTTGCTTTAACAGCAAATACCAGTATTGAATTATTAGCACAGCAATGCCTGAAGTTTTTACCACGCTATGTGGTTGTAGGAAACGGTTTTTCTGCGATGGCGCTGCAGCAAATATTAAACGATAATCATTGTAAAACTGACGTATTGCACGGAATACAATCTCTTCAGGATGTTGCTGAACATGCTGATGTTGATATCGTGGTGGCGGCTATTGTTGGTGCGGCAGGCCTCTTGCCTACTATGGCTGCTGTTCAAACAGGTAAAAGAGTCTTGTTGGCCAATAAAGAGTCGTTGGTTATGGCTGGGCGCTTATTTATGGATGCTGTGATTCGGTCAAAGGCTCAATTAATTCCTATTGATAGTGAGCATAACGCGATATTTCAATGCCTTTCAGAACAATTTGTTGATGGGGAAAGCGGAACCCAAGTGCGAAAAATCCTATTGACAGGTTCAGGTGGTCCATTCCGTACCTGGTCTGTAAAAGATATTCGTCGTGCAAACCCTGAGGAAGCATGTAATCACCCTAATTGGTCGATGGGGAGGAAAATTTCGGTGGATTCTGCCAGCCTAATGAATAAGGGGTTGGAGTTTATTGAAGCGAAGTGGTTATTTGATGTGGAACCATCGAAAATTGATGTTGTTATCCATCCGCAAAGTATTATCCACTCTATGGTAGAGTATATAGATGGTTCCGTGATTGCTCAGTTGGGAAACCCTGACATGAGAATACCTATAGCGTATGGTCTTACCTATCCTGATCGTATTACTGCAGGTGTTCCAAGTCTGGATGTTATTGCTGTGGGTCAGCTGAATTTTGAAGCACCCGATATGATGCGTTTTCCTGGACTGAGATTAGCGATGGAAGCAGCAGATGCTGGAACTGGGGCGGCAGCGACGCTTAATGCCGCTAATGAAGTTGCTGTCGAGGCTTTTCTAGCTCAGCGGATTAGTTTTGGGCAGGTGACAGATATATTGCAGCAAATAATGAATACAGCGCATTGGGATGAACCTATGGATTTAGAATCTGTAGTGAATCTGGATGGGATTGTACGGAGTATGACCAGAGAAGCCATCAGTGCTTTGGACTAGGGTGGGATAAGAGGCGAGTGATGTCATGTTATTGACAGTGTTATGGTTTTTTCTTGCTTTGGGTATCCTGGTGGTTATTCATGAGTTTGGACACTTTTATATTGCTCGCTGTTGTGGGGTTAAAGTCTTACGTTTCTCGGTAGGTTTTGGCAAATCGCTTTATTCTTGGAGAGACCAATCGGGTACAGAATACACTTTAGCCGTGATCCCATTAGGGGGTTACGTTAAAATGTTGGATGAGCGTGAGGGTGAGGTTTCTGAGGATGAACGACCCTATGCGTTTACCCAAAAAACCGTCTGGCAGCGTATGGCGATTGTTGTCGCTGGTCCTGTCGCTAATTTTATACTGGCCATTGTTTTATATTTTGTACTGGCCATGATTGGTGGATCAGGTTTCTCTCCGGTAATAGGCCAGTTGCCGATAGACGGAGTGGCTGCAACAGCTGGTCTGAAACCGGGTGATGAGATTGTTGCGATAGATGAAACGCCAGTGACTACCCAATTGCAGGTTTTTTCCCGCTTAATGCGACGTATTGGTGATACTGGTACGATTCAAATTCAAGTTAAACTGGCAGATTCATCATTAATCGAAACGCTGTCGTTACCTATTAATGAATGGTTATATGATGTGGAACAGCCCGATGTTTTTTCTTCCTTAGGGCTGGTAATGTATGCTCCTGAGGTTATACCCGTCGTTGCTCATGTGGAGTCTGGTAGTCCCGCAGAAAAGTCGGGTTTATTGCCTGATGATCAGCTAGTGAGTGCAGATGGGCAGGCTATTAATACATGGACAGAATGGGTAGATTATGTGCAGCTCAGACCTAATCAGGCAATTACTTTACAAGTTGAAAGACAGGAACGTATTGTCGAGTTATCATTGACCCCTAGACCGATAAAGCGTAGTGATCAAATCATTGGGCAAGTTGGAGTTAGGCCAACGGTTTCCTGGCCGGAGTCGATGATCCGACCAGTAACTTATACCCTATCAGAAGCTGTGGTTCAAGGTTTTTCACAGACTTGGCAACAATCGCAATTTATCTTGTTGCTCATTAAAAAATTGCTATTGGCTGAGGTTTCCACTAAAAATCTGGGGGGGAGCTTTACTATAGCCAAGGTAGCAGGTGATTCTGCAAAGGCAGGGTTTAGCAGTTATTTAGCGTTTCTGGCATTTCTTAGTGTCAGTTTGGGAGTGTTTAATTTATTGCCTATTCCCGTACTGGATGGCGGACATTTGCTTTATTATGTCATCGAAGTTTTTAAGGGGAGCCCTGTGTCTGAGAACATTCAGTTAGTAGGGTATTGGTTTGGTCTATTTTTTGTACTGGGCATTATGATCCTTGCACATGTTAATGATTTGGTGCGGCTATTTGCATAGTGGGCGATATATAGTGCCGAATCAATCAGATAAAATTTTCGGGAGTGATTGTTATATTTAAACTAGCGTCATTCTATTTTTGACCACTTAAGAAAATTCTTGCCGTGGGGTGTTGAATTTTCTACTGACAATAACTGTAAAATCAATATGATGTCATTTTTTATTCGTTGCTTTTTATTAAGTCTTATCTCTCTTAGCGTATTGGCAGAAACGTTCCGTGTGGATGATATCCGCATCGAAGGCTTACAGAGGGTTTCTGCAAAAACGGTATTTTCTACGTTGTCGATAAAAGTCAATACCGAAGTTTCTTCGGTGCAGTTACAGGATGCTGTCAGGGAGCTATTTAAAACAGGCTTCTTTTCCGATATTGATATCGCCAGAGATGGAAGTGTATTGATTATTAGTGTTTCGGAACTGCCAGCCATTAATAAGATTGGTGTAACCGGAAATTCTATTATTGCAACGGAGCCTCTACTTGAAGGTCTTAAGGAGATTGGCTTGGTTGAAGGTGATATATTTAAAAGGTCAGCCCTTGAGCATATTAAACGAGAATTAAATGATCAATATAGCTCCGTTGGCCGTTATGCCACACAAATCCAGACTCGGGTACTAGAGTTGGAACAGAATAAAGTGAATATAGCGATTAAAGTTATTGAAGGTAAGGTAGCCACCATTAAACATGTCAATATTGTTGGTAATCAACAATATTCTGACAAGGCGATCCAGAGCTTATTTGAAATTAAAAAAAGTGGCAAATGGTCATGGATTACTGGTAGTGATAAATATGCGAAGCAGAAATTGTTAGGAGATCTGGAGCGTCTTAAGTCATTCTATTTTGATCGTGGTTATTTGGAATTTGAAACTATATCAACACAGGTTTCTCTAAGCCCAAATAAACAGGAAGTTTATATTACGATTAATATTTTTGAAGGTGAGCGTTATACCGTTAGTGAGGTAGAGATAGCCGGTAACCCTATTGTATCAATAGAAGAGATTAAGACCTTTGTCACAGTGAAACAAGGCGACGTATTTTCTCAAAAAGAGCTGATCACTACATCGGCTAATATCCGTAATCGCTTAGGCAATGAAGGTTATAGTTTTGCCAACGTTAGGGGAGAACCCGAGCTCAATAAAGAAGACAAAACAGCTAAAGTCATTGTCTTTATAGAGCCAGGGAATATCTTTTATGTTAGGCGTATTATTTTTAAAGGTAATACAACGACTCAGGATAATGTATTAAGGAGAGAAATGCGTCAGTTAGAAGGTGCCCCTGTTTCCAAGGAAAAATTAGATCAGTCACACCTACGTTTGGAGCAATTATCGCTGTTTTCTGACGTTATTATGCAGATGCATCCAGTCCCCGGGCGTTCAGATCAAATTGATGTGGTATTTACTGTCATTGAGCAACCCTCCGGTAATATTGAGGCCAGTGTTGGTTATTCTCCAGGCAATGGTTTAACGTTGATTTTAGGACTTCAACAAAATAATTGGTTGGGCACAGGTAATACTTTTGGTTTCAAAGTTTCTAACAGTGATGTGTTGACTTCTTATAGTCTTAACTTTACTAATCCATATTTTACGCCAGATGGAGTTAGTCGGGGTGTGAAATTGTCTTATGAGGAAAGAGATCTTAATGAATTAAACATCTCCAGCTTTTCAACAGATCGCTTTGGATTAAAGGTTACTTTTGGATATCCGATTTCAGAGCAAAGTCGTTTATCATGGGGTATTGGGGTAGAAGATATTAATGTTCAGGCTGGCGCTGAGGCTGTGCAGGAAATTATTGGAAGTCCCAGGCCACGTTCAGGTGTTGATAATGTGTATATGAGTAACTCTGACTTCAATAACATAACAGGTCTTGTAGACTCTAATAGGAATGGTTTCTTTGATGAAAATGATAGAATTACTGTGGCTGGACGGGCATCATTACCAACGTTAACAAGCCCTGCGAATGATATTGCGGATTCACAGTTTACAGCAAGTCCTACAGGTTTTTTAGATAAATATGGAGATGATTTTAGTACACTTAATCTTAGTTTGGGGTGGAACAAATCATCATTAAATAGAGGTATTTTCCCAACTAAAGGCATGTCGCAAAATGTTAATGTTGAGGTGACAGTGCCTGGTACTGATTTGGAATTTTATAAGTTGATATACCGCAATCAATTCTATACTTCTATTTCTAAAAACTATACGTTACGTTTTAAGAATAAAATAGGTTATGCCGATAGCTATGGCTCTTTTGATACCCTGCCTTTTTTTGAAAATTTTTTTTCAGGCGGTAGTGATTCTGTCAGAGGCTTTAAACACAGTACTTTAGGACCTAAAGGAACGCCTGCGGTCTCTTATGTGGCGTTGCCTTACCTGACTACTGGAGGTGAAAAACGCTTTGCTTATGTTGCCAGTGATGATGCTGGAGGCCCATTAGTAACTTTTGAGGACACTGATTCTCAGACAATAGGCGGTAATATTCTCTTTGAAACAGGAATGGAACTTATTTTCCCAACCCCTTTTACAAGGAATGTAAAGTCACTCAGAACCATATTTTTTGTGGATGCTGGTAATGTGTTCTCAGATGATTGTGTGAGTACACAATCATCGTGTAGTGGTTTTGATATTAATAGATTAAGCTCATCAGCAGGTATTGGTTTGCAATGGTTCTCTCCAGCAGGCCCATTGAGCATTTATTTTTCCAAAGCAATACAGAAACAGCCGTTTGACAGAACAGAGACTTTTCAGTTTTCTTTAGGCCAAAGATTTTAAATTCATTAATTAATTGGACTATATTGTGAAACAAAATATAATTAAGTTATTGGTTTTTGGGTTATTAGCAGGTTTTTATTTTAGTGCTTTTGCTGTAGATAAAATTAGTGTTATAGACCTGAATCGTGTTTTGGGGGAGGCCGATTACTCTCAAGAACAATATAAAAAACTACAACTTAGCGACGCTTTTAAAAGTTCCGCTAAAAACATTTCTGAGCAACAGAAAAAGTTACAGGGTATACAAAAGGAAGGCAAAGCCAAGTCGTTAACCTGGTCAGAGGAGCAAAAGCAGGCACATCGTCAAAGAATGCAAAGGGAGCTTAACTTGTTTAACCAACTGGGGAATCAACAGGAAGCCATGAAGCGGCAGGTTGATGCTGATATTGAGGAAGTGTTGCTGCCTAAAGTAAAAGAAATAGTGAATGCCATTATTAAGGAAAAGAATATTGGTTTATTACTAGACTCCCGAGCCGTTTATTTTGGCACCCCTGAGTTTGATATTACTAAAGAAGTCATAACGCGCTTAAATAAAAAGAAATAGATTATTCCATTCGTTGACTAAGAATAGGTATATGGCTAAAAAAATATCTTATACGCTAGGGGACATTTGCCAACAAACCGATTCAGTATTAATTGGTGATGAAGACTATCTCATTCATGGCTTAAATACTTTACAAGAAGCTATGAAAGGTGAGCTATCTTTTCTATCTAATGCATCCTATCAAAAATATCTTAAATCCAGTCATGCAGGGGCAGTTATTTTAACGCCTGATACTCAAGATTTGTTTGACGGAAATAAACTTGTTACAGAACAGCCATATTATGTCTTTGCACAAGTTACACGATTATTTGTGCCTGTTTTTCCAGAAGAGCAGAGAGTTATACATAGTTCGGTTATTATGGGTGATCACTGCCATATTCCTGATTGTGTTTCCATTGCTGCTAATGTTGTTATTGGGAATCGTGTCCACTTTGAAGAAAATGTGACTATCGGGGCGGGTTGTGTGATTGGTGATGATGTGACTATTGGTCACGATTCCATTCTTTACCCAAATGTGACAATTTATAATAAGGTGACTATTGGCTCTTCTGCCATTATTCATAGCCAAGTTGTTATTGGTTCTGATGGCTTTGGATTTGCCCCTAATACCAACACTAAGGGGTGGCAAAAGGTACATCAACTTGGTAGTGTGCATATTGGTCATGATGTAGAAATTGGTGCGGGAACGACTATTGATAGGGGCGCTATAAATAATACGATTATTGGTAATGGAGTGAAACTCGACAATCAAATTCAGATTGCTCATAATGTAGAGGTTGGTGAAAATACAGCCATTGCTGGTGCAACTGCCATTGCCGGAAGCGCTGTTATTGGAAAACGTTGTACTATAGCTGGAGCCGTTGGCATTATTGGACATATAACAATTAGTGATGATGTGCATATTACGGCGATGACCCTGGTGACGAAGTCGATTGATACACCAGGATCATATTCATCGGGTACCGCAATGAATACAACTTCAGAGTGGCGAAAAAATGCTGCTTGTTTTAATCGTTTGAGTAAACAGTTTCGAAAAATACAAAAGTAATGTATTGGGCATACTTAAGGTGTCTATACGCTACTGTTAAAGATTATAAACACGTATCTAAGGCTAAAAATGATGGATGTTACAGAAATTAAGAAGTGGTTGCCTCACCGTTACCCGTTTCTTCTTGTTGATCGAGTTGTGGATTTACAAGAAGGTCAGTCTATTGTTGCTTATAAAAATATTTCTGGTAATGAGGAAATATTTAATGGTCATTTTCCTCAGGCACCTATTTTTCCTGGTGTGATGATTATTGAAGCTTTGGCCCAGGTATCGGGTATTCTTGGTTTTAAAACCTTAGGGAAAACACCCCAGAATGGTTCGGTTTATTTGTTTGCAGGAGCGGATAAAGTGCGTTTTAGAAGACAAGTGGTTCCAGGAGATTGCTTACAACTGGAAGCCAACGTTGTTTCTGAAAAGCGCGGTATTTGGAAATTTGACTGTGTTGCTTCTGTAGATGGTGAGTTAGCCGCATCTGCGACTATTATGTGCGCAGATAGAAAAGTGTAGATTATTAGACCCTATGATTCATCCGCAAGCCATTATTGATTCTTCTGCACAGATTGCTGATGGTGTGAGTATAGGAGCTTTTTCCATTATTGCTCCTGATGTTGTTATTGGTGAGGGGACCATTATTGAGCCTCATGTTATTGTGAAAGGCCCAACGGTTATTGGTAAACATAATCATATCTACCAGTTTTCTACCGTAGGAGAAGCCACACCAGACTTAAAATATAAAGGGGAAGCAACTCGCTTAGTGATCGGGGATCATAATATTATTCGTGAAGGTGTCACCATACATCGTGGTACGATTCAAGATCGGTATGAAACCACGATAGGAAACAATAATCTTTTAATGGCCTATGTGCATGTGGGGCATGATAGCGTCATTGGCGATCATTGTATTTTGGTGAATAATACTGCGCTTGCTGGTCATGTTCATATTGCTGATTGGGCAGTATTAGGAGGATACACTTTAGTGCATCAGTATTGTCGAATTGGGGCTCATTGTTTTACTGGGATGGGAAGCGCCATAGGGAAAGATGTTCCTGCATTTATGGTTGTGTCTGGCTCTCCGGCTGAGGCTAAGACTGTTAACTCAGAAGGTCTGTCTCGTCGAGGGTTCGAGAAATCAGAAATTAAAGCGATACAGAAAGCCTTTAAAATTGTTTATCGTCAAAACTTAACGGTGAAAGAGTCGTTATCGCCATTGCAATATTTATTGAAGGATTGTGCGGATATTCAATTATTAATTGATTCTCTTGAGTCTTCAACTCGTGGTATTGTTCGTTAGGTAGCCATAGTGCATATCGGAATTGTAGTAGGTGAAGCATCGGGAGATATTCTGGGTGCTGGCCTGATTCAAGTATTAAAAAAACGTTTTCCCAATACTGTTTTTTCAGGTATTGGTGGTGATCGAATGTTGTCTGAAGGCTTTAACTCCTTATACCCCCAAGATCATCTGGCTGTTATGGGTTTTATTGAGCCCCTAAAGCGTTTGCCTCAACTTCTAAGTATCAGAAAGAGACTGTATCATTACTTCCTTGATCATAAGATTGATGTTTTTGTTGGTATTGACTCTCCTGATTTTAATTTGACCTTAGAAAAAAAATTACGTAAAAAAAGTATTAAAACTGTGCATTACGTGAGTCCTTCTGTTTGGGCATGGCGACAAGGTAGAATTAAGCTAATAAAGGAAGCGGTTGATTTAATGTTAACCTTGTTCCCCTTTGAAGCAGAGTTTTATCACCAGCATAATGTTCAGGTTGCCTTTGTAGGTCATCCTTTAGCAGATGATCTTCCTTTAGAAAATGATATTTCTCATGCACGTGAAGTGCTGACAGCGATTGTTCCAGAAATGAGTTTTGAAAGAAGAAAAACAGTTATTGCTTGTTTACCCGGCAGTCGTCAGGGTGAAATAGAACGTATAGGCCCCGTATTATGGGAATCGATGGAACAATTACTGCAACAACAATCAGATGTTCAAATTATGGTGCCTGCCTTAAATCAAGATCGATATCAGCAAATTAGTCAGCAGTTGGAGATATTCTCTGATTTACCCATTACTTTGCTTAAAGGGCACTCTCAAGAAGTCATGGCTGCTGCTGATTATGTACTCGTAGCATCTGGAACAACAACTTTAGAAGCGATGTTACTTAAGAAGCCTATGGTGGTTGTTTATAAAAAAGATGAATTATTTTGTTGGATTATTTCCAAGTTATTAAAAGTTGATTATATTTCCTTGCCAAATTTACTTGCTAACGAACGTTTGGTCCCTGAGTTTTTACAACAATCGGCTAATCCTGATAATATTTCCAAGGCCCTACTGGGTTGGATGGAAAATCCTGATAGGTTGTCACAACTTAAAAGTAAATTTACCTTTTTGCATCGGCAATTACGGCTTAATGCTAGTGAAGGAGCTGCTGATGCTATTATTAAATTGATTGAGAAATAAATAATGGAGCCTTTTGTCAGTGTTTATCAAGGAGCGCTTGGTGCTGGGGTCGATGAAGTGGGACGGGGGCCATTGGCTGGAGATGTAGTGACTGCAGCTGTGATTCTTGATCCTGATCATCCGATAGATGGCCTGGATGACTCCAAAAAACTATCAGAAAAAAAGCGTGAGTTATTATTCGATATAATTAAAGAGAAAGCTCTTTCCTGGTCTATTGCCCGTTGCTCAGTTGAGGAAATTGATACTATAAATATTTTACAAGCCAGCCTGCTCGCAATGAGAAAAGCAGTAGAAAGCTTATCTGTACAGCCTGAGCATGTATGGGTTGATGGTAATAAGGTCCCTAAATGGAACTATCAGTCAGAAGCGGTTGTAAAAGGCGATAGCCGTGTTGCGGCTATTGCTGCTGCGTCGATTCTTGCTAAAGTCACTCGTGATAGAGAAATGATTGCTTTTGATAAACAATATTCAGGGTATGGTTTTGCTGGCCATAAAGGATATCCAACCAAGGTGCATATAGAGGCGTTGAGAACACTGGGGGTGACCCCGATACACCGGACATCGTATGCGCCGGTCAGGGAGTTGTTGGGAGGTTGAGGGTCCTAGTATCTCACGTCTAGTATGGTGAAGCTTTATATCTCCTGTATTTTTACCATTTGCACTTTTAACTTTTTCAAAGCGCTTTCATGACTCTGAAGCTTTTCCTTCTCTTTTTCTACAACGGCAGTGGGTGCTTTATCAATGAAGTTTGTATTACCTAATTTTCCACTGATTCGAGCAGCTTCTCTGCTGAGTTTCTCTACTTCTTTGTTAAGTCGCGTCAATTCCGCTTCCTTGTTTATAAAACCTGCCATTGGTACGAGTATTTCCATTTCTCCTACTAAAGCTGTCGCTGATATGGGGGCTTCTTCATCAGCATTTAACCAATGCGTTTTTTCCAGTCCTGCCAATTTCATTAAAAAGGTTTCGGTATTTTGTAAGCGTAACTTATCTTGTTCACTACCTTGTGCAAGGTACAGTGGCAGTTTAATCGAAGGAGCAATGTTCATTTCCCCACGTATATTTCTTACGCCAATAACCGTTTTTTTCAACCACTCGATGTCCTCCAGAGCTTGTTGATCAATTTTACTATTATCTGCTTTTGGGTATGCGGCATGCATAATGGTGTTACCTGAGGCGCCTGCTAAGTTACGCACTCGTTGCCAAATCTCTTCGGTGATAAAAGGCATTAAAGGGTGAGCTAGACGTAGTGTTGTTTCCAATACACGAATCAGTGTGTGTCGGGTGCCGCATCTTTGTGCATCACTGGCGTTGTCATCCCATAGCACAGGTTTGGACAGTTCTAAATACCAGTCACAATACTCATTCCAGATAAAATCATAAAGGGCTTGTGAAGCAAGGTCTAAGCGATAACTATTAATACCGTTTTCAACTGCCTGTTCTGCTTGTTGTAGTTGGGAGATAATCCAGCGGTCAACGAGTGAAAGTTCGACAGTATCACTGTTTAGACCACAGTCTTGATCTTCACAGTTCATTAATACATAGCGTGCAGCATTCCATATCTTGTTACAGAAATTTCGAAAACCTTCGATACGACCGACATCAAAATTAATATCTCGTCCTGTAGAGGCTAGTGAGTAATAGGTATATCTCAGTGCATCGGTGCCGTAGGCGTTAATGCCTTCTGGAAATTCCTTGCGTGTAGACTTTTCGATTTTAGGAGCAGCCTTGGGGTTCATTAATCCTGCGGTGCGTTTTTGTACCAAGCTTTCCAGATCAATGCCATCAATAAGGTCAATAGGATCGAGTACATTACCTTTTGACTTGGACATTTTTTGGCCGTTGCTGTCACGTACTAAACCATGTACATAGACGGTATGAAAAGGGATCTCTTTACGAAAATGGAGGGTTAGCATAATCATTCTGGCTACCCAGAAGAAAATGATATCAAAACCAGTAACCAGCAAGTTGGTGGGATGGAAGGTTTGTAATTCTTTTGTATTTTCAGGCCACCCTAAAGTACCGAATGTCCATAAACCTGAAGAAAACCAAGTGTCGAGAACATCGTCGTCTTGTTTAAGAATAAGATCGTCAGCAATGTGATGTTTTGTACGAACCTCTTCTTCTGTGCGACCGACGTAAATATTACCAGCGTTATCATACCAAGCAGGAATACGATGCCCCCACCAGAGTTGGCGAGAAATACACCAATCCTGAATATCTCGCATCCATGAAAAATACATATTTTCGTATTGGTTAGGTACGAACTTTATAAAGCCATTTTCAACGGCATTGATCGCCTCCTCGGCTAAAGGTTGGGTTCTAACATACCATTGGTTTGTCAGATAAGGCTCTATAACGATGCCTGAGCGATCACCTCGAGGGACTTTAAGTATATGATCATCAATTCTATCCAGTAAGCCAAGTGTATCGAGGTCGCTAACCACTTGTTTTCGTGCCGCAAAACGTTCCATGCCTTGATAGGCTTCCGGTGCTTCTTGATTAATATTGGCGTCGTCATCAAAAATATTGTAGATAGGTAGTTGATGGCGTTGTCCTATTTCATAGTCGTTAAAGTCATGGGCTGGAGTGATCTTGACACATCCGGTACCAAATGTACGATCAACGTAACTATCGCCAATAATGGGAATTTCACGACCGACTAAGGGTAAAGTCACCGTTTGACCAATAAGGTGTTGGTAACGTTCGTCTTCAGGGTGAACGGCGACCGCACTATCACCCAGCATGGTTTCCGGGCGTGTTGTGGCAATGACCAAATGGCCTTCGCCATTGGTTAGCGGATAGCGGAAGTGCCACAAGAAGCCTTTTTCTTCTTCACTCACAACTTCAAGGTCAGATATTGCTGTGTGCAGTGTTGGGTCCCAGTTAACCAGACGTTTGCCCCGATAAATAAGGTTGTCTTCGTAAAGGCGGATAAACACTTCTTGAACAGCTTTGTAGAATCCATCGTCCATAGTAAAACGCTCACGGCTCCAGTCTGGACTGGCACCCAGACGTCGTAGTTGCCGAGTGATGTTACCACCGGATTCTTTTTTCCACTCCCAGACCTTTTCAATAAATTTTTCTCGCCCCAAGTCATGTCGGGACACTCCCTCGGCATCGAGAAGGCGTTCTACAACCATTTGAGTAGCAATGCCTGCATGATCAGTCCCTACTTGCCACAGAGTATTTTTACCTTTCATACGGTTGTAGCGGATTAAGGCATCCATAATGGCTTCCTGGAAACCATGTCCCATATGCAGGCTACCCGTTACATTAGGTGGGGGAATCATAATGCAGTAACTATTGCCATTACCTGAGGGCTTAAAGTAGCC
Source organism: Candidatus Endobugula sertula (assembly GCA_001723645.1). Lineage (GTDB taxonomy): Bacteria > Pseudomonadota > Gammaproteobacteria > Pseudomonadales > Cellvibrionaceae > Endobugula > Endobugula sertula. Next base: position 30,379 of record MDLC01000017.1, on the reverse strand, counting down.
AGCATCTTCCCATGTCTTATACCAAGATTGTTCAATTGCTTGGGGGTGATAGGTTTTATCCATAGTGATGGTAATATCGGTATCTAAACAGTGGTTGAGAGTTAACGTCAGGTGTTTTCTTTATAGTAAAAATACTGACGCAAAGAACCAATTATACAATGATCTGGTAATAGATGAGAAATTAAAGTGATGTTTCCTCTCCGTTCTTTTGAGGTTTGACTGCAGCGAGTAGGCGTGCCCGTAGCTCGGCTTCTATTTTAGGTAAGTATTGGGCAACCAGTTGTTCAATCAGTTGCTCGGTGTCATGGGGATGCTGAGAGTGACTCTTAGGACTCTCGGGTGATTCAGCAGATGTCAGCGTGGCAGATTTTTGGTCCAGTCGTTTACGTACATGGTCTGGTAAAAAGGGGTTATTGCTAAGTGTTTTTCCAGATACGTTTTTTTCAGTATGCATGGGGGGAGTCGTTTGAGGCTTGTTTAATACCTCTTTTCCTGCTTTTTGACTGGCCTGTTCTACATTAAATAAAGCTTTTTGTTCTGAAGCATGATGGGTTAACTGCTTTTCGGTGCATTTAGAGCCACTGATTGGTTTAGATTCTGTGTTTGGTGGTATATTGTCTTCAAGGATTTGGACGTAAGCAGTGCTCTCTTTTTCCACGACAGCATCTTTTAATATTGGTATTGTGCTAGGGTTGTCATCTAGAAGGTGTTTGATGGACTCTAATTCAACGAGTAAAGATTTCTTACGTTTGTTGAGTAGATCCTTGCTGTGTGACATGGGAGTGTACCTGTTAATCTGTAGCGCTAAAATGCCATAAATTGTTCTTGAGAAGGCCCTTAGAGCCTATTATCGCACTTTATGCGCTTTTAGTGGATAACCACGATCACGGTAAAATTGAAAGTGAGATCGTGTTATTGGGAGTAATTCAGACTCCTGTACCACAATTTCAGAGAGTTTTTGAAATCGACTAAAAGTGGTCGGGATTTCATGTTTTAAATTAATCATGACATCGTGAAACCGTTCATGGGGTTCCAGCCAGTCGATAATGACCTTGGTGGATAGATGGCCTTCTTGTTTGCCCTTCCCCCATACTAAGTGTGGCAGAAATGATTCGGGTTTATATGACCACAAATAATCACTTAACGATTCGCCGTGTTGTTGGTCATTAACCTGAATCAGGACTTCTTTACCCATGCGTATCGCTTTCTCTGCCAGACGGCAGGCGAAATGATCCCTGGCTGCCAAGCTGTCATTGGGTAGTATATAAAAATCAATCTCCGTCATACAGCCTGTTTTAGTAGATAATCAGTTAATAATGGTACCGGTCTACCCGTTGCTCCTTTATCATTGCCCGACAACCAAGCGGTGCCAGCAATATCCAGGTGAGCCCAAGGGTAATCTTTTGTAAAATGAGAAAGGAAACAGGCTGCTGTAATACTACCTGCAGTACGGCCTCCTATATTGGCTAAGTCCGCAAAATTACTTTTTAGCTGTTCCTTATACTCTTCCCAGATGGGCATCTGCCAGGCTCTATCCCCTGTGTTTTGACCAGATTCTAATAACGATTCTGCTAATTGATTATTATTACTGAATAAGCCGCTGGCATGGGCCCCCAAAGCGACCACACAGGCCCCTGTTAATGTCGCAATATCAATGACGGATTGTGGTTTATAGTGTTTGGCATAGGTTAATGCATCACACAGTACGAGGCGGCCTTCTGCATCCGTATTTAACACTTCAATCGTTTTTCCTGACATCGATGTGATAATATCGCCGGGTTTGGTTGCATTGCCGCTTGGCATATTTTCAGCCGCTGCGATTATAGCAACGACGTTGATCTTGGTTTTCAATTCTATCAGTGTATGCAGCGTACCAAATACACTGGCAGCTCCACACATGTCAAATTTCATTTCATCCATAGCGTCACTGGACTTCAAGCTGATGCCTCCAGTATCGAAAGTAATTCCCTTACCTACCAGAACGTGGGGCTTTTGACTTTTAGCCGCACCCTTGTATTCCATAATAATTAATTGTGCGGCCTCAGTGCTGCCAGCAGACACTGAAAGTAGAGAGTCCATACCCAAATTAGCCATTTGCTTTTCAGAAAGCACCTTTGTGGTTAATGTCTTGTGGGTGCGCGACAGCTTTCGCGCTTCATTAGCGAGATAGCTGGGAGTACAGATATTACCCGGCAAATCGCCTAGTGTTCTGGCAATGTTTACCCCATTGCCTACAGCAACTCCTATCGCCAGACTTTTTTTTGTCTTGCTGATTTGTTCACACTGATAGCTAATGGTCGATTTCTTCGATTTCTTAGTTTTATCTAAAGTAAAACGATAACTTGCATAAGTCATTCTCTCTGAGCAGTAACGTGCTTTATCGCCACTATTCCAGCCATTAACAGCAATTTCGTCAATATAAAGTGAAACGCTTTTGGAAGGTTTTTTTAATAGCACTTTTGCCAATTCGTTGATACTTTTACGAAATGATTCAGGAGTTACTTGGTCTTTATCACCAAATCCAACGATAAGGGCTTTTTTAATGGTCGAGCTTGGTTGATAAAGTGTGACAATTTGGGCCTCCTTGCCAGAAATTTCTCCAGCATCAAATAGGTTATTTAACGAGATATTACTATGTTGTTGGAAGACTTCTGCACTTTGGGATAACTGACCATTAGTGTAAACTCCAATGACGACACAATCGCTTTTAATTTGATCAATGCTGGTGGTTTTGGTGATAAAGTTCATGGTTTTTTCTCTGATCTCCTGATGATTTCGTATTATAGCGTAGTGAGTTTGAGAATGTTGGTGCTTGTTTAGCGCGTCGTTAGATGTGGGCAGTTTACATGAAGATTATTCCTCGATAATTGTTCCAGCGTTATGCTAATCAGTGACACTCGTGTAGCGATGAGTTTTGGGGTGTATCTTGACTTTGATACGTAAGGAAAGAACTGAGTATAAACGAGGACTATCCTCAACGTTATAAAAATGAGAAAATTCGCACCATGATTATTTTACGTTATTTAACTCGAGAAGTGTTAATGACCACTTTTGCTGTGACCAGTATATTGCTGGTGATCATTATGAGTGGTCGTTTTGTAAAATATCTTGCGGAGGCTGCCGCAGGGAAAATGGATGCGAATGTACTCTTCGCCGTTATGTTTTACCGTTTGCCGGGCTTTCTTGAACTCATCCTGCCTTTAGGTTTTTTTGTTGCCTTGTTATTGGCTTACGGGCGTTTGTATACTGATCAGGAAATGACGGTATTATTTGCCTGTGGCGTTAGTCGGAAAAAATTAATCACCTGGACTTATGTCCCCGCATCCTTTATTGCAGTAGTGATCTCTTTATTCAGTTTGTGGTTAAGTCCTTTGAGTTTACAGAAAGCAGAAGAAATACTTGCTCAACAGCAAACCCGTAATGATTTCGACACTATGCAGGAAGCACGTTTTCAGCTCGTAGGTAATGGTGATTTTATTAGTTATACCGAGGAGATATCTGGTAATCGGGAGCAGTTACGAGCATTTTTTCTTGCCAATGTGGGGGTGTCAGCGGATGAGCCATTGATGATAGTGCGTGCGGAATCAGCAGAGCGTATGAAAGATGAAAATGTAAATGAACGCTATCTATTGCTTAATAATGGCATTCGTTATGAAGGTCGTCCAGGTCAGGCTGACTACCGAGTGACTGAATTTGAACAATTGGCTCAACGAATTGAGTCTCCAGTAGAGATTGTTGTCACGCGCAATAAGGTCAATCGCCTTCGAACCGTGGAATTAATGAATTCTGACTTACCTGACCATCGGGCTGCTTTGCAATGGCGGGTGTCGTTGCCTTTATTAGTGCTCATCATTGCCTTGCTAGGGGTCATTTTTAGTCATACGACCCCTCGTCGTGGGCGCTATGTGATGTTGTTACCATCTGTTCTGTTCTACCTTATTTATCTGGTTTTACTTAACGCTGCTCGAAGTGCCGTTGAAGAGGAGCGTTTGCCGGTTGAGGTTGGTTTGTGGGGAATTCACTTTCTCTTTATGGTTTTAGTCTTATTTTTATGTCTTGATAAAAGTCAATGGTTGCGCTTCTTTATGACAAACAAAAGGCGGCCTAATCGCTAAATATTATGCGTTTATTGGACTCCTATATATTTCGTACTACAGTAGCTGCCATCGTTATTGTATTACTTATCATCAGTTCATTAGACCTGTTGGCTAAATTGATTGATGAGCTTGGCAATTTAACTGACCTTTATACGTTTTCCGAAGCATTGATGTATGTTGCCTTGGGTATTCCTGTCAGTTTTTATCAGTTTATGCCATTTGCAGCTTTGGTAGGTGGTTTGGTAGGACTTGGGAGTTTGGCCTCAACGAGCGAGCTGGTTGTGATGCGTGCTGCAGGGGTCAGTTTATTGCGTTTAACATGGGCTGTGTTAAAACCCGTTTTATTATTTATTGTTGCTATGCTGTTATTTGCTGAATATGTCATTCCTGTGTCGGACCAGTATGCCGAAAGTCGTCGGTCTATGTTATTGCAGGGCAAAAATAAAGCCGTTAGTTCTCGGGAGGGTTTTTGGAATCGAGAGGGAAATGAGTTTATGCATTTTAATAGTGTACAAACTAATGGAAAGCTATCCGGGATAACTCGTTATCGATATGACTCACAAGGGTTCTTATATTCCAGTAGTTTTGCAGAATTGGTGTTGTATATTAATGGCCGTTGGCGGGAGGAAAATGTCACAGAAACCCTATTTTCTAAAACAGAGACTTCCACAAAAACCTATGCTTCTCGCTATTGGGATACCACACTTTCTCCTAAACTGTTAACGGTTCTTGTTCAGGATACGGATAACCTCGCTATCAGCAAATTATATCGTTACGCTAATTATTTGGAAAAGCAGAATCTGGGAGATGAAAACTATTGGCTGGTTTATTGGGGGAAAGTGTTGCAGCCATTAGTAATTATTAGTTTGGTGTTGGTTGCCATTTCTTTTATTTTTGGTCCATTACGTGAAGCTACCATGGGTTATCGTATTTTTACTGGGGTAGTTGTTGGCATTGTTTTTCAGATAGTACAAAAGCTGATGGGTCCAGCCAGTCTGATCTATGGGCTTTCTCCCTTATTGGCTGTCTTGTTACCGATTGTATTTTGTTTAGCTTATGGGTTGTTTTTATTGTCTCGTACGCGCTGATACTGACTAATCCGTTTAGAGCAAAAGATACCCGAGGGTTTCAAGTGCTTCATTCGTATAACGCTATTTTTTTCTTTAAGCGTTCTTTTCTTTGGGAACTAATACAACCATTGAATGTGTCATGATGTCATGAAGACATTGGCGCTTTTTGTGAAACAGAGCAGTAAAAAATAATACTAGACCAATAACGCTGAAGCAACATCGACCTAAACATTGTGCTAATGAGGGAAATTGCTGTGTTTGTTGGTCGATAATTTTTAGGCGCCAAGCTCTCATTCCTAACGTTTGTCCCGCTTTAATCCAAAAAAAACAGAAGAAACTCATAATCACCAGGAGCCAACCTATCTGAAAGAATAGGTTGTTCTCTAGTGTTGCTTGGTTGTTGAAGAATAAAATGTTAATGGCGAGACATAAGCTTCCATAGCCCATACTGATAGCGGTAATCAATAGCGTATCGTAAATAATCGCTGCAAACCTTCGCCATACTGGAGAAGGAGAAAAAGTGGTATCCATAAGATATCCCATTTATTAGTGAAAGGTGCTAGTTTAGCAAAGTGTCGTCTTACTCTGGTGGTTTAATCGCCGTTAAATATTGTATACTAGCGATATGCCTCTTGGTGAAAACACTGAGTGGTATCTCTAAAAGTACACTTTTTCTTCGATAGTTGTGTTGGTTCCATGTATGAATCCTCATTTATTGAGCGTAGCTTGCGGTTCTCTTATCCCTGCATTGATGAAAAGTACTTGTTTTTAGGGATACTTTTAATCTGTAACTTTGTTGAATGCTGAATTGTGGGAAACCTTATGCTTGATGTGCTTAATCCACTGGCTGTTGACCCTATTTTAACGCTAACGCTTGAATGTAATTCGGACACTAATCCTAATAAAGTAGATTTGGGTGCGGGTGTTTATAAAAACGAAGCGGGTCATACTCCAATTATGAAAGCGGTAGACACTGCTGAGAAACAATGGTACCAACAGGAAACCAGTAAGGTTTATGTGGGTTCAGCGGGTGCTGCCGGGTTCAATGAGGCGATTATGCGCTTATTGTTGGGGAGTGATCATGCCGCAGTGTTAGATCGTCGTGTAGTGGGTATTCAGACCCCAGGCGGTTGTGGTGCATTGAGTATCGCAGGGCACTTAATCAAACGCTGTTATGGTAGTGTTCAGCGAGAAGGAACTGTGTGGGTTTCTGCACCAACATGGGCCAATCATATTCCTTTGCTGAGCGATTGTGGCTTGTCTTTAAAAGAATATCGCTATTACGATGGTGAGAGTCATACACTCGATTTCCCTGCAATGATGGAAGACCTATCCAAGAGTAAAGCAAACGATATTGTCTTGCTTCATGGTTGTTGCCATAACCCCTCTGGTGCCGATTTGAATCAGGAACAGTGGCAGTTGATTGCTGAGTTGCTGAATGAAAAAGGTGTAGTTCCTTTTGTTGATATTGCCTATCAAGGATTAGGCGATGGGCTTGATGAAGATGCTTGGGGTTTACGCTACTTAGCAGAGCATTGCCCAGAAGTCATTATTGCTAGTTCGTGTTCGAAGAACTTTGGTTTATATCGTGAGCGCGTTGGATCGGTATTCGTGGTTGCTAAAGATTCGCAAGTTGCTGAAATTAATAAAGGTCAGTTGATGAATATTGCCCGAGGCATCTATTCTATGCCACCACATTATGGTGCTGCATTGGTAGATATTATTTTGCATGATCTGCAGTTACGTGAGCAGTGGCAAGAGGAGCTAACCTTTATGCGTGAGCGTATTGCAGGTTTGCGTACCCGTTTTGTGCAAAAGTTAAATGCAGCAGGAGCAGCCTCTCGTTTTGATTATATTGAACAGGAAAAAGGTATGTTTTCTTTCTTAGGTATTAGTATGGACCAAGTTCGGGCTTTAAAAGAGCAATATAGTATCTATATGGTTAACTCCAGTCGAATGAATATTGCTGGCTTAAGTGACAAGAATATGGATTATGTGGTTCAAGCACTTATGCAAACCTTATAAAAATCCCCATACAGGTTTCATATTGCCATTGGGTAATTTATGGTGTGGTAGCAGCCTTTGGTATTGGGGTTAAACGTTATTACCTGTTTCATTTCCTCAAAAATTATAACTCTTCTGTAAAAAGCCTGAGTTTATTTTTCCCTTGAATTCTATAAATACCCCCTTATATTACAATTGTCTACTATTGTAAAGAGAGTGTTTGTTATGCGTATTGATCGTCTGACTAACCAGCTACAAATGGCATTATCTGATGCGCAGTCATTAGCATTGGGCCGAGATCACAACCGCCTTGAGCCCTTGCATTTGCTTTCTGCCTTGATGAATCAGCAGGGTGGTTCTATCAGTCCTTTATTGTCACAATCGGGCTTCGATGTGGCAGTCTTGAGGAATGAAGTGGCCAAAGAGTTGGATAACTTGCCACGTATTCAAAACCCTAATGGCGATGTTCAAATGTCCCCTGATATGGGGCGTTTGTTAAATCTAGCCGATAAAAAGGCGCAGGATAATGGTGACTCGTATATATCCAGCGAGAGCTTGATACTGGTTGCCATGGAGGATGGTAATACTGGGCTTGGTAAGTTATTGCTGGCTCATGGTAATTTAAAAAAATTAAAGGTATCCATTGACGCATTACGAGGTGGTGAAACGGTTGACAACCCTGATGCCGAAGAAAATCGTCAGGCTTTGGAGAAATACACGATTGATTTAACCAGTCGTGCGGAAGCAGGCCAGCTGGATCCAGTGATTGGTCGTGACGACGAAATCCGCCGTACGATACAAGTACTACAGCGTCGAACTAAAAATAACCCGGTATTGATTGGTGAGCCTGGGGTTGGTAAAACAGCAATTATTGAAGGTCTGTCCCAGCGTATTGTGAATGGTGAAGTCCCCGAGGGCTTAAAAAATAAACGGGTATTATCATTGGATTTAGGGTCTTTATTAGCTGGTGCAAAATTTCGTGGTGACTTTGAAGAGCGTCTCAAGGCGTTGTTGAATGAGCTGGCCAAGCAAGAAGGACGTGTGATTATTTTCATTGATGAATTGCATATGATGGTGGGTGCTGGTAAAGCGGATGGTGCTTTGGATGCGGGTAATATGCTAAAGCCTGCGCTAGCACGAGGAGAGTTGCACTGTGTGGGTGCGACAACACTGGATGAATATCGACAATATATTGAAAAAGACGCTGCGTTAGAACGTCGTTTCCAAAAAATTCTGGTGGACGAACCTTCAGAGTCTGACACTATCGCTATTTTGCGTGGTTTAAAGGAGCGCTATGAAGTTCATCATGGGGTTGATATTACCGATGCTGCGATTATTGCTGCTGCCAAATTATCACAACGCTATATTACTGATCGGCAGTTACCGGATAAGGCAATTGACTTAATTGATGAAGCTGCCAGCCGTATTCGTATGGAAATTGATTCGAAACCTGAGGTAATGGATCGCTTGGAACGTCGTTTAATTCAACTAAAAATCGAACGTGAAGCGATGAAAAAAGATGAAGATGAAGCTTCACTACATCGGCTAGAAGAAATAGATAAAAATATTAAAAGTGTTGAAGAAGAATTTAAAAATCTGGAAGAAATATGGAGTGCTGAAAAAGCAGCTTTACACGGTACACAGGAAATTAAAACGACCTTAGAGCAAGCACGTTTAGATATTGATGCGGCTCGTCGAGTGGGTGATCTTGAGCGTATTTCTCAATTGCAATATGGGGTTATTCCCCACCTGGAAAAACAATTGGATATGGCGAGTCAGGCAGAAATGATGGAAATGAAACTGCTGCGAAATAAAGTCACCGATGAGGAGATTGCTGAAGTTGTTTCAAAATGGACAGGGATTCCTGTCACTAAAATGCTAGAAGGTGAGCGCGATAAATTACTTCGTATGGAAAGTGTTTTACATAGTCGAGTGGTTGGACAATCCCAAGCTGTCGTGGCGGTTGCTAACGCAGTACGTCGCTCTCGTGCAGGTTTATCTGACCCGGATCGACCCAATGGTTCATTTTTGTTTTTAGGGCCAACGGGGGTTGGTAAAACTGAACTTTGTAAATCGTTAGCTGAATTCTTATTTGATAGTAGTGATGCTATGGTTCGTCTGGATATGTCTGAGTTTATGGAAAAACATGCAGTAGCGCGTCTTATTGGTGCTCCTCCAGGTTATGTTGGCTACGAAGAGGGAGGTTATCTGACCGAGGCGGTACGTCGGCGCCCTTATTCAGTCTTGTTATTGGATGAGATTGAAAAAGCACACCCTGATGTCTTTAATATTTTATTACAGGTCCTGGAGGACGGGCGTTTAACGGATAGTCAGGGACGTACCGTTGATTTTCGTAATACCGTGGTGGTAATGACATCGAATTTGGGTTCAGATGTGATTCAGGATATGACAACATCAAATAGCGATCAGGCCTTAGTTCGACAGGAAGTGATGAAAATAGTAGGACAGCATTTTAGACCAGAGTTTCTTAATCGTATTGACGAAAGCGTTTTATTTTCTCCGTTAAGCCAGGAGCAAATTCGTGAAATTGCTTTGATTCAATTGGATTTACTTAAACAGCGTTTGGCTGCTCGGGGATTTGCCATAGATCTGGATGAGGCTGTTTTGGATAAATTGGCAGAAGCAGGGTTTGATCCAATTTACGGAGCTAGGCCCTTAAAACGTACTATCCAGCAACTCATAGAAAATCCATTGGCTCAGAAATTATTAGCGGGAGATTTTATCGCTAATGATACGATTCGAGTGCAAGTCGATGATTTAGGGAGGTTTTCATTTACAAGATAAATGAGAGGTTGAGGTTTGGGTCGCTAACATAGAGATGTTCAAGAGCGGATGTGTTGAAGTTAGGAAATATCAAACAGCTTATTGAATAGCCGATCAACGCAACTTTTTAATGATACTTGCTGCTATTATTCCTATAGAAGCAATGTCATTACTAGGCTCAGGTAAAACATATTGTGCTATTGCAAGGCCTATGGCCTTGCTTTAGTCAACTAATCAAGCGACCACATATTCATGCAGCAATGGATCAATAATCAAAAAGTCCGTATTTGGGTTCCCCCCACTGTGGGTTTTCTTGTCTATGGCTGTTGGGCTCTATATATTAATAGTAGCCACGGTTGGATGAGTGCAGGTAAGGCTGCTTTTACGCAAGGCTCTTATAGCTTTGTGGTGACTTTGGTGTTAGCTGTCAGTGTGGAATGGTTGTTTACTCGTTGGTTGACAGTGCCCCTGTGCAGCCTTTGGGTGTTTTTAGTTGCACTAACTTTATTGTCATTCACATCCACTGGGTTACATATTTTGGCTGGCACCCCTAATGTCTTATGGACTATCTTACCGGGTTTAAGTATCAGTGCTGTGTATACACTGATTTATGTTGTGGCGTTGAATAAACTATAATCTGTAACTAGGTAGCTTTGACCAGTTGCTGTTGTGTTAACCTGCGCAAGGGGTGCATTTTTCTATTGGTTTTTAGTGCCATACTTTACTACATGTGATTTATGGCTCATTATCGTATATAGTCATCATTACGTGTCAAACGCGATAAATTTGCCAGTATACCTATTTGCCACTACAATACCGATATGTTTATCCCTACCCAAGCCCTAAAAATTATTATCATCGCGGTGATAGTTATTGCCGTGGGGTGAGTGAGTGGCAAAATTTTTTAGCATGCTAACAAACCTCCGTACTGAAATGTTCGGAGGTTTTTTTATTTTTTACGGTTGTAAATAAGGGTATGAATACAAGTATAGATATGAAAAATAGGTGACTAATTAGAGATAATGAAATGATACAGGCATTGGTGAAAAGGTTTATAAAAAAGTCGGGCGATAAACGCTTAAGTGGTGCTGAGTATACAAAAGCGATTAAAAAAGCCGATATGTCAGCCTTGGTGAAGGAAACAGAAGTGACACGGGTTAAAAGTCTTGAAACCCGTTATGAAAATGATATTTGGCTGAAGCGGGAAGATCAGCAGCCCGTTTATTCTTTTAAATTACGTGGTGCTTTTCATTGTTTGCAAAAGTTGCCCAAGGGTTCTCATGTAGTGACGGCTTCCGCTGGTAATCATGCCCAGGGGTTAGCACTGAGTGCTACGCATTTGGGGCACCATGCTCGTATTGTGATGCCTGATACCACGCCACAAATTAAGATTGATGCTGTTAGAGATTTTGGTGGTCAAGTGATTATTCACGGGCATAATTTTGATGTGGCTAATGCTTATGCTTTGCAGTTGGCTAACAATGATAGCACCATTTTTGTACCACCGTTTGATGATGAAGGTGTGATTATTGGTCAGGGTACAGTTGCTAAGGAGCTGCTTGCTCAGTTGCCCCATTTGGATGCGGTTTTTATTCCAGTAGGTGGTGGTGGTTTGCTGGCAGGGATGTCGGCGTATATTAAATCGGTAAACCCAACTATTAAAGTGATTGCTGTTGAAGCAGAAGATAGTGCTTGTTTAGATGCCGCTATGAAGGCGGGGAAACCTGTTGATCTGAGTTATGTAGGTAGCTTTGCTGACGGTGTCGCTGTTAAACGTATCGGTAAGGAAACGTTTCGTGTTGCGCAACAATTTTGTGATGAAGTGGTGACAGTTTCCAGCGATGCTATTTGTGCTGCTATGCAAGATATTTTCGTCTCTATGCGCGCTATTTCAGAGCCGTCGGGAGCTTTGTCTTTGGCTGGTTTGAAATTATGGTGTGATAGCAATCAGCAGACTGGTTTACAGTTAGCAGCAGTATTGTCTGGTGCTAACCTTAATTTTAATACTTTACGTTATGTTGCTGAACGAACATCCCTGGGACAGAGAAATGAAGCTTTGTTGGCGGTGACCATCCCGGAAGAGAAGGGCAGTTTTAAACGTTTTTGTAAAGATTTGGCCGGACGACCTATTACCGAGTTTAATTATCGTTATGCGAAAGAGAAAGTTGCGGAGATATTTGTGGGGGTAGGTTTACGTAATGGTGGAGACGAGCTAGCTGAATTTAAAGCGCAATTGCATGAACATCACTATGCTTTTATTGATATGTCTGATAATGAGCTGGCAAAACTGCATGTCAGATATATGGTGGGTGGAAAGCCGGGTACAGAAATTAAAGAGCGTTTATTTCGCTTTGACTTTCCAGAATACCCTGGTGCCTTACTACGCTTTTTGGAAACCTTAGGGTCAAAATGGAATATCAGCTTATTTCACTACCGTAATCAGGGAGCGGCTATTGGTAATGTACTGGCAGGTATTGAAGTGCCAGAGTCTGATTATCAGGAATTCACTCAGCATCTAAAGCGGCTGAACTATCAGTATCATGAAGAAACGGATAACCCTTGTTATCAACGGTTTTTAGGGTAAACGCTTAGTGACGCTAAAAATTCTTGGTGATAGTCAAATCCCATTATTACACGAGATGTTTTCAAGCTTGGGAGAGGTATCTACTTATACGGGGCGGGTCGTAACTCAAGAGCAATTATCCGATGTGGATATATTATTGACTCGCTCCACCTTAAATGTTGGCAAGAGCTTATTACAGAATACCCAGGTTAAATTTGTAGGTACTTGTACGATTGGTACAGATCATTTAGACACAGATTACCTGGATCAACAGAATATTGTGTGGGCTAATGCTGCGGGATGTAATGCTGATTCGGTTGTTCAATATGTATTAAGCGCAATGGCCCAACTATCACCTGACTGGTTGCAGTCTACGGTGGGTATTATTGCTTGTGGCAATATTGGTGGCAGAGTGTATCGCCGACTCAAATCGTTAGGGGTTGATTGTTGTTGCTACGATCCTTTTTTATCTTCAATGGATCATCCTGATTTAAGTCGTCTGGAGGATGTTTTGCGAGCGGATATTATTACTTCACACGCACCACTGACTATAGATGGAGAATACCCGACATGGCATCTTTTGGGTGAGCGTGAATTTGAACAGTTGCGGCCTGGTAGTCTGTTGATTAGCGTAGGTCGAGGGGCAGTGTTGGATAATCAGGCTTTGCTTAAAAAAGTATCTTCCAATAAAACCTTTTCTGTCGTTTTGGATGTGTGGGAAAACGAGCCAAATATTCTGGCAGAGTTAATCCCCTATATTGATATAGTGACGCCACATATTGCGGGCTATAGTCTGGAGGGGAGAGAAAATGGTAGTGCCATAATTTTTCAAGCGTTGTGTCAATTTCTTGCGCAACCTTCTCCAATCGATATTGCTCAAATAATGAATACTGAAACATCGTTGCTTTGCGTTGATGCTGACAACATGGAAAGTCTTTCGGACCAGCAACGGTTTAATCAATTGCTGTTAGCCGCCTACCCTATTATGAAGGATGATCAACAACTACGTCGTTGGTTATTATCAAATCAATCTCCAGGTGATTACTTTGATAGTTTGCGCCGGCATTATCCCTTACGTCGCGAATATGCTCATTTTATTCTTCCGGATTGGGTTCGGCAGACACCTTTTAATCAGTGGGTGCAAGCGTTAACCCAATAAACAAAGATCAATAAGAAATATTGAGATATTAAATATAGCAAACGTTGTGGATGATATGGATAATAAAGCACAATACTCTCCAAACTTGCAGAGCTAAATGAACGTAAACTTGACTCGACTCTAGTTTCGGTTTAGCGTACTTTAAACGCTTAAAAAAGCTCTATTTAATAAATCAGCATAGGTTAAAGTGACATTATGAATCCAAACTACCTCGATTTTGAGCAATCAATTGCTGAATTGGAAGGGAAAATAGAAGAGCTACAACTTGTTGGTAATGACAATGACCTTAATATTACAGAAGAAATAAGCCGTCTGCGAAAAAAAAGTACTCGTTTAGCCGAGAAAATTTATTCCAATCTGAGTGCTTGGGATGTTGTAAAAGTGGCTCGTCACCCTCAACGTCCATACTCTACTGATTATATTCAGCGTATGTTTACAGATTGGGATGAACTGCATGGTGACCGTCATTTTGGTGATGATCATGCGATTGTAGCAGGTGTGGCTCGGTTGAGTGATAAGCCGGTTATGGTTATCGGCGAAGAAAAAGGACGCAGTGTTAACGAAAAAGTCATGCGTAATTTTGGTATGCCGAAACCCGAAGGTTACCGTAAGGCTTTACGTCTTATGAAAATGGCTGAGCGTTTTAACATGCCAATTTTGACCTTAATTGATACACCGGGGGCGTATCCTGGAATAGATAGTGAAGAACGTGGTATTAGCGAGGCTATTGCACAAAACTTAGCGGTGATGTCGCGTTTGCGGACTCCCATTATTTGTACCGTGATTGGGGAAGGTTCATCAGGTGGGGCATTAGCCATAGGTGTGGGGGACCACTTAAATATGTTACAGTATTCCACCTACTTTGTGATTTCGCCAGAAGGTTGTGCCAATATTATTTGGAAAACGGTTGATAAAGCACCATTAGCTGCAGAAGCGATGGGTGTGACTTCTACGGTATTGGAAGAACTGGGTATTGTGGATGAAACGATTCCTGAACCCTTAGGAGGTGCCCATCGTGATATTGATTTGATGGCGTCCAGTTTACAGGAACGCTTAACGGCTCAGGTTGATGAATTTAAACGCTTGCCCATTGATGAGTTACTGGAAAAACGTTACCAGCGCTTAATGAGCTATGGTAACCCTTTGGCACGTAAGTCCCCAGTTTGACTAGGGACTGCTTCAATCGCCAAATAGAGAACAGCTATTGTCGTATTCTTTGAGTGCCTATTAAAGATATGTACAATAGACAACTTTTAGCTGGTATTTCGGCGATTAAAAGGGTTTAGGCGAATATTTTCACGATTTGAAAAGTTAGACATTGTATTTCTATTTTTTATTCACTTTGCACTGATTATGGATAAGCTAATAAGTGTTATACCAATCCTAAAAAGTTTTATGATAAATCGCCCCACTTTCTTGTACACAGAGACAAAACTCTCTCCTTGTCAATGTGCTAAATCGATTCCACGCTTAATGGCATCGAGTATTGCGCCATCGTCATCGAATTGATAAAAAGTACTCTTTAAGATAACGACAAACTTGCTCACAAGGGTTAAATTCGGGAGAATAAGGTGTGGGTGTGTAAGTCTAAGCTTTCTTGGTGGCAATCCTCCCCATCCATGATGACCAAAGCATGGCGCCTCTCAGGGACGGCATCGGAAATGACCTGCATATGGAATTTTATAAACTCGCCATTGGAATTGTGTAACGCTCCCATAAACGAGGGATTCTCTGTCGATGACGAGTAGGCTGTCCTTGGCGAGACTTGCCTGATTATTTTGGTGATTGGAACACGATTTATAAGCGGTTTAATGAGTGGTCATCAAAAGGTAAGCTGATGAACATATTTTCCTCGTTATCGAAAGACCCCGATCTCGAATGGGAATTTACTGATGGCAGTATTGTTAAAGCACATCAGCATAGTGCAGGCGCTGCAAGCCAGGAAATTCAAGGGGCTGGGGATAGTCTGGGCGGTAAAACCACGAACATTCACATGGTTGTTGATGGGTTTGGTTTGCCCATCGTATTTCATATTACGGGTGCTCATGTGAACGATTGTACAGCGGCCCCCGATTTGATAGACGTATTGCCGCAAGCAGATTATGTGATTTCCGGCAAAGGGTATGATAGTGAAGTGTTACGATGACAAATAAGAGAAAAGTCATCGACACCGATGATTCCAAGGAAACGTAATTCGACGATTAGTAACGATGACATAGGTTAGTGTTTATATAAGTACCGACATTTGGTTGAAAGATTTTCGATCAATTGCGACATGTTATGATAAATTAAAACGAAATTATCAGGGAATGTTGACTCTGGCGTGTTCTTTTTTATGGTTGCTAATGTGAAACGTCAACAGACCCTAACTATTTAGATGTTATTTTTTACTCCGTTTAAACAACTCTACCTCTTTGTTTCTAAGCTAGCAACCAGTGCATTATTTTCAACATTTGTTTTTATACGTGCAGCACTACCACCATCAATTCCATCACGATCCAAAACGGAACCAAGATAAGTATTATTATCGAAATTAATTATTTCATGTAGATCCTGAGGACCATAAGAACCAGCCCTATATTTTATAGCGTTAAAGTCGTAATTATCACTATTTGGCATCTGAAAATCATCAGATACATCGTCATCGTTTAAACTAACTTCTCTTATTACTCTTCCATCTTCCCATATAACCTGCTTTGTATCTGGTGTTGAACCAATAATTTCTAAACTAATTTCATCACCTTTAGCAAAAGGCTGTATATGAGGGTCTTTACCACTAACATCAATTTTAACATCAGCAAGACTAGCATAGTTATTTCGTATGATAAAATGTGTTATTTCATCAGGATTAAATGAGCCATCTCTTCTTTCCATCATTGTTTCCTCTTTAAGTTAATAATTAATTGCTTAGTGAACTAATGAGTGAATTCATTATCGCCATGAAATAGTGGTATATTTTTTTTTAAATTAAAAGATAAAATGTATTGTTTTGCGAATAATTCCATATGGTTTTAAATTTTTTGTTATGTAAGTGGCTAGTTTGACTAAGGAGGATTAACATTTGTCTCGTAGAGTGTTAAGAAACGATCATGAAGTGAAAGCGGTTGGTAAGTCTCGTGGTAGTTTAGGTAGAAAAATTGATGTGACGGTTGATGGGCTAGATAATCCAGTACGGCTGAAAGGCTCAAACGAAATTGGTTAGCTTAATTGTTAACGCTCCTTAGCGAAATCCTCAAGATTTAACCTTTAGATTGAATCCGTGTAAGAAAAAGGATAAACATTGTAAAATTTTGAAAGAGCATATGGATCAGCGTCATATGCTGTGTCAGAGGTATCAGCTTATTGAAAGGGAAAAGCATTTTTTCTTTATAAGGAACCTTTAAATCAACCATGACCGGAAGGCATCAGCGAAAAATAACCCATCTCTGCCTTGTAACACTTCGCAATAGGCCCACTATAACGTGCGTTTCGTGCCTTGATATGGGTTGTTTTTCCTCTGATGCTCTTTCACCCAGACTTATTCAGAGATTTCATAATAGTTTATAATGCTACAGTTCCATGTCGGACTAAACAGCCTTACACTTATTAGACTTATGCATCTACCTTCTATAGAATTCCTATCCTTTTCTAAGGATAGAGAATGGTAAGAACTGTCAACTTTTAGTGAGCGAAGAGTACATTTGGCCATAGTGAGTAGGTTAAGTATGGATAAACATCAAAAACATAAAGTGGTCATGCAAAAGCAAAAAGCTAAGGTGGATGCTCGTATTGAGGAAGCTTCTACAGAGCGGGGTGTGGCTTTATTATTAACCGGTGATGGTAAGGGTAAGTCTAGTTCTTGTTTTGGCATGGTGATGCGGGCATTGGGGTATGAGCAAAAAGTGGGGATTGTGCAGTTTATTAAAGGTGAACAATTGTCCGGTGAGGAAATCTATGTACGTCGTCATTGCCCGCAAGTGGATTTCTACCAAATGGCTACTGGGTTCACCTGGGATACGCAAGATCGTACCGCAGATATTGAGGCTGCTGAACGAGCTTGGGAATATGTTGAATCTATGCTAACGGATGCGTCCTATGATCTGGTGATTTTGGATGAACTGACCTACATGCTAGCTTACCAATATTTAGATGAATACAAGGTATTACAAGCGATTGTTAACCGACCTGTTTCCCAAAGTGTTGTGGTTTCTGGTCGTGGGGGTGGTTCTGCTTTGCGGGATATTATGGATACAGTCTCTGAGGTTAAAGATATCAAGCATGCCTTCAAATCGGGAATTAAAGCGCGAAAAGGTGTTGATTTTTAGACCTATACGTATCTTTAGGGTGTGTAAATAATGAAGGCTATGCCGTAATATGGCTTGTTTGATGATTCAAGGTACTACATCGGATGCGGGTAAAAGCGTATTGGTAGCGGGTATTTGTCGAATGCTGAAACGAAGGGGAATACGTGTTGCCCCTTTTAAACCACAAAACATGGCGTTAAATAGTGCGGTAACAGTCAATGGTGGTGAAATTGGTCGTGCACAAGCCGTACAGGCTCAGGCCTGTGGTTTACAACCCCATACGGATATGAATCCTATCTTACTAAAACCTTCTTCCGATATTGGTGTTCAGGTGATCGTTCACGGTAAAGCCATCAGCAATATGCAGGCGAGAGATTATTATCAGTATAAAAAAGTGGCTATGTCGTTTGTTCTGGAATCCTATCAGCGTTTGCAGAATGATTATGAGATGGTGGTGGTTGAAGGGGCGGGAAGTTCTGCAGAAGTGAATTTACGTGAAAACGATATTGCCAATATGGGATTTGCTGAAGCGGTGGATTGCCCCGTTATTATTGTGGCGGATATTGATCGAGGGGGGGTGTTTGCCCATCTTCTGGGAACCTTACAGGTGTTATCGAAGTCGGAAAGACAAAGAGTTAGAGGGTTTATTATTAACCGTTTTCGTGGTGATCTGGCTTTATTGCAACCAGGTATCGATTGGTTAGAGGCAGCAACGGGTAAACCTGTATTAGGAGTGATTCCGTATTTGAAAAACTTCCATCTTGATGCAGAAGATACCATTAAAATAAAAACGAATGACAAAGACGTTCGATTACGCATTGTTGTCCCTGTGCTGTCCAGAATCAGTAATCATACTGACTTTGATCCATTACAGTTACACCCCAATATTGATTGTCAGTTTGTTGTTCCGGGTGAAGTGGTGCCGCCAACAGATCTGATTATTCTTCCCGGGACTAAAAATGTGCGCGAGGATTTGGAGCTACTCAAGCAGCACGGGTGGGATCAGGTAGTTTTGAGACATTTACGTTATGGTGGAAAACTATTGGGTATTTGTGGAGGGTATCAGATGTTGGGTGAAACGATTATCGATCCTTTAGGCGTTGAAGGTCCACCAGGGACGTCTCAAGGTTTGGGCTTGCTGGAGTTGCAGACTGAGCTAAAAGAGCATAAACAATTACAGCGTGTTTCAGGTTTTCTTTTGTTGCATCCAGATTCTCAGCAAAAAGAACCTGTTCCGATTGCTGGATACGAAATCCATTGTGGTATTTCATCGGGGACTGATCATTATACGCCACTGGTCCGACTGCAAAGTGGCCGTTATGAGGGTGTGGTCAGTGATGACCAATCGATTATTGGAACCTATATACATGGTTTATTTGATATGCCAGACGCCTTTAGTGTACTGTTGGATTGGGCAGGGCTTAGCAATGGTCAGAAAACCATTGATCTGAACCAGATTCGTGAGCAGCAACTTGATCGTTTAGCAGATTGTTTAGAAGAACACATTGATTTTTCTTACCTAGGTTTCGATCACTGATCAACAATGGATAAGATGAGATAACTCCTTTGCATAACGAAAAATCGACATTAAGTTATTCCCCCCAGGAAAAAGATGCTATTTACAAAGTAATGGCTGAGCGTCGTGATATGAGGCACTTCAAGTCTGACCCATTGAACAGTGAAGTATTTAAAAGGATACTGTCTGCTGCTCATATGGCACCTAGTGTGGGCTTAATGCAACCATGGCGGTTTATTCGCATTACCGACCAAGCTTTACGAAGAGATGTCTTTTCGATAGTCAATAAGGAGCGTGAAGAGACGGCAGCAGCGTTAGGGGATCGAGGAGAGGCATTTTTAAAATTAAAAGTCGAAGGGATACTCCAATGTGCAGAGGTGGTAGTTGCGGCTTTGCCGGATAAACGGGAAGCGCATATTTTTGGTCGACGAACCTTGCCAGAAATGGACTTTGCTTCGCTATGCTGTGCGATTCAAAATATGTGGCTGGCCTCTCGTGCAGAAGGTGTGGGAATGGGTTGGGTATCCTTATTTGATCCTGATGAGCTCATATCTCTCTTACGAATGCCTGAGGACAGTTTGCCCATCGCTATTCTGTGTTTGGGCCATGTTGAGGCTTTTTATGAACAGCCCATGTTGGTATTAGAGGAGTGGACCAAAGAAATGCCACTTGAAGAATTGGTATTTGAAAACATCTGGCAGATAAAGACTGGGGTATAAGGTATTGAAATTTAATGTTATTGGCTTGTTATGGTTTTCCTGTTTTTCAGTATGGGCTTTTTCTGTTAGTGATTATTCTGCTGATACTTTATTCGGAACCTATGAGAACTCCATATTTCAAGTCAGAATTATTGACGTTCATTCTGGTAACCAATCAGTGATAGGGACGGGGTTTTTAATTGAGGATGGCGCTAGGCTGGCCACAAATTATCATGTGATATCCCCGGTAATTAACAAGCCAGAGCAGTATCGAATAGAAATTATAAAAGAGGGTGTGACTTATGAAATGGCAATAGTGTCCTTTGATGTAGTGCATGATTTGGCAGTACTTACCTCTAAGCAATCGACTCCCTTAGGGCAAGGTATACGCTTGTCTGACCGCCTACTTAAAAAAGGTGTCACTCTCTATTCTATTGGTAATCCTCATGATATTGGCATGACCGTTGTCGATGGGACTTATAACGGTTTGGTTGAACACCAATTTTTGGATCTGATTCACTTTAGCGGCGCTATCAATCCAGGGATGAGCGGAGGGCCCACCATTAATAATCAAGGGGAAGTTGTGGGTATCAATGTCGCAACTTCTGGGGATCAGATTGGTTTTTTGGTACCCGTGGATAAGTTAAAGCAATTGCTACAAAATCGGGATAAACATCAGAACTACTATGACTTAATGTTGGATCAAATAGCGGCTTTCAGTCATCGAGCTATTGATGAAATCTTGAATAAGCCCTGGCCCTCCGAAGCGATGGGTGATGCACAGGTAGTAGGAAAAGTCTCAGAGAGTATGTCCTGTTGGGGACATAGTCGCAATCGAAAAGAAGTGGGTTTGTATACCATTGCTAAAGGTTGTAGTAATAAAGATCAAATCTATATTTCCCAGCAATTTCATACTGGGTTTATTGAATACGAGTTTCAGCATTTTAAAGCTCAGACATGGGATCCATTGGTGTTCTATCGATATGTGACAGGTAAGTTATCCGGGGCGGTGCCTGGAAATAAAGCGGGCAAGGATGATGTAGGGAATTATGTGTGTGAAATTAGCGTTGTTGGTACGCCTGTTTTATCGTTTGAAAAAAAAGTCAATTATTGTGTACGTTCTTATAAAAAGATAAAAGGTTTATACGATATCTTTTATTTGGCAGTCAGTATTGATAGGGAAAATACTGCGTTGATGGAACACTATACACTGGCAGGGGTAACTGAGGTGGCGGCCAATCGTTTTCTTAATCGCTTTATTGAGTCATCATCATGGCAATAGTTATCGAGATTGTAAATCGTTCGGGACAAGTGTTGGACTGTCAAGTGTTTTATAAAGACAAGGTGACAGTAGGACGCGCCTATTATAATGATTTGGTGTTAGCGGATAGCTATGTGGATCCTGTTCATATTCAGCTCAGTTATCAGCAAGATAGTGATAGTATTTCCTGTGAAGATAAGCAGAGTGTCAATGGTGTCTATGGTGTCAAACAAAAAAAATTAGCCTCTACCAGCCAAATACAGCCAGGTGATACTATTACTATTGGCAAAACCCTATTGCGTGTTTCATCCGTTAACGCGAATGTGGAGCCTGCAATACCTCTCTCATTTTGGGAGGAACTGAGCGATACGTTGACTCAATGGTGGTTTATCTTATGTGCCTCTTTACTGTTGGGTATTTTAATTATTATAGATATCTATATATCAACCCCCCTATTGGATGATAAAACTGCAGAGTTTATGCAATGGGTTTACGTCTTGATAGGGCTGGCAGTGTATGGTGGCTTATTTAGTTTTATTGGAAGAGTTTTGCATCATGATAATCGTTTTTTCTTATATTATGTACTCTCATCCATAGCCTTAGTGATACTTTTTTTATATGGTTGGTTGTCTTCTTTTATCGTGTTTAATGGTTATTTTTCGGCTGACACTGGCTGGATAGATAAGATGGTTCTCTCAGTCGTTATTGCATGTTTATTGAATGTGTCTTTGCGTTTTTCTACCTATATGCGTTGCTTAACCCGAGGTATTATCGTATCAGTTTTACCGATGCTAGTGTTGATGAGTCTCTTTGTCAATCTGGTTAAAAGTGATGAAGGCTTTCATTCTAGTCCCCCTTACAATGCAACGGTTTTTCACCAATCATTGTATGTGCGCAAATCAAAAACACCAGAAGAGTTTGTTCGATCTTCTCAAGCGTTGTATCTTCAGGCTCAGGTTGTCGCAGAAGATACACCTTCTAAAGACGTGCTGCCAAGTAGTGCCAGACAGAGTAGTCATTGATGAAACAGTTAATATTAGGTGGGGTGCGTAGCGGAAAAAGCCACTACGCGGAACAGGAAGGTTTATCATCAGGTATAGCGGCGGGGCAATCGCTATGGTATGTAGCAACGGCAGCAATAAAGCAGGATGATCATGAAATGGTACGGCGTATTGAGCTTCACCAACAACAGCGAGATAAACAATGGCGGTTAATTGAGGAACCGTTACAGTTGGCAGAGGTACTACGTAAATATAATACGCCTGAATATTGTTTGTTAATTGATTGCTTAACCGTATGGTTAACGAATGCATTACTCGATCATTGTTGGGCGGAAGTCAAGCAGGCTTTCTTACAGGCGTTTATACAATCAAAGGCCAGTGTTTTTTTAGTCAGTAGCGAAGTGGGCAGTGGAGTTATTCCTATGGGAGAATTGTCCCGACAGTTTGTAGATGAAAGTGGTTGTTTGCATCAGGAGCTGGCCCTGCATTGCGATAAGGTGTCTCTAGTTATTGCGGGCTTACCCATGCATTTGAAAACGATGTGTGAAGACCCTAGCGATAAAAAGCCTATTCATAAAAATCATCTCAACAGTCCCTAGAACAAGCTACATGACAAACCAATGGTTTACTCAAAAAGTACAGAAAATTGATGCCGAGGCAAAAAAACGAGCACAGGCACATCAGGCTACATTAACCAAACCTCATGGGTCTTTGGGGCGGCTTGAATGGTTAGCTGAGCAGTTTGCCAGTTGGCAAGGGACGATCCATCCAGTAATTAATCACATCACAGTAACCGTGTTTGCTGGTGACCATGGGATTTGTGCCCAAGGGGTGTCTGCTTTCCCTCAGGCGGTAACGGCACAGATGGTCGCTAATTTCCTGTCGGGTGGCTCCGCCATTAGTGTTTTAAGTCGAGCCTTAGAGGCTGACTTTTCTGTTGTCGATATGGGCACAGTAGGAGTATTGCCTAATGGATTGATGCATCATAAGCAACTGGATACAATTAATCTTGCTCCAGCGACTGCTGACTTTACGCAACACCCGGCAATGACTATGGAACAGTTAGCATCCGCCATGCGGGTAGGACAACAAAAAATTATTGATACGGATGCGGACTTGTTTATTGGTGGAGAAATGGGAATCGGCAATACCACCTCTGCATCTGCAATTTATGCAGCCTTATTATCCTTGAGTCCGGAAGCGGTTGTTGGCCCAGGTACGGGAGTTAATCAGGCTGGTATGCAACGCAAGCAACAGGTCATTGCTGCAGGTTTGTTGTTACATAAAATGCATCTGGAAAACCCTTACGACATTCTTCGATGCCTTGGTGGGTTCGAAATAGCAGGCTTAGTCGGTAGTTATATCGCTTGTGCTCAAAAGGGGATACCAATATTAGTCGATGGATTTATTGCTACAGCTGCGGCTTTATTGGCGGTTAAGTTAAATAGTGGTGTAAGGGATTGGTTATTGTTCTCTCATTATTCGGCGGAGCCAGGACATCGTAAAGCGCTAGAGTATTTACAGGCAGAGCCATTGTTGGATTTAGGCCTGCGTTTGGGTGAGGGGAGTGGTGCTGCGGTTGCTGTATCCCTGATTCAATCTGCATTATTGTTGCATAATACTATGGCGACTTTTACTGAAGCGGGTGTGAGTGAAAATGATACCTAGCACCGATGTAGGTGACCAAAATACAGCTACCACCGTCACCACTATCGATTTATTACGTCATGGGCAATGTGAAGGTGGTCATTGTTATCGGGGTTCGTTGGATGTCGCCTTGAGTCAAATTGGACAGCAACAGATGTTCCAACGGTTATCGTTGCTTTCACCCCAGTGGCAAGGTATTGTCTCCTCGCCTTTGGTGCGTTGTGCTGATTTTGCAAAGTCTGTAGCAGAACAATATGCCATTCCATTACAGATAGATGATAGGTTCAAGGAGGTTGGATTTGGTGAATGGGAAGGGAAGCATATTGATGAAGTATGGAGAACCCAACAAGCCTTGGTGGAGGCTTGGGGGAATGACCCAGTCACTTATTCTCCTCCAGATGGTGAACCTGCTGATCGTTTCGTAGAACGTGTTGTTCGGGGGTTTGAAGCTGTAGTGGACACTTATTCCAGTAAGCCTCTTTTATTAGTCTCTCATGGTGGTGTAATACGTGCCTTATTAGTACACATTTTATCAATGCCTGTGATTACCATGAACCGTCTTGACGTTCCTTTTGCCTGCTTATCAAGAATACAAGTTATTGATTCACAAGGTGAACGTTATTACCGTTTACTGCATCATAATATTACTGGCAGCATTTCATCATCTTGACGATAGCTTAACGATTATTATGAGTCATTACCTATTGCCGTTTATTATTGCGTTAACATTGATGACGCGTTTGCCAATTTATGCTTTCTTACCCAAATTCGTACAAAAAGTGTCCTGGACAGAAAATCATTATGGCTTGTCTGTACTTTGGTACCCATTAGTTGGTGTTGTACTGGCAGTTTTTATTTCTGTGGTGCTGGTTCTATTGCCGAATATGCCAGAGCTGGTGACCGCCTCAATCGCGGTTACTTTGCTTGCGGTCTTAACGGGTGGTTTACATTTGGATGGTTTAGCAGATGCTATTGATGCCGGATGCGCAGCTCATGGACAGCCTTTGGTTGATAGAAAAGAAAAAATATTACGCGTTCTTAACGAGCCTACGGCAGGCCCCATGGCGATTGTGGCTTTGGTATTGGTGTTATTGCTAAAAATTGTTTTATTAAGTCATATCTCTATGAATATACTTTGGGTATTGGTGGTTACCTTATCGGTATCGCGAGCAATGGCATTACTCTTATTAGTAACAACCCCCTATATTGGTGAACAGGGCTTAGGTTCTGCCTTGTCGACCCATAGTCAGGCTCATCAAATTTATACGGTATTGGGGAGCTTGCTGTTACTGCTGTTCATATTTTTGCCGATAATGGCGGCATTCTGGATTCTTATTTGTTCCCTATCCATTGTATTTTTTTGGCGCCAGTTTTGGATGAAGTCAATGGGCGGCATGGTGGGTGATTGTATCGGTGCGGTTATTGAATTGGGCGAAGTGGGGGTCTTGTTCATCTTATGTTTAACGACCCTTTAGTGACAGCGTATAGCGTTTTATTGGCCGTCTTGTTGGATATTGTTTTAGGGGAACCCAAACGTTGTCACCCCTTAGTCGGCTTTGGTTATTTGGCTATGTTTTTCGAGCGTTGTTTTAATCGGCAGTGTATTCGAGGCTCGTTTATTAAGGGCCACTCTATAAGAGATAAGCCCTACCTGTCTAAATGTCTATCGTTTTTTGTCGGCTTTTGGGGTTGGCTACTATTAGTCATTGTGCCAACCCTATTACTGGTTATCGTTGTTACCTTGGTTGAGCGAGTACTATCTGTTTCATGGTGGATAGAAGCAATCGTTTTGTATTTTGTCATTGCCTACAATAGCCTTCGCCAACATGCTCTGGCTATTATGGAACCCCTGCAACAGGCGAACGTAGTTGATGCGAGAACACAATTGGCCAAGATTGTGAGCCGTGATACAGCAGAGTTAGAAGAAAATGGTGTTTGTAAGGCAGCCATAGAATCTGTTTTGGAAAATGGTAGCGACGCAATTTTTGCTCCTATCTTTTGGTTTTTAGTCGGGGGCTTACCTGCAGTTTTAATTTATCGATTCAGTAATACACTGGATGCTATGTGGGGTTATAAAACTGAGCGCTTTCTATTCTTTGGTCGTTTTGCTGCGCGAATGGACGATGTTTTAAATTGGTTTCCCAGCCGTTTGGTGGGTGTCAGCTATGCGATATTAGGCAAGACAACATCGGCTTTTGATTGTTGGCAACAACAAGCTAAGTTATTAAAGAGCCCTAGTGCTGGTGTGGTTATGAGTAGTGGGGCTGGATCATTACAAGTACGATTGGGTGGCGATACTATATATCATGGTGAAACCATACCCAAACCCGAGTTTGGGTGTGGTGAAGAGCCCGTTAGTCATGATATTCAGCGTAGCCTCCGTTTGGTTGGCCTGACGTTATTACTTTGGTGTACATTGATTGTGATTAACGCTGTTGTTACCACTGATTGGGTGTCCTAAGGTTATGTTTAAAGACATCCGTTTTAAAAATAAGCACTTTAAAAGTTATGGCCGTAAATACCAAGGTCTTAAACATGGCGGCAATGTTGGTGAGGCGGCAAAAACCTACGGGCAGCCTGAAGCCGGCTGGCTAGACCTTTCAACGGGGATCAGCCCTTGGATGTACCCCATTCCTGACATTCCTCAACAACTATGGCGCACCCTACCTTACCAGAATGAACATTTTTGGCGAGTGATTGCAGAGTATTATCAAGTGACTCCTGAGATCATAACGGCAGTTGCTGGTAGTCAGGGTGCGATTCGGCAGATGCCCTACCTGTTAGAACCTGAAAGTGTTGCTATTCCGGCAATAGGCTATAAAGAACACCAGTATTCATGGGAACGGGCGGGTCATCGGGTTTGCCTTTATCAATCTTGGGGTGAGTTGGAAAATTTATTGGATCAGGGAGAGGTGACCCACTGTGTGGTTATTAACCCCAATAATCCATCAGCGGAA
This sequence comes from Candidatus Endobugula sertula, assembly GCA_001723645.1. Lineage (GTDB taxonomy): Bacteria > Pseudomonadota > Gammaproteobacteria > Pseudomonadales > Cellvibrionaceae > Endobugula > Endobugula sertula. The sequence goes on along the minus strand of MDLC01000017.1, from coordinate 3,339 downwards.
TATGTTGATAATACCGTGATAGAAGCCATTTATCGGTCAGTTTCCGGCTACTTGATCATTGATGAAGCATTTATGGATGTTGATGAACGCTGCTCTTTTATTCCCTATTTACCGAAAAGCATGGTTGCCAATAATCGACTCATTATTCTGCGCTCTGTCGGTAAATTTTTTGGGTTGGCTGGAATACGCTTGGGTTTTGCCCTGGGATGTGGTGAGCTTATTGAGTCATTACGAGCAGCAGTTTACCCTTGGGCTGTAAATTCCCCTGCACTGTACATTGCGGAATGTGCATTGAGTGATGTTGCCTGGCAACAGAAACAAAGATTAAGAATTCGTGATCAGGAAAGCCAATTACTGACATTGTTGACAAGCAAATTGCCGCGATCATGCCACATAGTATCCGCAGGCTTGTTTGTATCTATTTTTGGACCCAGTGATACGTTGATGCCGATTTACCAACAGGCAGTCCGTCATGCTATTTTATTAAGAGAAGATAGACTGTTAGATCAGTGTATGTGGTTACGTGTGGGGTTACCGGGGGAGCAGTATAATCGTCTAGCTAATTTTATAGAAGCTTTATGAATCGGCAAGGGCGTATTAGTACTTGAAAAACCATTTAACCATCAAGATTTTATTGATGGTGTAGATAATAGTCGACGATTCTCACCATCCCGAAAGTGGTTTTGCCAAACATATGTCTCGACCCCGCGGTTACTCAAAAAAAGGGGCACGTTGCTATGGAACTCACCATTGGTATACCAAAGGACGAATGAATGTCATAGGTACTATTATTGGGTTTACTTTTCTCAGGTTGGTTCTGTTTGGTTCAATTAATCATTCCGATGGTGGTTAACTCAGGGTTGATTGTTCAAAGTGCCAAAGGGAGCCATTATTGTTTGTGCGAAGGTCTCTGAGTATTGTCTGGAGAGAAGTGTAACTGGTTGTTACGAAACAATAAATACGAAGTTCTTCATGTAATTCCTGCGTTTCTTGCTTTAACGATTATTTGAAACCCTACTATAAACCTACAGACTCTTTAGCATAAATGTTCTGTTTCCCCATGATAATTTTTTTGTATTGCGATTTTTAAAATAGTGTTTTCTAAATATATCGTTTTACGCAATAGTAAGCATTCTCTATAATCTGCACACTAAATTATCTGATCCTTTAATTCGAGGTATATTATCATGCAGGTTTATTACGATAAAGACTGTGATCTTTCAATCATCAAAGACAAAAAGGTATCTATCATTGGATACGGTTCTCAAGGCCATGCGCATGCGTGTAACCTTAAAGACTCTGGTGTGGATGTGACCGTTGGTTTGCGTGCTGGGTCTTCGTCTGTTGCTAAAGCCGAAGCTCATGGCTTACAAGTAGAAGACGTTGCTGCCGCTGTTGCTGTTGCTGATGTGGTAATGATTTTGACGCCCGATGAATTTCAGGGCCAATTGTATAATGAAGTCATTGAACCTAACATCAAACAAGGTGCTACTTTAGCCTTTGCTCACGGTTTTTCGATTCACTATAATCAAGTAGTTCCCCGTGCTGACTTGGATGTCATCATGATTGCTCCCAAAGCGCCAGGCCATACTGTGCGTAGTGAATTTATGAACGGTGGTGGTATTCCTGATTTAGTTGCTATCTTCCAGAATGCGTCTGGTTCAGCTAAAGAGTTGGCTTTATCTTACGCCTCAGGTATAGGTGGTGGTCGTACTGGTATTATTGAAACTACCTTTAAAGACGAAACAGAAACTGACTTATTCGGTGAGCAAGCGGTCCTTTGTGGTGGCTGTGTTGAGCTGGTTAAGGCGGGTTTTGATACACTGGTTGAAGCAGGTTATGCACCGGAAATGGCCTATTTTGAATGTTTGCACGAACTGAAATTGATTGTTGATCTAATGTACCAAGGTGGTATTGCTGATATGAACTACTCAATCTCTAATAATGCAGAGTACGGTGAGTATACTACCGGTCCTAAAGTCATCAATGAGGAGTCTCGTAAAGCGATGCGCCTAGCACTAAAAGATATTCAAAATGGTGAATACGCTAAAAAATTTATTTTAGAAGGAGCATCTAATTACCCATCAATGACTGCTTATCGGCGCAATAATGCTGCACATGGTATTGAGCAAGTGGGTGCTAAATTACGTGAGATGATGCCTTGGATTACTTCTGAAAAAATCATTGATAAAAGTAAGAACTAAAAAGCGGGATGAGTTAACAGTTTACATCTGTGAGTTGTTAACTGTAAGCTATCATTTTTATTCCTTTAATAATTGTTGCTATGACTAAAAACGACACTGCTGACCAAGCTAAAGTCCACTCTATTGATGATAGATTATCTCAAGATGTAAGTGACCCCTTACCTGTTGATGAACATGTTGAAGAGGTCTTTGACGGCGGTAAAAAAGTTAGCTATAAAAAAGTTTACTTGCTGCCTAATCTATTTACGACGGGTGCACTATTCAGTGGTTTTTACGCCATTATTGTTAGTATGTTGGGACAGTTTGAAGCAGCTGCTATTGCTATCTTTGCGGCGATGATTCTCGACGGCCTTGATGGGCGTGTGGCACGACTGACCAATACCAGCAGCTCATTTGGTTTGCAATATGATAGTTTGGCAGATATGGTCTCTTTTGGTGTAGCCCCGGCAATTGTTGTCTTGAACTGGGGCTTGTTATCATTGGGTAAAATGGGCTGGGCAGTCTCCTTTGCTTATACTGCCTGTGCAGCTTTGCGCTTAGCTAGATTTAACACTCAAACAAAGTTTGCGGATAAACGCTTCTTTATTGGCCTAGCGAGTCCTGCTGCCGCTGCAATGATTGCATCTATTGTGTGGGTTTGGCACGATGTTGCTATTTCTATGCCTATGAAGTTAATGGTAGCATTTTCCATGATTGTATTAGGCTTGCTAATGGTATCCAATTTGACTTATAACAGTTTTAAAGGTATTGATTTAAAAGGGCGGGTTTCCTTTGCGGCAATGCTGCTGGTGATATTTATATTTGTATTGGTGGTTAGTAATCCCTCTGTTGTCTTGTTAGTGATAGCATTGCTTTACAGTCTTTCAGGACCTTCATTATGGATCTGGCAGCGAATTAGGTCTGCAAAAGCCTAAGATTAAGGGTAAGTTTTATCACTAAAACCTTTTTCTAGTGTGGTTAAGTGTTAATCTTTTCTATTTGCGATAGAACTAATTTATCTTGGTATGAGTAAAAGTTGTCTCCAAAGTGTAAATAAACCTTGCATGGTTTAAAAACACCCGTACAATTCGCGCTTCTCCAAGCAGTAGCAAGGTGTGTGTCCCGAGTGGCCACTAATGCTTAAGGCATTGCTTGG
>MDLC01000016.1 GCA_001723645.1 Candidatus Endobugula sertula | reverse complement strand
GAACATTCTGAATGCTTAGGAAGAAAAAGCGATCATGTTTAATCGTTGGCGGTGATCATCTTCAGTGGAATACGCAATAGTAATAATGGAACAGCACAACGTATCCATTAGCTTGTTGAAAGATTGTGTCAGCATACCCGTTTCATCTTTTGTCTCCTCGGGCAAACGTAGTGTTAAATCGCCATCACCATCGGCTACTTCATTGAGACGGTTATTTAATTGATGGATAGGATGAGTGATTGACCGACCAATAATGATAGGCACTAAGAGGGAAAACAATAGTGCAATCCACAAGGTGGTATAAATGCGCTTGAGGCCCATCTTTTCGTCCTGCTCTGCCTGTAAGCTAGCATTTAAGGTAAAGTCTTCCACATCGTTTAGTATGGACAATATTTTTTGATCCAGTTCATCCTCGAAGGATTCGACCTCTGTGGCTTCTTTAATCGCTTTATTTAGGTTGCCGGTATCGATTTTCTGAGTGACATGAATGGTTTTTTCCTCTAGTAGGCTATAACTGTTTTCCACCTCTGTTAATGATTCCAGTAACTGTTGAAACTCTTGAACGGTTTCCTGCTTATTTAGGATAGGGATGGACTCTGTAATGAATAGTTTGGTGGCATTAATTTCTTCTTTTGTTTTTTGAGTCAGCTCTATCATTTTCTGTCTGGCTATAGTAAATGCTTCCTGTGCTCCAGAATAATGTTGTCTTTTTAAAATACCTTTTAAGAGAACGCGTTCAAAAAGAATCGCCTGTTGTAATTGATACTCTGCTACAAGGGTTAAAGAACGAGTTAAAGGAATGTTGTGTTCAGCAATGTCGGCAAGTTCTCTGCCAATTTTATTCATCTGAGAAATAGCAACCCAGCTGATAAGTACAATCAAACTTATTTGCACTATACTAATTAGGTATATTTTTTGTGAGATTTTCAATTTTGACAACATGTGACTTACCTTTGGTAATCATACAATCAACACTTCAGTATTGATTTAGTGTGTTTTCGGATTAACTAACTCGATCAAGTGGCTACTTATTAGTTTTAAAGTCAGGCATGGTTTACAGGATTGTTGAATCTGTTAAGGGAAAGAATATGAATAATCACAGTAAAATCTAGCTCTTTAGCACTGTCAGTTCCTACTTAAGAGTATAGAACGCTTTTTTTACATAGCAAATGGCTTGTCATATCTAAATCATCTGTATTTCTCATCGGATAGATTATCTCAATATGGCATTATGGGTATCATGAAACTGAGCGGCTAGGTCATGAACGGATTTCTTGATTTTCCTTGTCGTATTGATACTCTGATTTATAAAGCAGAAAGCCTAGATATTGAGAGTAATGGTTGCGGTATGACCAAACAAGCCACGGAAAAGGTTTCAATACCACTAAGGAAGACGGGTTTGGGTTTATCAATTTTTCAAGGAATTATCGAGCAGGATGATGGTCAATTGATTGTTGAACCCGGATTATGCATTAGAAAACCGAAAAGGCGCTTCTGTTGCCCAAAACCCTTGCATGCAAAATTGATACAAGGGCAAATCAAGATTGGCTTGCGGACAATGATATAACGGCGTTACTTGCCGCCTTCATGAGCAAGAGGTGGCTAAAACAGCTTTTTTGCACCTGGTTTTTAGGCCGAGTCAATATCGAAAAGTTGGCTTCGTATGTTAGGCTGCATTTTTATCATTGGAATCTGCAGCCTAAGCTAGGTTTTTAACGTTCGACTAAATATTCGAGAATTTCGGGTAAGATGTCCTATCGCATGTGAGAGCTAAAGGGGTGCTTTATGCTACCTATACTCGGTATTAGCAGGATAAATGTATTTGAGAGCTAGGAGTGTTCACGCCTTTTATAAACTCTGCAGCACAACCCTCATCAGAAGTTTCGGTCAGAGCAGTTTAACTGTTTTACTCGCATAGCATCCCAATTACCTGTTTGCCCCCGCTAAAGCCAATCCAATGCAGACAAATAAACCACCCGTTATCTTATTAAACTTTTCTGCAAAAGAAGCCTGCGAGAACTTCTCTCGCAACGCCCTACCTGACACGGCGTAAAGTAGCTTGATGGAGTAGTCCACTACAAGCCATGTCGTCACCAACACAGCAAACTGCAGAATCAAAGGAGCTTCCTGATTTAAAAAGGCCGGAAATAACGCGGCAAAGAAAATAAGATCTTTAGGGTTGCTAACCCCTGTTAAAAAGCCTTTGCTAAACATCGCTGCCGCTGATTCAAGAGGAACATCCCCCTTAATATCGAATAAGGATGCACTAGATGCCGACTGTCGCCATGTTTTAACGCCAATATAAATTAAAAAAACAGCACCAATGTATTTAGCTATTTGAAACACAAACTCAGAAGAAGACAGAATCAACCCCAAACCAAGCACCGATAAAAACATTAGTAGAAATGAACCCAATGTATTAGCAGCAATGGTGACATTACTGCGTCGCAAACCATATTGGTAACCATGTAAGGTTATGAGGAGAGAAGATGGCCCTGGGAATGCAATAAGAGCCGCAATAACACCTATATAAGTAATCCAAACAGCAATATCCATAAATAACAACCCATTTAATAGGCAAAGGGTTATCATAACTCACCCACAGAAAAATAACAGCGTGTGTGCAGGAATGAAAAAGACACTAAACCCACAACTATTCAGAGGTAGGCTTACCCACCTCGTCCAATTGCTTCGCAATGATCGTACCGATAGAAGGAAATAAGTCCTTATGCTTAGCAATAGGAGGTAACCACAATTTGGCACGCAAAATTGCTTTAGAACAATGAAAGAAAAGCTCTTCAACACGAAGCACTACTGCAGTCCGAGGTTTTTCTTCACTGGAAGCAAACAGGTTAATATAATCAAGCGAATCTGTTACAAAAGCAGTTCCATTTACACGCAGCATAACGCCAACACCGCTCACCAAAAATAAGCAACCCAGTTTACCCGTTTGCAAAATATTGATCAGAGTGTCTAAACGATTATTCCCCTTATAGTCAGGGATAATAACTTCATCATTATCACTAATCTGTATGAACCCAGGCATCCCGCCCCTAGGAGAAGAGTCGACTTGCCCCACTTCATTATAGGTAGACAACAATAAAAAAGAGCTATGACCGATAAATCGGCGGGAATGCTTATCTAACTTCTCAAGAGTTTTTATTGCCGCCCTTCCCTTGGGATAACCGTAAATGGCACGTAATTGTTCTTCTGTTTCAACCATAAAGTGACCGATTTAATAAGCAGCAACCCGAGGTTACTGCTGTAGATAATAGCTGCGACACCAAGTCGCTTCAACTTATTGTAGACCAAGCATAGATAAGACAGGTTCATCCTCCTATATCTATCAGTTAGCGCTTGAGCATTACATTTACCTGCTCTGATGACAAGCCAAAACGACGCTCAACGGCACCCGGACGATGAATGTTAGTGCATGAAATATGAAAAATATCTCTATGTGCTGTTTGGCCATTTAAAGACGTAACACTAGATACACCATGCATCATCCTTTCATCATCAAGCAGCATCATATCACCAGGGTTAGTCAAGGTTACTCGCGTGACCAATTCTTTATCAGCAGTATGAATAGAACTCTCACCACCAGCAACATTCTGACGATCCACTAACATTAACAGAAAATAATTGGTGCCATCGCTATGTATACCTTCAGGAGTAGGTTCACCGCTGGTATTTTCATCTGCAATAATGCGATATTGATCAACATCGATAAACCATTCTTGCTTATTCCGTCCTTTCTCTGATTCTATGTGAGAAAAAATATTGAGAGCATACTCAAGCGACTGAACAAAATATATGTTTTCAAACAAACCATCCTCAATAGTGGCAAAGTAACGGCGTATACCTCCAGCAAACGAATTATATGTACTTGCCCTAAACAACGGCATATATGGCATTTTTAATACCCCTTTATCACTAGGCTTATCCCACAGCATAGTCATATAATGACGTTGGCGGTACTTGCCGCCATCAGCCATATATTCGTCAACTTCTAGCCTGTTTCATGAGTCTGCAAATTCTTGCCATTCGGCATTCTCACAACCTAACGATTCCTTAAACAAGGGAATTGCCAAATGACAACCTTGCTGCACTAGGTTTTGCTGAGCAACACCGGTACCAATGGCGGATGATTGAATATTTTCTGTAATACATGATCCTTCGTCTTAGTATCCGTCTTCAGTCAGCCAACCAAGATCAGACTCCCATAGACGACCGTATTTGGCTTGCCCCAATACGTTTCCTGCTTCTATATTTGTAGACATACTTAAGACCCTTTATATAATCAATATATGCACCGAAGTGCGACAAATGTTTATTGGCAATAAAGACTAGGGAAGCGCACTAACAAACGACAACTCACTGGGTGCTTCCCTAAAGCGAAATATCAACATCTGCAACTGGCTTAGTACAACAAGCCAAAATGTAGCCCTGATTTTTTTCCGCATCGGTTAATCCACAAGAATCACCTGATGTGGTGGCCCTCCCTTTATTGAGTTTAACTTTACAATGACCACAAAAACCGGAACGACAATTTGATTTAACATTAATACCATTATCTTCTAATATTTCCAATAAAGATAAAGCTGATTGGTGATCATGAAAGTAAGCCTTCTGGTTTCGGTTACTAATCACAATGGATTTTTTACTCTCAGGGTTTACGGGAAAATCTTCACAGCAAAACTCGCCATAATCGGACTTCATATTTTTAATAAATCCCTGGCTACCGAAAAAATGCACATTATTAGCAGGTGCTGAAAGTAAGGATTTTACTCGCTCAACACTTACACGGCCCGATTTCACAAAGGAGTGTTTATCAATCACATTTTCCCGTGAAATAAACACATGTAAATCTAGCCATTCATACCGAAAGTAGCAAGCCATAAGATCGTTAAGATAGTACGCTTTCCCCATATTTTTTACAGAGTAAAAAATTCGCAATAGTTCTGGCTCGCTTCCTTTCACCTTAGCAATATCATTTAACAACGAGATAACAGGAGTAATTCCTGCTCCTGAACAGAAAATAAATATTTTTTCCCCTGCTACTGAACCAAACGGCACTCCATCTACTCCTTCAGACCAAATAAGACTACCTGGTTTGATATTTTCAAATATGAACGGAGAAACACCTTGACCACTTTCTTTTTTAACTGAAATAGATACTGTTTGCGTGTTTTGGCAGATATTAGTTAAAGAATAATGCCGAAGTTGCAAATTACCATTCATGTCTGGGTGCTTTATTTTAAGATGGCAGCCAGGCAAGAACTTAGATTGCTGATTACTTAATACCTTAAATACAATTTTTTTCATATCATCTGCAATGTCCACAATATTTTTACATTGCAAAACCACTTGATTATCCATGATGACTAGGCTCCATTTAAATCATCAAAAAAATCTATACAGACTACAACCCGACCAGATCTGGGACATCTAGCGAATCAGGATCAATACCACAACGAGAAAGAAAGCGGTCTACGCCTTCAACATTAATGGTCTCCTGTTTTGAATTAGCAACATCTTCAATAATCACATTTAACGATTGAACATTGCAATGGTGCAACACCTCTCTCCAAACAACTAATTCATTATCGGCGAACAACTTCGCTATTATTGGAATAGTTTTTGTAACCACTTTTTTTTCTAATAGAGTTAAAGTTTGCAACAAATCACACATTAATTGGGAAAACAAAGATGAATGCAAAAGCTCATCAGCAGCGTGGGCATTAGTCACGTCCTGACACACTTTTTGAATACTCGTGTCGTTAGAAAGTAGTGATAGATAATCTGTGATTAATGTTTCGCTGACACAAGCAGCTGTTAGCCGGATTAGATTGCGCTCCCACCCCGAATTCACTGTGGAGAGCATATTATTTAAATCACGAATAAGCTTAAAATCCGGGTATTGTATTTTATCCAGGCATCTAAAATCGGCTATCAAATTACAAGCAGCAACAGACATCTTGGTATGCAAAGCCTCATCTAACAATGCTTCAGAAATACATGTCTGTAAATCACTTCTATGAAGTTCTACTGGAGGTTTTTTCAATAAAATCTCGCATGTGGGTGTAACAATATCACACTCAACAAATACTGTTTTTCGGTTATACAAAATCCACGCATGAGATAGGACTGTTGACTTAACTTCTTCAGTACAATCGTTCCACAATGGATGGCTTGAAAAAGGAAGAAGGCTTTCATTAAAGTCTTTTTTATCAGCATCTAAAACAATTGCGTTATTTGCAATATTGGAAGAGTTAACATACGACTGTGTGGGATCGCCAAATGTATTCACATTTGCCATCTTGGACCATGTCGTAGATATATTGTTATACATATAACATACCTTATCGTTTTTCAATGTAAAATTTGAATGCACACTACTTGCCCAATAGACTTCACGACAATTAGACGAGCAGTGACAATGGATATGATCACATGAGCTAGCAACATATAGAAATATTAGCCAGCGTGAACGTCCAAGACCGCTCTTCCAGAAGGGTCTTTCACACTATTAGCTAATGTTCCCCACTCTAATGCTTTAGCAGTTGAACAAGCAACCGTAGGCCCACCTGGAACACAGATAGCAGAACTGCTATGCGGAAATAATTCCTTGTAAATTTCACGATACATATAGGCTTCTTTTGTTTGTGGTGTGTTATATGGAAAGGTGAATTTTGCTGCAGCAAGTTGTGCATCACTTACAGTATTTTCAGCAACTTCTCTTAATGAATTAATCCAGCTATACCCCACACCATCAGAAAACTGTTCCTTTTGCCTCCACACGACAGAGTCAGGCAGATCATCCTTAAAGCAGTTACGCAAAATGTGCTTCTCAATTTTATCGGGGCTACACATTTTATCTTCGGGATTAATGCTCATAGCAATATCAACAAATTCCTTATCTAAGAATGGCACACGTGGCTCAACTCCCCAGGCCAACATAGCTTTATTAGCCCTTAGGCAATCATACTTATGCAAATCAAATAATTTACGTACGCACTCCTCATGAAAATCTTTTTCTGTAGGTGCCTTATGAAAATAAAGATAACCACCGAACAGCTCATCTGAGCCCTCCCCGGTAAGTACCATTTTGATTCCCTTAGAGCGTATCTTTCTCGCCAATAAATACATAGGAACTGAAGCCCGGATAGTGGTTACATCGTAAGTTTCTATATGATAAATAGCATTACGTAAAGCATCCAAACCTTCATCAACGGTATAGACATGCTCATGGTGGTTGGTCCCTAATGCTTCAGACGCTTCACGTGCACGTACCAAATCAGGCGAATCTTTCAGGCCAACAGCAAAGGTATTTAAGCGTTCGATACTACGTGATTTATCAGCAGCCAACTTACATGTAATTGCACTGATAATAGACGAATCCAAACCACCAGATAACAACATACCGAAGGAGACATCCGACATAAGCTGTCTCTCGACAGCATCTTCCAACCCCTTTTTGATTATCGCTTCATCACTTTTATTATTTTTAACCGAAACATAGTCTACCCAACTACGTTCGTAATAGCGCATAGGTTTATTGAAATATTTTGTTAAATAATGCCCTGGAGGAAATTCTTCAAACCAAGAACAGCAATCAAGCAACGCTTTTTTTTCGGATGAAACATATAAACATCCATTTTCATCGTACCCATAATACCCAGGTGATCTCTCGCCACTAAAAAATCGTCTTTGGTTTGATCATAAATAATAAAACCAAACATGCCGTTTAGCTCTTCAAGAAAATGAATACCCATTTTATCGTACAACGACAAAATAACTTCACAATCAGAATCTGTTGTAAATGGGTAGTCTGCACACTGATTATTACGAATATATTTGTGATTATAAATTTCACCATTAGTAATTAGTACTACTTGTTCATTTTGTGTTAGAAACGGCTGATCACCCGTAACAACATCGATAATTGAAATTCTATTATGCAATAAAATTGCATTATCAGATTCATAAACACCTGTATGGTCAGAGCCTCGGTGCAACAACTTATGCGATTGTTTTATTGCCTCCTTTCTTACATCACCAATATATTTCCTAGTATTTAATACTCCAAAAACTGAACACATAAAGACACGTTCTCCCATAGTTAAAAAATTAAAAAGTTACATACCTCTGACTAAAACTCAGACCAATCTGCAAGGTGAGTGATTAATACATTAGCAAAGTTCATTGATATATTATGGCAAGTACTGACCAGACACACCATAATAGGTGCCTAGGGTAGTATTGCGGAGTGTGGAATAGGTAGTGTAAGGCTCGACGAATTCCTATAGTCATAAATCATCCCTGAACTGAATAACACCAGTATGGTTAATATTGTCATTGAGGGAATAGGCACTGATAGCTGAGGACTAAAAGACTGAATCCCTAGCTTTCCATGATTGATTATACTTACCCTTCCCGAAAACGGCGTAAATTATGCCTTATGCCTAACATCAATCAAAATGAATTAGGCGCCAATCGCTCTTTTTTTTGAGATTTAAAAGTTATAAAATGCCAAATTATTATTCTATTTTTTTCGACCCAGTTTTTTTTGTTGATCAACGCTCTAAATTTAACAATAACAGGCCGTTGTGACTATCCGCTCGTCAGCAGGCTGTGCAACAATTTATCCGACATCTTTATCGACTAATTGATCATTACATAACTGAGTGTTTACGGTATGCCAAAAATCAAACGGCAGAGGAGCGGTCGCCACGCCAGAATCGCTCAATAAATTTCGGCAACTGACTGATTTATTGGGTGTCCCTTTTGATGAAAAAGTTGTAGAAAGTGATGCGAACCAACTGCTGTGTAACCCCCATCATCTGAATTTGCCATACGAACAAAGAGGTTCCACCAGTTATAAATTAACGCTATCACTCTCGCCATAAGGCGGCATGTCTTTAGGGCAGGCTAGCTCCTCTATTTAAACAGCCAAATACCAAGGGCTGCTACTCCGAGAATAGTGGTGGCAGGGGGTAAGGATGAAATATAAGTGATACCCTGTGGCCAAGCAGTGACGGCTGCACCCATAGCCAATATCGTCGCAATTAAGGACATTCTATAGCGTCGCTTATTGCGTTGCTTGATTTGGTGATAGTCTTCTGCCGCTTGTTGAATCTGTGGGATCAGTCCTCCCATTTTTTCCAGTGTTTCCATATTGCTAATCAGTGTGGTGGGAACGTCGGGTAGTTTTTCCATCCACTCCGGCGTGTAGCGTTTGATTTCTTTGAACAGGGTTTTAGGATGGAGACGATTTTCTAACCAGCGTTCCAGAAAGGGATGGGCGGTTTGCCACAGGTCCAGTTCGGGATAGAGTTGCCGACCTAGGCCTTCGATATTCAGTAAGGTTTTTTGCAGCAATATCAACTGGGGTTGTACTTCCATATTAAAGCGCTGAGCTGTTTGAAATAAAGTGATCATGACTTTACCAAAAGAAATTTCTGCCAGAGGTTTTTGAAATATCGGCTCGCACACAGTTCGTACTGATGCCTCAAAATCACTCACATGAGTGTGTTTAGGCACCCAGCCACTTTGTACATGTAGCTCCGCAACCTGGCGATAGTCACGGCGGAACATAGCGAGTAAATTGCGTGCTAGATAGTATTGGTCTTCACGGCTTAGCGAACCGACAATGGCCATATCTATGCAAATATATTGAGGTTGATGAGGTGTTTGGGTGGAGACAAAAATATTGCCTGGGTGCATATCTGCATGAAAAAAATTATGTTCGAAAACCTGTGTAAAAAATATTTCTACGCCACGTTCAGCCAGTAATTTCATATTGGTTTGCTGGGCTTCTAAGGCTTCGACACTGGCGACTGGAATACCATAGATCCTTTCCATCACTAATATGGTTTTATTACTATGTTCCCAGATGATCTCGGGGACATAAAGCAGGGCGGAATGGTTGAAGTTACGTCGTAGTTGTGAAGCATTAGCGGCTTCTCGTTGCAGGTTCAACTCGTCAAAAATGGTATTTCGGTAGTCTTCTACGATATCCACAGAGCGGAGACGTTTGCCGTCAGGCAGCCATCTTTCTAAACAACGAGCGACCCACCGTAATAGAGCAATATCTTTTTGAATGGTGTTTTCGATACCAGGGCGGATAACTTTAACAACCACTTCTCGTCTGGTCTGTTCCTTAAGGGTTGGTTTTAGGGTGGCAGCATGAACCTGCGCGACAGAGGCGGAGGCTAACGGTTGTTCTTCCAGTGTGTCAAACACTGCCTCTAAAGATTGTCCCAGCGAAGACTTTACAATCTCCCGGAAAGTCTGAGGAGAAAAAGGAGGAACGTTATCTTGAAGTTGGTCTAGTTCTTTAACGATATCAGGTGGAATTAAATCTGGGCGAGTTGATAATAGCTGGCCGAACTTAACAAAGATTGGCCCGAGTGTTTCACAGGCTTGGCGTAAACGCTCTCCACGGCTGGCTGTTCCCACAGGAAAAAGCATCAACACATAACGAAGCGGCATGGGCAAAGGTTGGCTCACCAATTGGTCCAGGCGATAACGACAACATACCCATAAAATATGTAGTGATCGCAGCAGTACCGTCATTCAACATCCTCTTTTGATGTTGAAGCAGTGTATTGATGCCATGTTTGTCGGATTTTTTTGATTCGGGCGGAGACTCGATCTACATCCAGTTTAAGGTGACCAATGGCTTGATAGAAATGTTCTGCTTCGGGCGGGCTGGGTGTTAATTTTAGTTCTTCCTGTAAATATTCTGTCATTAAACGCGGTTGTTCTTGTGCTTGGGCTTTGGCCCATTGCGCCGATTTGCGGATGCCAGATGCCATTAATGGCCCAGCAATATCGCCAATAGACTGGCTGATAGCATCTTCCCAGTCAATATCCAGCTTATGAAGTATGTGTTGCCACTGTTGTAATAAAGTCGTACTGCCAATCAAGGTGACCCCACTACCTGCCAAATTTGTTGGTTGTTTGAATAATGTGAGCAGGGCCAGAGCCGAACCCTGTAAGTGGGCGCTGACTGGTGTTTCACAATAGTAGAGTACGGCAACCCCCTCTTCGTGGCCGCGCAAATAGAGGCTTAGTTTGGGACTGCTTGTGACAGTCACCGCCAACACCTCATCAATCTGAGAAAGTTTTTGGCGGCTGGAGGGATCATAGCGTAGCGCGGTATTGATAACCGTTTCTATACTGGCTGCCAGCCCTTGGATGAGGGTTTGTTCCAATGTCATGTTAAGGTTTGATGCCTTTGTGCAGAGCGACAATGCCACCGGTTATATTGTGATACTCTGTTTGGCTAAACCCGGCACTCATCATCATGCCTTTTAGGGTCTCCTGATCCGGATGCATACGAATAGACTCTGCTAGATAACGATAACTATCTGCATCGTTGGTAATGACTTTTCCCATTATCGGTAGTAGGTGAAAAGAGTATGCGTCATAGACTTTTTCTAACAGCTTATTTTGGGGCTTGGAAAATTCCAGTACTAGTAAGCGGCCACCAGGCTTTAAAACACGTAGCATGGAGCGTAAGGCCAGATCTTTATCAGTGACATTACGCAGCCCGAAGGCAATGGTAATACAGTCAAAATGATTATCATCAAAGGGAATATGCTGAGCATCCAGTTGGACATATTGCACGTTCCTATTCACACCCCTGTCCATTAAACGATCACGACCAACATTGAGCATGGATGCATTGATGTCGGAAAGGATGACTTGGCCTTCATCGCCCACTAATTTGGAGAATTGATAAGCTAAGTCACCTGTGCCCCCTGCAATATCTAATACTTTATGACCAGGGCGTACCGCGGATAACTCAATGGTAAAACGCTTCCAGAGGCGATGAATCCCCCCCGACATCAGATCATTCATGACATCATATTTGGTAGCTACCGAATGAAATACATCGGCGACACGGTGTGCTTTTTCGTCTACGGGAACCTGTTCAAAGCCAAAGTGGGTGGTGTGCTTATCAGTCATAGAGTGTCTGTTTACAATGGTTAATAGCAACAATCAAAAATGGTGTTATAGCAAAGTAATACTAAGCCAGATAAATAGTGCTAGGAAAATGCCTAACATCACAGCGGCTGAACCAATGTCCTTGGCACGTCCAGACAACTCATGTCGTTCTGGGCCAATACGATCAATAGCCGCTTCAATGGCACTGTTAAATAGTTCGATAATCATCACTAATATCCAGCTGCCTATGAGTAGGCTTAGCTCTATCGGAGTCTTGGCCAGCCAGATAGCCAGTGGTATTAAAATAAAAGACAGGTAAATTTCTAAACGAAATGCCTGTTCGTATTTAAAGGCCGAGCGTAACCCCGCTATTGAATAGCGTGTGGCCTTATATAGGCGTATCAAATGATTGGATGTTTGATTAAAAGCAGACATAAAATGTGATGATTGAGTATGATGCGTGTCAAATGCTAATATGTTGGGTTTAAAGGCTTTATTGTAGCCGCTAAGTTGTTGTGATGTACAACGTTTTAAATTCAACGGCTGACTAATATAGACGATAAAAGGATCGAACCTTAAACGAATTGGGGATTTATTATCGTAGAGTACTGTTAGTATAAGAGATTATCGTTTTGAGGGGATAATAAAACGTAACGGTAACATGGACTTTGTGGTTCAGGTGAATTCGAAGCGAGGTATGGAGTAAAGTTGATTTAGTTACCAATAAAAAAACTCGTTGGGTATATGATGGTCGTTGAAACGACAAGGCTAATTAGGTGTTTTTTATGATTATGAATGCGTACAAAGTAGCAAAATTGGGGCGATATTTACTGGTTGTATTAGTTTTTTTCTCAGGGAATCAGGCTATAGCACAAGCCGTAATTGAGAAACGAAAGCCAGATGCGGTAGTTCCCGAGGAAATTCAGACATCGATATTTGCTCGATTAAAACAAGCTCGTCCCGATTTAGAACCTTCTAATTTACGTTATTCTCCAATGGAGGGCCTTTATAAAATGAAATTGGATGGGCGAGTCGTTTTTGTGAGTGAAGATGGGGGTTTTTTGATCGCTGGGGAGATGTATCAGGTAAATTCAGGTCATTTGGTCAATCTGCAAGAACAAGACCGTATAAAAGAAGAGAAGGCTTTTGCACCCAAGCGTGTGGAAATGTTACAGGCGGTGGCAGAAAAAGATTTGGTTGTTTATAAGCCTACTGTGGAACAAAAAGGATATGTGTATATTTTTACTGATATTGATTGTCCTTTCTGTCGGAAGCTGCATAGTCAGATGGGTGCCATGTTGGATATGGGAATTGAGGTGCGCTATCTGGCGTTCCCCCGTGCAGGTATTAATTCTCGTAGTGCTCAGAAGCTCTCAACGGTGTGGTGTGCTGATAATAGGGTAGAGATGATGGATCGTTTTAAGAGTGGGCAAGATGTAGAGTTGGCCGAGTGTGAGGTTAGCCCTGTCGCAGATCATTATATACTGGGAAAAAAGGTGGGGATTCGTGGTACTCCAGCCATTATTCTGGAGTCTGGGCAAATTATCCCTGGTGCAGTTACCCCTGAGATGTTGGCGAAAGAGATGGGCATTTGACCATTTTCTGTAGAAGGTTTATCGATAATCTGACATGAGTCAGGTAATGAAGACTCACAGTAAACGCCCTGAGACCTATTCGCGTAATTGTGAAGTGACTCCGGAATGTAAGTTTCCTGTTGATATGCGGCGCATTGCCCTTGGTATTGAATATAGTGGTCATTTGTATCATGGCTTTCAGGCACAAAGCCATGATACAAAAACTATCCAGCAGACCCTTGAAAACGCGCTATCAGCTATTGCTAATGAACCCATCAAGTTGGTTTGTGCCGGGAGAACTGATGCGGGTGTGCATGCGACTAATCAGGTGATTCATTTTGATACCCTGGCGGTGCGCCCGGACAGGGCGTGGTTGCGTGGTGCTAATACCCAGTTGTCAGACGGTGTTGCCATTCGTTGGATTAAAAATACAACGCCAGAGTTTCACGCGCGCTTTAGCGCGACTTCGCGTACTTACCGATATATTATCTATAATTCTCCTACTCCTTCTGCGTTGCTTCATCATTATGTCACCTGGGATCGTCGAACGCTGGATATTGATGCGATGAAAACCGCGAGTGAATCATTATTGGGTGAGCATGATTTTAGTGCGTTTCGTGCGGCCCAGTGTCAGGCGAATAATCCGATAAGGCGTATGGAACGTATTGATATTCGTTGTCAGGGCGATTTTATGATGATTGAAGTGAGGGCCACCGCCTTTCTCTACCATATGGTGAGAAATATTGTGGGGGTTTTATCGACGATAGGGGCAGGAGAAAAGCCGATTTCCTGGTCCAGAGATGTTTTGGAAAGCCGTGACCGTCAATGTGCAGGAGTAACAGCTCCACCGGATGGCTTATACTTGGTCGCTGTTAACTATAGCCCGAAATTTGTTTTGCCTCAGAGGTCTCCAGGGCCTTATTTTTTAGGGAATAGCTGACATGGTGCAGGGACTGATGGTCGTATGAAGGATTGTACAAGCTTGAGTGAATAGGCCGATAAATTCTGTTATCATCATGCCCTGTGTTTTTACTATCCTTCTATCCCTAATTCATTCTTGGAATTTCAGTTGAACCCAGTAGTAAACCATAGTGACTCTCCTCGCGTAAAAATCTGTGGTATTACGACGGTTGACGATGCTATCTCTGCGGTAAATGCAGGTGCTGATGCTATTGGCATGGTCTTTTACGAGCCGAGCCCTCGTTACGTGTCCATTGCTGTGGCAAAACAGATAGCCAATGCGGTGGGCCCTTTTGTTGCTATAGTTGGCTTGTTTGTTAATGCTGATCGGGTGTGGGTAGAGCAGGTGCTGGAAGCAGTGCCATTACAGGTGTTACAGTTTCACGGTGATGAGACTGCAAAATACTGTGGGCAATTCAGATGGCCCTATATGAAAGCGCTAAGAATGAAAGCTGATCTTGATATTGTGGCTGCTATTGCCTCTTATCCCGATGCTTCTGCGATACTATTGGATACTTATCGTCCAGGGTTACCTGGTGGTACTGGAGCAACTTTTGACTGGGGTCGGGTTCCAGCGCCAGTTGAACGTCATCTGCCTATTGTTGTGGCCGGAGGCTTAGTGCCTGATAATGTGCAACAGGCTATTAAAGCGACGCAACCCTATGCTGTGGATGTGAGTGGTGGAGTGGAGCTGTCGCCTGGCAGAAAAGATCCACAGAAAATCAAAGAATTTATTGATAACGTTAATACCGTTCGGTATTCAAGCCGGAATTGATGGAGAAGCTATGACGTGAACGATTTAACTAACTCTGCAGATATTGACTACAGTTGTTTTCCGGATGATAGAGGCCACTTTGGTATTTATGGTGGGCGCTTTGTTTCAGAGACACTGATTTTTGCCTTGGATGAACTCGCTGAGATGTATCAACGGCTTAAAGATGATCCTGGCTTTCAGGCAGAATTTGATAAAGATATGGCGCACTATATCGGGCGGCCGTCACCTTTATACCATGCAGAGCGTTGGAGTCAGAGAGTGGGGGGCGCGCAGCTTTACCTAAAGCGTGAAGACCTAAATCATACGGGTGCTCATAAAGTTAACAATACTATTGGCCAGGCTTTGCTGGCTAAATATTCAGGTAAAAAACGCATTATTGCTGAAACAGGTGCCGGACAGCATGGTGTGGCCAGCGCGACAGTCGCCGCCCGTTTGGGGTTGGAGTGTGAAGTGTTTATGGGTGAAGAAGACGTACGACGGCAATCGTTGAACGTTTATCGGATGAAATTGCTGGGCGCTACAGTGAATGAGGTACAGTCAGGTACTCGTACCCTGAAAGACGCCATGAATGAGGCCATGCGTGACTGGGTAACGAATGTTGATGACACTTTTTATATTATAGGCACGGTGGCCGGCCCTCATCCTTACCCTCAATTGGTTCGCGATTTCCAGTCTATTATTGGTCGCGAAGCCCGTGAGCAATGTTTGGCACAAATAGGCCGTCTACCTGATGTGCTAGTTGCTTGTGTAGGTGGGGGTTCGAATGCGATCGGTTTGTTTCACCCCTTTCTTAATGATGAAAATGTTGCCATGTATGGTGTGGAAGCAGGAGGTGAAGGGGTGGAGACGGGCCGCCATGCAGCACCACTAAGCGATGGTATCCCAGGTGTATTGCATGGCAACCGAACCTATTTAATGGAAGATCAAAATGGTCAAATTATAGAGACTCATTCTATATCTGCGGGACTTGATTATCCTGGTGTAGGTCCTGAGCATTCCTGGTTAAAAGATTTGGGGAGAGTCAATTATGTTGCGGTTAATGATGACGAAGCGTTAGCGGCATTCCGTGAGTTAACACTCATTGAGGGTATTATGCCTGCATTGGAAAGTAGTCATGCTCTTGCGTACGCAAAGAAACTGGCTCAGAGTATGTCGTCAGATAGGAGTCTGGTGGTTAATTTATCGGGGCGTGGTGATAAAGATATCCTCACTATTGCCGCAATGGATGGAATTAAAGTGTCATGATCAATCGTATTACTCAGCGCATGCAGGCGCTTAAAGAAGCTAATCGTAAAGCCTTGGTTACTTATATTGTCAGCGGTGACCCAACGCCTGATGTTACTCTGAACGCAATTCAGGAACTGGTTGCCAAGGGCGCTGATATTATTGAGTTGGGCATACCGTTTTCAGACCCTATGGCAGAAGGACCCGTTATTCAACGGGGCCATGAACGTGCTTTGGCTCATCACGTCAGTTTGAAAAGCACTTTGGCGCTGGTTAAGCAATTTCGTGAAACAGACAACGAGACGCCAGTTGTGCTGATGGGTTATGCGAATCCTGTTGAGCGTATGGGATATAGTGAATTTGCAACGGCAGCTTTTGCAGCAGGTGTTGACGGCGTGTTAACCGTTGATTTGCCACCAGAAGAAGCGGTAGGACTCAACAAAGCGTTACGTAATGTGGGTTTACAAAATATTTTTCTACTGAGCCCAACAACGACGGTTCAGCGGATTCGAGATATTGCCAGCTTGGCGAGCGGTTTTGTTTATTATGTGTCCCTCAAAGGTGTGACTGGAGCTGGGCATTTGGACCTGGGGTCTGTTAAAGACAAGCTAGGGCACATTCGTCAGTATACGGATTTGCCCATTTGTGTTGGTTTCGGTATTAAGGACGGTAACTCCGCCAATGCCGTTGCAGAGTATGCCGATGGTGCTGTTGTTGGCAGTGTATTTGTTGATAAGATGGGCACATTAGAAAATGAAAGTTCACAGACAATCGTTCAGGCTATTGGTCAGTTAGCAGCAGAGATCCGTTATGGTTTAGATGGCTATTAATGGTTGGGTCTGTTGACACAATTAGGTTAAAAGAGAGCAATGAGTTGGTTAGATAAGATTGTACCGAGTCGGTCAGGTGGTGCGAAAGGTAATAGCAGTCGGGTGCCTGAAGGACTATGGAAGAAATGTGTAAAATGCGGTTCGGTATTATATAGACCAGAGCTAGAAAGTAATTTGGATGTTTGTCCAAAATGTGATCATCACTTCCGTATTGGTGCACGCCGTCGCTTGGATATTTTTCTTGATGAAGATAATAGAGAAGAGCTGTCTACAGACATAGTACCTACGGATCGCCTTAATTTTAAAGACACTAAAAAATATAAAGATCGCTTATCAGCGGCACAAAAAAGTACGGGCGAAAAAGATGCTCTAGTGGCGGTGAAAGGGAAACTAAAGGGGCAAGCTGTTGTCGCAGTTGCCTTTGAATTCTCTTTCCATGGGGGGTCTATGGGGTATGTTGTGGGGGAGAAATTTGCCCGTGCTGCACACATTGCTTTAGAAGAAAATATTCCATTGGTTTGTTTTACCGCAACAGGTGGTGCTCGTATGCAAGAAGCCTTGATCTCTTTAATGCAAATGGCAAAAACCAGTGCCGTTATTGAGCGTTTAAAGCAACAGGGGACACCTTATATTTCTTTGATGACCGATCCAGTATATGGTGGTGTTTCTGCTAGTTTAGCGCTTTTGGGGGACATTAATGCGGCTGAGCCTGGTGCACGAGCTGGCTTTGCGGGGCCTAATATTATTGAACAGACTATTCGTCAAAAATTACCTAAGGGTTTTCAGCGTAGCGAGTTTTTATTAGAACACGGGGCCATTGATATGATTATTCACCGTAAAAAAATGCGAGAGCAGGTGGCTGGATTACTCGCTAAATTGACGTATTATTCTGCTGCCTAGTTGTTTCTCCCAATGATTTATTGTCTGTCATGGCACGTTTTTCTATACTTTCTGATTGGTTAACATGGTTGGAATCTTCTCACTCTACAGCAATTGACCTAGGGCTGGACCGGGTCTATGAGGTGGCCTGTCGATTGCAGTTGCTGCAGCCGAAAACGCCTATTAGTTTGGACTACTCTGGTGCTTTATCCATTAATAATACTCAGGTGATTACGGTTGCTGGGACTAATGGTAAAGGCTCTTGTGTTGCAACATTAGAGCAGTACTTAATGGCACAATATTGTTCCGTTGGCACCTATACTTCACCGCATTTCCATCACTACTGCGAACGTATACAGATTGATGGTAAACCCGTATCGGAAAAAGAAGTGTGTGCTGCTTTTGCTGCTGTTGATGATGCGTGTGGGGAAATCTCACTCACCTATTTTGAATTTGGTACTTTGGCCGCACTGTGGATATTTGTACAACACCAATTACCTTTTGTGGTTTTGGAAGTGGGTTTGGGTGGCCGTTTGGATGCAGTGAATATTGTTGATGCCGATATTGCTATAGTGACTGCAATTGCTGTTGATCATGAAGAGTGGTTGGGCAATGATCGGGAGCAGATTGCGATAGAAAAGTTGGGTATTAGTCGTGTATCAAAGCCCGTGGTTATTGCAGAAACAGAATTAACACAAAGTCTGCAGAGCTTTTGTCAGTCTCACCATCCTGTGTACTGTATTAAACGTGAATTTATGGTGAATCTGGAATCATCTTCGACTTGGTTCTGGTGTCCTGAAAAGGGTAAGCTAGCCTTTGAATTGCCCGTTCCCATACTACCGTTGACAAGTGTGGCTGCTGCCCTACAGGCACTTTACATTAGCCAGCGTTTGCCTGATGAAGCATTGATCAAACTAATACTGAGAAAACTACAACTGACAGGTCGTTATGAGCAGTACCAGTATCAACAACGTCAGCTTATTTTTGATGTGGCTCATAATCCGGCTGCAGCCAAACTATTAGCGCAACGACTGCAACAATCTCAGTCTGTTAAAGGAAACAAAACAGTCGCTGTTTTTGCTGTTATGGCAGATAAAGACTTTGGTTTGATGTTGGATTATCTTACGGAATCGATTGATCGTTGGTATTTAGGTGGCCTGGATATGGAACGTGCGGCGACAGTTGATAGAGTGAGTGAATGGCTAATAGAGCGACAACAACCAGTGACCAGATTGAATACTTTAGACAGTGCTTTTGATATGGCACTATCAGAAACATTGGAACATGATAGAATTGTTATATTTGGTTCATTTTTTACCGTTGCTGCTATTCAGCAATATTTGGGGTCGGGCTTGCAAATTTGACGGAAATAGGGGGCTCTAAGGTTTAACTATATACTATTAGGGCTAAAATTGAGGAATGAAGGGTTGAATATAAAGCTTAAAGAGCGCTTAGTCGGGGTAATGGTCTTGGTATCGTTAGCTATTATCTTTTTGCCATCCCTGTTCCATCGGGATCAGCATATTCAGGTTGATAAAACCAGTTCCATACCGCCAAAGCCTACTGTAGAGCCAATTGTTATTAGTCATCCAACTAACAGTAAAAGACAGCTTAAACCAGCCCCAGCCCCTGAAAAGGCATTTCAGCCTTTTGTCGAGTCAAAAGTAGAAGAAAAAGCCTCTGTTAACGCTAAAAAAGCTTCTAAACCGAGTTTGAATGATAAAGGTTTACCTAACGGTTGGGTGGTTCAAGTGGGGAGTTTTCAATCTGAGCTGCGTGCAAGTGAATTGAATAAAAAGCTGTTAGCGGCTGATTACAAAGCTTATTCTCGACCAGTAAAAACAAGTAAGGGACAGTTTTTCAGGGTGTTTGTTGGCCCCTATATTGATAAATCCCGGGCCTTATCTGTAAAAAAGCGCTTGGATAAAGACTATCGGGTCAAAAGTCGTATTTTGACATTTGCACCGGAATAAACGACATGAATACTGGAGAAAAAGTTCCATGTATCAAGCAATAGCTCGCTTTGCTAAAATACGGTTCTGGTGTAACCAACCCGAGCAGATAGCTGATGGTAAGCAAATACTATGAATTGGGCAGACTGGGTAATTATCTTAGTGTTAGTGGTGTCTGGTCTGATCAGCCTTAAACGTGGCTTTGTTAAAGAAGCTTTGTCATTGGTTGTTTGGATTGCCGCATTTGTCATTGCTACTTGGTTTAGCCCGGCATTGGCTCCTCACCTAGAGGCTTACGCAAGTACACCATCCTCTCAGCAAATGGCAGCATTCGCAACGTTGTTTGTTGTGTCACTTCTGTTGGGGAGTGGTATTAATTATTTGTTGGCATCCTTGGTGAGAGTTGCGGGCTTGTCCAATGCGGATAGAGGTTTGGGAGTCATATTTGGCTTGGCTCGTGGTTGCCTAATGGTAATAGCAATGGTGTTGTATGTACCCATGATAGTGCCTCTTGATCAAGATGATTGGTGGCAAGAGTCTAGCTTAATTCCTTATTTTCTTGGCATGGAAGAAAACTTCCATCAGTTAACGACGACGATTTCTGATTTATTTGTTCAATTGATTTAAAAGTAGGAGGCTTTTATGTGTGGTGTTGTTGGTATCGTCGGTAAAAGGGATGTAAACCTCCAATTGTATGATGCCCTAACGATCTTGCAGCATCGAGGACAAGACGCTGCCGGTATTGTAACCTGTGATGGAGGCCGGATAGCACAACAAAAAGCGAACGGTCTGGTTAAAGATGTATTTCGCACTCGTCACATGTGTCGCTTATTGGGTCGCTATGGTATTGGTCATGTTCGTTATCCGACTGCGGGTAGTTCCGGTCCTGCATTGGCCCAACCATTTTATGTGAATTCCCCTTATGGAATTGCATTGGCTCATAATGGAAACCTAACCAATGCGGAAGCGGTGTGTGATGATTTGTATCGTACTGATTTGCGTCATATGAATACAGATTCCGATTCTGAAGCGTTATTGAATGTTTTTGCTCAAGAGCTGCAAAAGCTACACAAGCATAAACCGGTTGCAGATGATTTCTTTAGTGCTATTGAAGGGGTTCACAAGCGGGTTACCGGAGGCTATGCCGTAGTTACCTTGATTTCCCATTACGGATTGGTGGCTTTTCGTGATCCGAATGGCATACGCCCTCTGGTTTTCGGTAAGCGTATGACTGACCAGGGTGAAGAATATATGATTGCTTCGGAAAGCGTTGCGCTTGATGTGGCAGGCTTTAAATTAATACGTGATGTTATGCCTGGAGAAGCGATTTATATTACCAAAGAAGGTGAGTTACATTCGCGGCAATGTGCAGACAACGTACATTATTCTCCGTGTATTTTTGAACATGTTTATTTTGCACGACCAGATTCTATTATGGATGGTATTTCCGTTTATAAAGCACGCTTGCGTCAGGGTGAAAAATTAGCCGAGAAAATACTGCGTGAACGTCCGGATCATGATATCGATGTTGTTGTCCCTATCCCTGATAGTAGTCGGATAGCTGGACAAGCTTTGGCTTATAAACTGAGCGTTAAATTTCGTGAAGGTTTGGTGAAAAACCGCTATATTGGTCGCACTTTTATTATGCCGGGGCAGCAGCAGAGAAAAAAATCAGTGCGCCAAAAACTTAATCCCATCCCCTTAGAGTTTAAAGGCAAAAATGTATTGTTAGTGGATGATTCTATTGTGCGTGGGACAACCTGCGAGCGAATTATACAGATGGCTCGTGAAGCGGGTGCGAAAAGAGTGTATTTTGCTTCAGCCGCTCCCGCAGTCAAGTACCCTAATGTCTATGGTATTGATATGCCAGCAGCGCAAGAGTTGATAGCCTATGGTTTGAGTACAGAAAGAATTTGCGAGGAAATTGGAGCGGACTGGTTGATTTATCAGGATATTGATGACTTGATATGGGCTTCGTCAGAAGGTAATACCAATATTAGACAATTTGATTGTGCGGTATTTGATGGCAAGTATGTCACCGGTGATGTTGATCAGGACTACCTGGACCGTTTAGCACTACAGCGTAATGATAAACTACGAGTTAAACAGCAGCAGTTGGATTTGGATAATAGTAATGTTGTTGGTATTCATAACGATGCCGCTGATGCCTGATAGGTGTTGCTATGAAGACAGAAACAAGGGGTACACTGCTTGATGAAGTACACAGTAAATATATCCCTATATGCTGAGGGTCGGTGTTTTGCTTCTAAAGATCAGATGTGAAAGATAGCGGTAATATGAAAATGGTTAGTATAAGTAATGACGGATAGTAATGATTTTATTGAAGACAATGAATTAATATTGGGCCAGAATACCCTGGCTGTTCGTGCAGGTATTGCGCGTACTGCAGAGGGTGAACACTGTGAGCCTATTTTTACCACTTCCAGCTACGTTTTTGAGTCAGCCTCACAGGCTGCTGCCCGCTTTTCTGGTGATGAACCAGGTAATGTTTATTCACGTTATACCAACCCAACAGTACGTAGTTTTCAAGACCGCATTGCTGCATTAGAAGGAGCTGAGTCAGCAGTGGCAACATCGTCAGGTATGGCTGCTATTTTGAGTACTTGTTTAGCATTGTTACAAGTTGGAGATCATATCGTTTGTTCTCGCAGTGTATTTGGTACAACAAGCGTTTTGTTTACAAAGTATTTGCAAAAATTGGGTGTGGATGTCAGTTTTGTATCATTGACAGATTACGAAGGTTGGCAAAAAGCCATTAGTGATAAAACCAAATTGCTCTTTTTGGAAACCCCATCCAACCCATTGTGTGAAGTTGCTGATATCAAACGGTTGTCAGAAATAGCTAAATTCAGGAACTGTTTGTTGGTTGTTGATAATTGCCTGTGTACACCAGCGTTGCAGCGCCCATTAGCATTAGGTGCTGATATTGTGATTCATTCTGCGACCAAATATCTGGATGGCCAAGGGCGCTGTGTCGGTGGTGTCGTTGTTGGTCGTGAAGAGGAAATGAAGGAAGTACTGAGTTTTATCCGTACCTGCGGTGCAACCATGAGTCCCTTTAATGCGTGGATATTTTTAAAGAGCCTGGAGACCTTATGTATTCGTATGCAGGCGCATTCAGTCAATGCCTTAGAGTTGGCTTGGTGGCTTAATGAGCAGCCGCAAATTGAAAAAGTCTTTTATACCGGATTGCCTACTCATGAAGGCCATGTTTTGGCTCGTGAACAGCAGACCGCTTTCGGTGGTGTTTTATCCTTTCGTGTGAAAGGTGGACGTGAAGAGGCGTGGCGTTTGATTGATGCTACAAAAATTCTGTCACTGACTGCCAATTTGGGTGATGCTAAAACAACAATAGTGCATCCAGCCACGACTACCCATGGCCGTTTATCCGATGAAGAGAAACGGCAAGCGGGTATTACTGAAAATCTGATTCGTATTGCGGTGGGACTGGAAGACTGTAAAGATCTCATTGAGGATTGTAAAAGAGGTATTGTGGCAATATAGCTCTTCTTGTTTGGCTCTCCCTAACTTATTGAAATAAAAGCAAACTAGTCTTATTGGCTTTGTCAAAAAACATACAATGGATGTGTGATACCTCAATGAGTGCTCAGTCGTGAGTACTGGTCAACACTACGCGTAACCATACGTTAAAACAGACCTATAACAAGAAAAGCCCTTGCTTAGTTAGGTTCTTTATCGGCTAGAGTTATTCGTAGAGGAGATGTTGCTTCCCTGGGTGGATTAACAGGGGGTATCCTTGTACCCCATGATGAAGAAGTTGCAGGGTTGGACTACGCCTTGCCTAAAGGATACAGTGGGTTGACAAGTCGTCAAGGGAAGTCAAATATCATAAAAGTCTTTGTGGTGGCCATAAATGTTAATGCTTTTTTAATTTATTAACTATACTTGATGTTATTAGTGATGTTGAGTAATGGACCATAAATAGACATGACGTTCCTGTCGAACCTTAAAATTACGCATAAATTGATGATGGCAAGTGCAATCGCTATATTGTTTGCCATTATGCTGGGAGTTGGTTTTGGTTATAGCCTTTATATCGATCACTATATTCATAAAAAAGAGATCGCATTGCATAAGGCCTTCGAAGTAGTATCGGATATTAGGGTATCTATAGAAGTAGCCCGTAGTACAGAGAAGATGCTTCTCAAGCCTAATGGTGATGCTGACAAGGTAGTTTTTGATGAATATTCCCAGCGTGTTTTGGATTATCTCAATGATCTATCCACTTTCTTTCATGATAATAATGAGGTGATAGCAATCATTAAGTCTATTGATGAAAAATATACTCATTACAGCATCTTAATCGACGAAATTTTTGAAGAATATCAAAAATTTAATTTACTACCTAACTCCAATGCTTTGTTGTATATGCCTGACTCGGAAGTCGTTGAAGAGCGATTGCAGTCATCTGAGATGGCTCCTATAGCGATTGCTTCATGGGTAAAAATGATGAGGTGGGAATATCTGTATTTCTCTGGCGCTACTGATAAAGTATCGTATAAATATGCTCAGGAAGCCAAGCGGGTTAGACGTTTTGTTTTTAATAGTTTTATCGACGAGGCTGATAAAACTACCTTAATTAAGAAATTATATAGGTATAATGATAGATTCAATGACATTAAGGTTATGTTAAGTACGGTTGCTGAGAAAAAAAACAATATCGAGCATATTTATGCTGAGGTGTATAGTTCTCTAGAAATACTTAAATATACTGCTGATGAAGAGTTTTTAACCTTTGAAAGTTGGGCCAAAAAAATAAAATCTTATTTAGTCCAATTGTTTTATGTATTGTTATCTCTTTCTATCATTATTCCTTTAGTGATTTTCATTGTGCTTATTAAAAATGTTCAGAAATCAACAGGTAAATTGAAAGAAATGCTGGAAAATTTTTCTTCAGGAGATATTCAGCTAACTGACCGTCTACCTGAAGAAGGGAAAAGTGAACTGACGGAAATTGCTCATGGCTTTAATATCTTAATGGATAAATTGCAATCATCAATGACCCTGGTGAGTGATTTATCATGTCATTTGACAGAAGTCGCTGTTACGGCACAAACGCGGCGTGATGATACTTCCCATATATTGGAGGAACAAGTGGATTGTGTACATAGTATTTCATCATTAATGGATACAATGGAACAGAAGATAATGGAGGTTACTAGTGACGCTGAGGATGCGGCTAGTTCGGCTACCCAGGCTAAAAATAATGCATTTTCTGGTGCAACAGTGGTCGCAGATCTTATCCAGTCTATGAATGTATTAGCGTCTAACATTGAAGAGAGTTCGCAATCTGTCATCCAACTCGATGAATATGGGAAAACGATTTCCAGCGTCATTAGTATGATCCAACAGGTGGCGGAACAAACGAATTTATTAGCGTTAAATGCCGCTATTGAAGCTGCACGAGCAGGAGAATCTGGTAGAGGCTTTGCCGTTGTGGCGGATGAAGTGCGCAATTTATCAAAGCGTACAACGGAATCCACAGAAGAAATTAATAAAGTCATTGGTACTTTACAAAATTCAACGAAAAAAGTCGTTGAAGCAATGCGGCAAAGCCGAGAGCAGGCAACGGCTGGTGTACAATTAGCCAAACAGGCAGATGGATCGTTAAACTCTATTACAGAATCTGTGAAGGTCATTGATGAACTGAATGAAAAAATGTTTCAGTCAGCGCGGGTGAATCAACAGGTTACGAATGACATTATTAAGAACTTTATTCCTGTACAAACAGCGATTGATGGAATTACAGAGTCAGCTAAACAATCAATATCAGATGGTGCTGACCTGACACAAACCGCTACTATGCTGCAAAATGTGACATATGGCTTTGGTATGGCGACAGCATGTTCTGTCAGTTTTAGTGACGAAAAGAAAACTTCTGATGAGTTAGAAAATCCAGGTAATAATAATATAGAACTGTTCTAAAGTGTCCTGATATTAGGGCCTACTGGTGCCTTATTGAGATATATTTTTTGGCCTTTTTTTGTAGAACACAAACTGCTACAAAGTAAAATCTCTTCTTGATTCAACTCGTAAATGCAATCGTTGAGTGGGTAGATTCAATCCACAACTGCAACTCGATATTAAATAGCTTGTATACCAAACTGTCCAAAAAATACTTCATTGGGTGTTCTAAGACCTCAGTATTTCATCAGTCTATCATTTAACGTTTGAACGGTTTTATCTCAATACATTGATGGCAGACTGCACTAAGATTTTATGACGAAACAGCTACTTATAGAGTTTTTTAATAAATAGTCAATCTATAAAAAATATGAGACTTATTGGCTAATCGTATTTTTTAAACCTACACTCAAAATATTGTTTTTAAATCATTATACTTTATGGCGCTTTATGAGTTCAGCGATACATGTCATTGATTGTGGAGATGCATTAACGATTGCTAATGTTGCTGCAATACATCACAAAATTCAGGAAGCACTAAAAAACTCATCAAATATAGAGCTGGCCGCGAGCGATGTTGAAAAAGTGGATACTGCTGGTTTACAAGTTTTTGTTGCTTTACAGAAAGAAGTGGAAAAAACGCATGGTCAGCTCATATGGAAAAACCCTTCCGATGCTCTGAGGAAGGCCGCAGATACTTTGGGTTTAACCAAGTGTATCAGCCTTGATTAATTAGTAGGCAGGTTTATCAATAGTGGAGAAATGAAATGGCACAAGTGTTAGTGGTTGATGATTCTACATCAATGAGAACTATGGTAACAGCAACACTGACGTCGGTAGGTCATCAAGTAAAAGATGCCGAGAATGGCAAGGCAGCCTTGGATGTGGCAAAGTCTGGAGCCTTCGATGTAGTGATTACTGATCTTAATATGCCCATCATGGATGGTATTACCTTAACGAGAGAACTACGTAGTATTCCTAAATATACCTATACTCCCATCTTATTACTTACTACAGAATCTTCAGGAGATAAAAAAGCAGCAGGTAAAGATGCTGGAGCAACGGGTTGGTTAGTGAAACCATTTAATCCTGAGAGATTATTATCAACGATTGATCGCGTATTGGGTTAGTGAATAGTTGCCAATATTGATTTTCTAAAGGGTACGTTATGTCAATTGATCTCGAACAGTTTCATCAGGTTTTTTTCGAAGAAAGTCTGGAAAATCTTGATGTAGTAGAGCAGGCATTGGTTGAAGTTGATGTGGATTCTGATATAGATTCAGAAGTAATAAATACTATCTTTAGAGCAGCACACTCGATTAAAGGAGGAAGTGGTACTTTTGGCTTTACAGAAGTGACAGAATTTACGCATTTAATGGAGACCTTATTGGATGAGGTTCGTGATGGAGTGAGGCCTTTAACACAGGAACTTGTTGATGCCTTGCTTAAATCCTGTGATTGTTTACGGCACTGGTTTGATTGCTTGCAGGCCAAACAGGATTTGAGCGATGAACAATCGAAACCGTTGGTTGTGATTTTTGAAAATATGCTCAATAAAAATAGTGCTCTAGCATCAACAGAAGTTAACGTGAGTAAAACAACAGCGGGTACTGATCACGTTCCTTTGCACCACTGGCAGATTACATTTATTCCTCATTCTGAAATTTTATTGAGTGGAAATGAACCTATTCGTTTATTCCGACAATTAGAGCAAATGGGTGAATATAAAGTCATTGCTGACATAAGTGGTGTTGAAGATATTGATCAGTTAACAGTGGATGAATGTTTTATCAGTTGGAATATTGAGTTGGTTACCACTACAGGGAAAGAGGATATTGTTGAGATATTTGAATGGGTTATTGATGAATGTACATTGACTATTACTGACAATATTCCAACTGTTGAAGCTAACAACGTTCCAGAGATTGGGAGAGAAATGATAGCTGAAAAATCTGGAGCTATTGTGGAGGAAGCTAAAAAGCCTAAGACGAAAATAGAGATTGCTCAGAAAACAAAAACGATTGCCGCGAGCAGTGCTGCCTCTTCGATTCGTGTAGGGATTGATAAGGTAGATAATCTGATTAATCTGGTCGGAGAATTAGTGATTACGCAATCTATGCTATCCGAACTGGGTAATAATTTTGATATGAGTAAAATTGAACGTTTATCTAGCGGTCTTGATCAATTATTACAGAATACCAAAGAGTTGCAAGAAAATGTCATGCGTATTCGTATGTTGCCTATTAGTTTTGCTTTTAATCGATTTCCGAGGATGATTCGTGATTTATCCGTCAAGATTGGTAAAAAAGTGGACCTTCAGATTAATGGTGAGCATACAGAATTAGATAAAACCGTTATGGAAAAGATTGGTGACCCTCTTGTACATCTAGTGAGAAATGCCATTGATCATGGGATCGAATCGGTTGAAGAACGTGTGGCTGCAAATAAACCAGAAATGGGGGTGATAAAACTGGATGCTTACCATCAAGGTGGCAATATTGTTATTGAAATAGTCGATGACGGTAAAGGTATTGATGCTAATATTATTGGACAAAAAGCCATAGAGAAAGGAATAGTTGATGATGTGAGTAAATTAAGTGATGGTCAGATATATGATCTTATTTTTGAACCTGGCTTTTCAACAGCTGCAGAAATTAGTGATATTTCTGGTCGAGGAGTTGGTATGGACGTTGTGCGAAGAAATATCACTTCTCTTGGTGGTCGTATTGATATTGAATCTGAAGTAGGCAAGGGGTCTATATTCAGAGTGCATTTACCATTGACTTTAGCCATTTTGGATGGACAGTTGGTTCGTGTTGGCAGTGAAGTATTTATTATTCCTCTTATTTCTATTGTTGAGTCTTTACAAATCAAAGCAGAATTGGTTAACAAAGTATCGGGTAATATGATTTTATATCGTTTGCGTGAAGATAATGTTCCGATTATTCCTATCTATAAAGAATTTAATATTGAAGCAGACAATACGGAGCTGGATAGTGCCCTGTTGGTTGTAGTGGAAGGGGATGGGCGTAAAGTGGGTTTATTAGTCGATGACTTGCTGGCGCAGCAGCAGGTCGTTATTAAAAGTTTGGAGAGTAACTATAAACGTATAGAGGGTATTTCTGGGGCAACAATACTGGGTGATGGTTCTGTTGCCTTAATTTTGGATATTTTAGGTCTTATTACTCAAACGACACCTAAAAAATCCCATTCCAATCGATCGATGAAAGCGGCATAGGGCCTGGTTATGAATATGCAGGTGGAAGTCCCTGAAGTTGACAATAGCAAAGCGGACCTGAGTCTGGGTGCGGCAGATTTTATTACTGATGGCGATCAATACTTAACATTTTGTCTGGATAATGAGCACTATGGTGTTGATATTTTAGCAGTGACAGAAATCAGAGGCTGGGAAAACCCCACGTTAATTCCAAACTCTCCTTCTTTTGTGAAAGGCGTCATTAACTCACGCGGTGTCATCGTCCCTATTCTTGATTTACGTATCCGTTTTCAGATTGGAAAGGCAAGTTATGATCCAACAACAGTCGTGATTGTTCTGGCCGTTAAAAATGGCCATGATAGTTGCACGATGGGATTTGTCGTTGATGCGGTATCCGATGTACTGAATGCCGATGAAGACGAAATTAAACCTGCTCCTGTTTTTGATGGTCTGGTCGCTCCAAAATATATCAACGGACTAGTCAATGTTAACGATCATGTAGTGACATTACTGAAAGTTGAACAACTATTATCACTTGATGACGAGGTAGTAAACGATGAGTGATACATCCCATGAGTACCTGACTTTTTTGTTGGATAATGAAGAGTTTGGTGTGGATATTTTATGTGTTCAAGAAATTATGGTTTGGTCTCCAGTGACGGAACTTCCTGGGACACCAGATTATTTAAAAGGTGTGATAAATTTGCGTGGCGTCATCGTGCCTATTGTTGATATGCGTCAGCGATTTGGTGCGGATGGTGTGGACTATGATGCAACGACTGTAGTGATTGTACTGCGTGCGAAACGCGAAAATAAATCGATTGTTGTTGGTCTGGTTGTAGATGCGGTGTCGGATGTTTACAAAGTAGAAAATCACGATGTTAAACAGGCTCCCGATTTTGGAACGCATATTAACAATCAGTTTTTGTCAGGTATGGCAACGGTGGACGGTAAAATTGTCATTATACTTGATGCTAAAAAACTACTGAGTGTTGATGAACTCTATCAGGTTACTATGAGTGCGATACCTCAGCCACTTGCGTCGTAAGTATGCCTTGGGATCAATTAGCCCTGATTAAACATAATTGGGAGGGGATTGAAATCCCTAAGCAAACGGTCCGAGAACGTTTTTATGATGAATTATGGACTTTGGATTTACCACTAGTAAAAGTACTTAAATCCAAAATTGAACCTGTAGAGGGAAATGTCATTGACTTATTAATGGAAATGATAGGTCTTTGCGATCAACCGGAAAAGTTGTATGTAAGGATTAAACAACTAGATGAAAAAAATCAAGATTATGGATTAAGTCAACATAATTTTGAAATGATTCATCAAGGATTAAGTGCAGCCATAAGTAGCCTTACTTGCTGTAAGGCGATAGGTAGCGTCAGTACACTACTGGGAACTTGGCAAGATATTAATTATTTTATGGAAAATTTTACCAATACTCGTGTTATAGAGAATAATGTTATTGATAACCGTCAATCTGTTGAACCAACGACTGCAGAATCTGGAGAAAAAGAAATGAGCAAAAGCAAATCAAGTAATAGTGATGTTAATAGTGATCTGTATCAGCGTGTGGTGTCCTCTATACAAACACCTGTAATGTCAGTTGATACTGATCTGATAGTCACTTATGTCAATAAGGCCTCACTGGATTTGTTAAAGCAATGTGAAGACACTTTTAAGAAGAGATGGCCTGATTTTCGTGCAGAAGAAGATTTTATTATGGGGTTATGTATTGATATGTTTCATGAAAATCCGGCACACCAGCGAAAAATCTTAGCAGACCCAACTAATCTTCCTTATACAACGGATATTACTGTAGACGATTTAACAATCGAACTAAATGTTAGTGCAATTATGGATGCTCAAGGCAACTATCAAGGTTGCACCCTAGAATGGGCTAATGTGACTGATATTCGGCGTCAGGAAGAAAAAGCTTCTCAGTTACAGTCGGCGATTAATACCTCTGGCACGGCGACCATGATGATTGATAGAGATTTAAATATCACTTATTACAATGAAGCTAGTCTAGCTCTATTAAAAGAGCATGAAGGAACGTTTGCGAAAAAATGGCCCAGCTTTAAAGCGACGGATGAATTTTTAATGGGTACTTGTATCGATGCTTTTCACGAAAATCCGGAACATCAGCGTAAAATACTCAATGATGTTAACAATTTACCCTGGAAGGCAGATATTGCTATTGAGCATTTAACAATTGAATTGAAGATTACGGCTATTATTGATTTGATGGGTAACTATATTGGATGCTCATTAGAGTGGAGTGATGTGACAGAAGCACGTAGGCAGGCAGAGAAAGCGGCTCAATTACAGGGGGCAATTAATAACTCTGGTACAGCAACTATGATGATAGACCGGGATTTAAATATTACCTATTACAACCAGGCAACGTTGTCTTTGTTAAAAGAGCATGAAGAACGTTTGCACAACAATGGCCAGGGTTTACCGCAACGGATGAGTTCTTAATGGGGAGTTGTATTGATAATTTTCATAAAAACCCTGAGCACCAGCGTAGAATATTAAACGATATGAATAACTTTCCCTGGAAAGCAGAAATTGAAGTAGCTCACTTAACGATGGAACTCAATGTTACCGCTATTATTGATTTACAGGGCAACCATATTGGCTGTGCTCTTGAGTGGTCGGACATTACAGAAGAAAAAGCAAATTTGGTCGAAGTAGGGCGACTGAGTTCAGCAGTAGAGGGAATGGCAACGAATCTGATGATGGCAGATACGGAAGGCAACATTGTTTATATGAATCCAGCGGTGGGAGAAATGCTACGTCGCAGGGAAAGTACATTGAAGAGTGCACTGCCCAATTTTAATGTGGATACTCTGGTGGGTACTAATTTTGATTCCTTCCATAAAAATCCGGCACATCAGCAAAGTTTGCTAAGAAACCCCGACAATATGCCATATTCTACAGAGATTTCTGTTGAGGGTCTGCAGTTTAAATTGAATGTGATTGCTCTGAAAGATAATGCAGGCAAACATATTGGTAATGCCGTTCAATGGATAGATCAGACGGAACAGAATGATGCTCAACGTCAGATTGAAGAACTCATAACATTGGCTTCTAATGGTGAACTGGATAAACGCATTGACTCCAGCTCTTATGAAGGCTTTATGGTTAATCTCTCTAATGGTATTAATAGTTTAATTGATAATATTGTTGACCCTTTGACCTCGGCCATTGGAGCGACACAGGCGTTGGAAAAAGGAGATTTAACCAACACAATGGAAGGAAAATACGGAGGTCAGTTCCTTGAGTTAGCAACAGCGATTAATTCATCCATGAATAATCTGGGAAAAATGGTGGAAGAAATACGCTCCGCTTCTACTAATGTATTTTCTTCTGCACGGGAAATTGCACAGTGCAATAATGATCTGAGCCAACGCACAGAAACTCAAGCAGCGAATTTGGAAGAAACGGCATCGGCAATGGAAGAGTTGACAACGACTGTACAACAAAATGCCGAGAATGCTTCCGAGGCTACCAAAATGGCCAGTGATGCAATGGATAAAGCCAGCAATGGTGGAGCAGTGGTACAGAGTGCTGTATCGGCCATGGAAGAGATTAACAAATCCAGTAAGAAAATTGCCGATATTATCGGTGTTATTGATGAGATTGCTTTCCAGACTAACTTACTCGCGTTGAATGCTGCAGTAGAGGCCGCTAGGGCAGGGGAACAGGGACGAGGTTTTGCGGTGGTTGCTGCGGAAGTGAGAAATCTGGCTCAGCGTAGTGCAGCAGCAGCGAAAGAGATTAAAGGGTTGATTAATGATAGTGTGGATGCCGTCGGTAAAGGCACCAAGCTGGTCGATGAAACGGGTAAAACATTTGAAGAACTCGTAGGCGCTGTACAGGAAGTCGTCTCTATGATCTCGGATATTGATAATGCTAGTAAAGAACAATCTACGGGTATTTCAGAAGTCAGTGTGGCCGTTAATCAAATGGATGAGATGACTCAGCAAAATGCAGCTTTGGTTGAAGAAGCCGCAGCATCCAGTAAAGCAATGGAAAATCAGGCGCAGCAACTGATTGAACAAGTCAGCTTCTTCCGTACTAAAGATAACATGTCCCAGACGGTTGAAAAGAGACCCACATCGGCAACAGCAAAATCAAAATCATCGCTCATGCCTGCTTCCCGTGTGGCCAGTTCAGGTTCGAATAGTTTTAATGGAATCACGAATAGAAGAACATCAACTTTCAGATAGAGAATTTAAGTGTATCTGTGACCTGGTTTACAATGACGCAGGCATTGTGCTGACAGAGAGTAAGCGGGAAATGGTGTATCGACGTTTAATGCGTCGTACAAGAGAGCTAAAAATATCCAGCTTTAGTGAGTATTGTGGTCTGATAAATACTCCAGATAGTGAAGAATTGCCTCACTTTATTAATGCAATTACCACTAACTTAACCAGCTTTTTTCGTGAACCACATCACTTTGATTACCTGCGTGATCAATTTATACCACAGCACTTAAAAGCGTTTCGCTCAGATAGCAAATTGCGTATCTGGTCATCGGCTTGTTCAACAGGAGAAGAGCCTTACACATTAGCGATTACAGTAAAACAGGCGATGGCGTCTTATTTACGAAAGTGGGATGTACGAATTTTAGCAACAGATTTAGATACCAATGTATTAAAAACTGCTGCTCAAGGGATTTATGAATATGATGGTATTAAAGATCTTTCGGATGAGGTTAAGCGTGACGGCTTTAATAAGGGTATTGGAAACTGTGAAGGTTTAGTAAAAGTAAAGACATCACTGGCAGACCTTATTTCGTTTAAACAATTAAATCTACTAAGAGCATGGCCAATGAAAGGCCCCTTTGATGCTATTTTATGTCGTAATGTATTGATTTATTTTGATAAAGACACTCAGCTCGGACTGCTAAAACGTTTTGTAGAAATACTTCGCCCTGGTGGTGTGATTATATTGGGCCACAGTGAAAGCGTGGCTAAGTCTTTTCCAGGCCTAAATTCCATAGGTAGAACTATTTATCAAAAAGTCTGTACTTACCATTAATTATTTCTTGATTAATTTTTGCAGAGGATCGTGTCGTGAAGCATGGGTTAAAAAAAACAGAAGTACCCCAATGTTTGCCAGGCTTTGAATCTATTAATCGGTTTTGGAATAAGAAAAGAGAATGTTTTGTGGCAAAAATACTGCCAGGAGAGCTTTATGTGAGTCGTTTGGATGAAATGATAGCCACTACCTTAGGGTCTTGTGTGTCGGCTTGTATTTGGGATCAACGTTATAGTATTGGTGGTATGAATCATTTTATGTTACCCCTAACAGACATAGCAGCTCCTGAAGTGTCTTGGGGAAATATTCAAAGTGATGCGACTCGTTATGGAAACTATGCTATGGAATATATGATTAATGAAGTGTTAAAAAATGGTGGTCATCAATCCAACTTGCAAGCAAAAGTATTTGGTGGAGCTAAAATATTCAATCGCCAAAATGACGTAGGCGCTAAAAATGCTGAATTTGTTCTTGAATATCTACATTGTGAAAATATTCCTGTTATTTCTCAGGATTTAGGTGATACTTATGCACGAAGAATTATGTTTGATCCAAAAAATGGTAAAGCTTTTATGAAAAAAATCCGTGATATCCATAATAGTAATATTGTTGATCGGGAAATTAATTATCAGCATTCTATAGAGAAATCATCTGTTGAAGGCGATATTGAATTGTTTTGATTCTAGCCAATAGTGTGAGTAATTTATATGTCTAAAAAAAGAGTATTAATTGTTGATGATTCACAATTAATTACAGATTTACTAACACAAATTCTTTCCAGTGATGAAAGATTAGAGGTTGTTGGTACGGCCTCAGACCCATTTTGTGCACGAGATAAAATCAAAGCACTCAATCCGGATGTTATTACTCTGGATATTGAAATGCCACGGATGGATGGGCTGACTTTCCTGAGAAATATTATGCGACTGCGTCCAATACCTATTGTAATGATTTCTTCGTTAACTCAGCAAGGTGCTGATGCGACTCTAGAAGCGCTGGCCCTTGGTGCTATCGACTTTGTGCCTAAACCTAAGGTGAGTGTTTCTCAACAGATGAAACAATTATCGGATGAAATTTGTAGAAAGGTTCGTATGGCTGCCAATGCGAATGTACAGGCTTTGGAAAGCGGTCATTCTATTGCGCAAAAGAGATCACCTCCTCCAATTTTAGAAATCAATAGTCGCTTGTCGTCAAAAATCGATCTGATTGCTATAGGTGCGTCAACAGGTGGTACCGAAGCATTAAAAGTGGTGGTATGCCGTATGCCAGAGTTGATGCCGCCTATTGTAGTGGTACAGCATATGCCAAAAAATTTCACCCAGTCGTTTGCCCAACGAGTAGACTCTATTACTAATCTGGTGGTTGAGGAATTTACCGAAGATGGACAGCAACTGAAAGCAGGTCGTATCTATATTGCCCATGGTGGTCATCATATGATAGTGAAAAAACGTGCTAATGTGCTGAAAGGTTATATCGTTGATTCACCTCCAGTCAATCGTCATTGTCCTGCTGTTGATGTGATGTTCGAGTCTATTGCTGAGTGGTCTACCAATAATGTGATTGGTGTGATTTTAACGGGTATGGGAGCAGATGGTGCACGAGGGATGGGTGAATTACATGCAAACGGAGCAGAAACTATTGCTCAAGATGAAGTCAGTTCAGTGGTATGGGGTATGCCCAGAGTGGCAATAGAACAAGATGCGGTCAGTCGGGTTTTACCACTGTCTAAAATAGGTCGATTCTTAATTGATAGGTGTTATTGATGAATACGAATTATCCAAATAATCGTAGTATCTCAGGTAGTACACCTCACAATGTATTATTAAGCAGTGAACGGGATATCACAGAAGATGCACAACAAAAATTATCAGAAATTGGTGCATATATTGAAGAAATACTGAGTGACGAAGCGAAATATGTAGATGATGATATTTATCGCATTAGTAGTTTGATCCATGATGCCATGGAGCAATTACAACATAGTTTTAGTCTGGTGATGATGAAAACCAATAGTCAAAGTAACCTAATTGCCAGGTTAGTGTTATGTCTCAGTAGATCAGAACAGAGCTTTGATAAAGACACTGAAACGATGCTTAACAGCTTGTCGGAAAATGCTGACAACATTAAACAAGAAATTAACCGCTCTATTTGTGCATTACAGTTTGAAGATATCTCCAAACAACTCACTGACCATATTCAAAAACGCCTCGAACATATTAATGATATAGCTTTAGTTGCTCATACTGAAATTCCAAATGCTAATACAAGCGCTGAACTCAACGTAGTCGCTGATCGATTACGTGTTATGAGGGATGATTTCAGAAAGATGAATATTGCAGAGATTGTCAGACAACATGACTTATCAGAAGGTGATATAGAACTTTTTTGATATTAGCTTGTGAGGTGAACAGTCGTTATAACACGTGGTACATTTAAGTCCAAGAAGGAATAACCATTAATTTAGCACCAGCAGACTTGCCAAAGGATGGTAGTCGCTTTGACCTTCCCATTGCTATTGGCATATTGGCCGCTTCTGGGCAAATAACTTCTGATAACATCAGTGACTATGAATTTATTGGAGAATTGGCGTTATCTGGTGAGTTGAGAGAGATTCAGGGTATTTTCCCAGCGGCTATTGCGTGCGGGGATACAGGACGAAAGCTAATGACCTCCCATAGCAATGCCAGCGAAGCAGCGCTCTATGAGTCTTGCGAGGTTTACGGTGCCAATAGCTTATTAGACGTATGCAACCATATCGTGGGCACAAAACCTTTGACAGCAACCGTTGCACAACCACTACCAATAACAGACAATGACTTAGACTTGGTTGACGTCAAGGGGCAACAACTGGCAAAACGGGCATTGGAAATCAGCGCAGCAGGGGGACATAATCTCCTATTGTATGGTCCTCCTGGTACTGGAAAGACCATGCTTGCCAGTCGGCTACCTGGTATTATGCCAGCGTTGACGACACGCCAATTCATTGAGGTGGCTAGCATTCACTCACTATGCAACCACTCACAACCATCATCGACAACTCCGCCCTTCAGGCATCCTCATCACACATCATCAGCGGTTGCCCTTGTTGGTGGTGGTTCACAACCTAGGCCTGGGGAAATTTCACTTGCACACCAAGGCATCCTGTTTTTGGACGAACTGCCAGAATTCCAACGCCAAGTCTTAGAGGTTTTACGAGAACCTATGGAATCAGGCGATATCTATATTTCAAGAGCCAATGCACAAGTGAGGTTTCCAGCAAACTTCCAACTGATTGCAGCAATGAATCCTTGTCAGTGCGGTTACTTTGGCAGCACGTCAGAAAAACACCATTGCTGCTGTACACCAGACCAAGTTAAACGCTACCGACAAAAGATTTCTGGTCCGCTATTAGATCGTATTGATTTACATGTTGCCGTCAGTCACGCCAGTACGAGTGAATTACAAAACCTTCCCGACGGTGAAAGCTCTGTCATCATAAAACAACGGGTGTTACAGGTTAGAGAGATTCAGTTACAACGCCAACAAAAGGTCAATGCACATTTAACCAAAGCCGATATTAAACATTACTGCCCATTAAATAAAAACGATCGTAGCTTTTTAAATGCGGTTGTTGATAAATTAGGGTTATCAGCAAGAGCTTATGATCGGATTCTGAAAACGGCTAGGACGATTGCTGATTTATCAAAAAAAGAATGTATTCATCGAGAGCATATTAGTGAAGCGATTGGATACAGAAATTTTGATCGCTCGACGCGCTGAATTATCACTGACCATCTTACTCATCCCTAGCAATTTGGAATTAATGATTATGACCCGAGAGAATGGATAAAAACACGTGAGTGCCCATAGAGTTTCTTCCAGCTCCTCCCCGGCTTAAAGACCCTATTCGTGGGTGTTGAGAGCAGAACTTAGGTCAGAAAGCGTCAGGGTGAGACTATTAAAGCGCGAATGAAGAAGGTGACAAATGATTTAGGGTTATGCTTGTAGGGGCATATCATCTTTAATTGCCTGATAGACTCGATATAATAAATTTTCAAACACTGTTTGCCGTAACTCCGGGTTAGACATGAGATTATCAAAAATATCCTCATTACCTTCCATTCGGTCAATCACCAGCCCATCAAAGACTTTATCAAAGACATATTTAAAATCACCAACCGAATTGACTGAAGCCGCCTGGCGTAGATCATCATTACTGATAGCCTCTTCCTTAAGCTGATCAAAGAAGAGCTGATCTGCCTGCGTAAAATCCGTACCAAAACGTTCATTTAAAAGGTCAATCAGCTCAGATAAACGGATGGTGTCGTCACCACCGCGACCTGTCCCCACATCTGAGGGGCCTGTAAGGGCATCAGCCTCACCAGCGGCCAAATCAATCTGACCTTCGCTAATTTTTTGCAGGCGATAATACTCAAGCTCTATATCATCTTCTAGGTGATAGGCCGCCCCTGCGGCTTTGCGTGGCAGTTTAGTCAGTAAAAAACGCAGATAGGTATAGAGCTGTTCCAAATCGGAATCCTGATAAGGAATGACTTGTGATAAAAAGCCGTACATATTTCTAAAGTTTACGCAGAGACTTTTAAAGTCATCTTGCTCATCTTCGGGCAGTGCGTTATAACGGCTGACAGCTTTATCCAACACGCCATTCATTTTTGCATGATCATGTTTCGTTGCCTTGCGGCGCGGCGTAAAGTACACCGTACAAAATGCCTGAATTTCCTCCTCAAAAATAATACCCACCTCATCCAGTTGATGTTGTAGTCGATACAAATGCTGGGCATCGGTCAACTCTTCCACCGGGGTTTGTTCATAAAATGGCTTAAAAGCGGCAAAGATTTCCTCGGGTTTATTTCTAAAGTCCAGTACAAAAGTATCTTCCTTACCCACACAGACGCGATTAAGACGAGACAAGGTTTGTACCGCCTGAATATTGGATAGTTTTTTATCCACATACATGGTATGCAGCAGGGGCTGATCAAAGCCAGTTTGATATTTTTCTGCCACCAGTAACAACTGATAGTTATCGGTATCAAATGCCTTGGGTAATTCGCTTTCTTTAATACCTTCATTCATGGCCACTTCTGTCCAGGTTTTACCGGGTACTTTTGGGTCTTCCACCACACCGGAAAACGCTACTAGCGATTTTACATCTTTATAACCATTGGCCTTAATATATTGATCAAACGCTTGCTTGTAACGTACCGCATGGAGCCGCGAATCAGTGACTACCATGGCCTTGGCCCGACCACCGATTTTATGTTTTACATGGGTGCGAAAGTGCTCCACCATGACTTCGGTTTTTTGCGAAATATTATGCGGGTGCAGAGTAATAAAGCGGGCTAAGGCTCTAGCGGCTTTTTTGCGCTCAACATGGGGGTCGTCTTCGGCGGATTGGGTCACACGAAAATAAGACTCATAGGTGGTGTAATTTTTTAACACATCCAGAATAAATTTTTCTTCAATGGCTTGACGCATGGTGTATTCATGAAATGGCGCTTCACCACGGGGGCCGGCTTCATCAAACACCTTGAGAGTTTTATATTTAGGCGTTGCGGTAAAAGCAAAAAAACTGATATTGGCTTGCTTGCCCCGCTTCATCATCTCCCGTACAACGCCTTCCATACGGTCTTGCTCTTCCTCGTTAATATCCCCGTCATCCCTGTTATCCAGTAAGCCATTATCAACGGCGTATGTAGCCGCCTCTTCTTGTATTCCCTGTCGATTAAGCACACCTTTTAGCTCCATCGCGCTTTCACCCGATTGCGAACTATGGGCTTCATCCACAATCACCGCAAAACGTTTACCCTGTGTACTGATCGCCAGGGTATCGTCTTCGCCGTGCTCTTTATGGAGTTTTTCCAGCGTCTCGTTAATAAAGGGGAATTTTTGCAAGGTGGTAATAATAATCGGTGTACCCGTACTTAAGGCACTAACCAATTGACGGGTATCTTCATCAATTTTTTGTACCACCCCTTGTTTATGCTCAAACTGATAAATCGTGCGTTGTAACTGTTGGTCGAGTACTCGACGATCGGTGACTACCACCACCGAATCAAATATTTTATGATCTTGTTGATTGTGCAAACTGCTTAAGCGGTGAGCCAACCAGGCAATGGAATTGGATTTGCCAGAACCGGCCGAATGCTTTACCAGATAATTATGGCCCGAACCGTGGGCCTGTGAGTGTTTAACCAACTGGCGTACCGCATCTAACTGATGGTAACGGGGGAAGATCATGGTTTCTTTGGTGATCTTTTTAATGCCCTTATCGGTGAGTATGCGTTTATCGTCTACCTGAAGGTGCATAAAGCGCCCGATAATATCCATTAGGCTGTCTCTGCCCAATACCGTTTGCCACAGGTACGCGGTTTTATAATCGCCATCGGCAGCCAGCGGATTACCCGCACCACAGTGTTGGCCTAAGGGGTCAGAACCCAGATTAAAGGGCAAAAATACGGTTTTATCGCCACTTAAGCGCGTAGTCATAAAGATCAAGTCCTGATCCACCGCAAAATGCACTAAGGCCCGCTTTTTAAAGGTAAATAATAACTCGCGATGATCTCGGTCTTTTTTATATTGCTTTTTAGCATCCTCAACGGTTTGGCCCGATAAGGGGTTTTTTAGCTCCAGCGTGGCAATGGGCAAGCCATTTAACAACAACACCATATCCAGTGAGTTCTTATTGTGTTCACTATAATAAAGCTGTCGTGTCACACTCAGCACATTATGATGGTACAGCGCCCAGTTATCGGGGTTTTTATGGTTATTGGGGGCAAAGTGTGCGACCCTGAATTTTTTACCATACACTTTAAAACCGTGGCGCAAGACATTAAGCATACCTTTGGTATGCAGCTCTTTGACCAAACCATCCAGTAATACCCCTTCCGCTGCTGCACCGTGAACCGCTTGCAAACTGGCCCATACCTTGGCTTGTGTTGCCGTAATAAAGGCCATTACCCGTGCGGGTTCCAGCGCCTTTTCACGGTCAAAATCTTGCGATTGTCCCGCTTGATAGCCGTGTTGCTCAGTCAGACAGTACTCAATAGCCTCTTCCAGGCGGGCTTCAGTGTGTTGTTTAGTCATCAGGCTTACCTTTTTTGGGTGCTGTTTGAGGCTTGGCAAACTGTGCTGCTTTTTTTGTGAGTTGCTCTACCGCATTATCAGCGGATATAGCATCAGCTAAACGCTGCTGATGAAATTGTTCATATTCCTGCTCAGCCAGTTGTTTAGCCATATCGTGGGAGACCTTGCCCGCATGGTTGAGAATATCACGATCAT
Source organism: Candidatus Endobugula sertula (assembly GCA_001723645.1). Lineage (GTDB taxonomy): Bacteria > Pseudomonadota > Gammaproteobacteria > Pseudomonadales > Cellvibrionaceae > Endobugula > Endobugula sertula. The sequence goes on along the minus strand of MDLC01000016.1, from coordinate 15,234 downwards.
TCAGGCGTAAAAAACCATCCAACTTGTTAATCCAATCCACCATGCTCATGGGGATACGGCGCATGGCCTGCCCCTCGGCAAAAATTAGGTACTGTTCAACGAGATTATTCAGGGCTTGAAGCTCATCCTCAGCCAAGTAGTTTTTGGCATTCACCACATCCTGCTTGCGCACCTTGGCACCTCGCCAATGGGTTAAGCCCATATTGTCTTTCGTGCTATCGGCTCGGTCGTGGATAATCTCGGCGGCCGTTTGTCCGGTAATCGCCCAGTGCACCTTGTTTTGTACGGTTTTAAAAAACGTGATGCTGGTGTCCAGCGTGGGGTCATAATCCACACTGGTGGCATAAATATCGGTAATTTTCTGATAAAAACGTTTTTCCGAGATGCGAATATCCTGAATGCGCCGGGTCAGCTCTTCAAAATAATCAAAGGGCTGGTCGGGGTTTTTCAGGCGTTCATCATCCAGTACAAACCCCTTAACAATATACTCGCGCAATTGCTGGGTTGCCCACTGGCGAAAGCGCGTGGCGGTATGGCTTTGTACGCGGTAGCCCACAGAGATAATGGCATCCAGATTGTAGTGTTTAAGCTTGCGTTTTACCTGGCGCACACCCTCTTGACGAACTACCGAGAAATCCTCGGTGGTTAAATCTTCATCAAGCTCCCCCTCGCCATAGATATTCTTTAAGTGCAGGCTAATATTATCGGGGCTGGTAGCAAACAATTCGGCCATCAGTGCTTGGGTCAACCAAACTGTTTCCCCTGCAAAACGCACATCCAGCTTAATCTGGCCATCTTCGCTTTGGTAGATAATCAATTGGGAGGGGTTGTGGTCTGTCATACACTATTCCTTGTGGTGATCACTTTTGTGATGTCACGAAACTGATCCGCCAGGAACCTTTTTATGGCGGTGTGATTTAGCATAACGCGGCCTCTGGTTGAGGAATATCGATATCGCGGACATCGATTTTACCGGTGACGGCGGCAGTGATTAGGGCGGTGCGGTATTCATTAAGGCGGTCGATGGTTTTGTTGTTGATTTTGAGCATATTGTCGATTTTTTTAGTTTCTTTCTCTAAATGGTTAACTATAAAATCTTGCTCACTTTTGGGTGGCAAACAAATCAGCATTTGTCTTAAATGCTCAGGGCCAAAATGCTGAATAGTTGATCCTGTTTTAAAACGGTTAACTTGTGAAAAAAATGTATTTGATGAAACATACCACCTGATGAATTCCTTCGATATATTTGCAAGTTTCCAAAGCCTAATAAGACCTGTGTAAACAATTGCTCCTACATTGTCTTTACTAATCTCAGAAATGAGCCCTGTAGAGGCGCTACCACTAATAATCAAATCACCTAGCTGGCATTTAAAATGCCCCCATGTTTTTTCAACTTTTTTTGGATCCAGAAAATTGCAACCATTTAAGTCAACGTACTCATTTTGCACATTTCTAATTCTAATTAATGGCACTCCCTCATCGCGAAAATCTACAGCCATAATTCCGGGGCCTTCCTGAAAACCAACGTAGTACTTAAATTTGACAACCTCCCAATGCTCTGGCACTTCCCCCAACCAATCCACTTGTGAATCTTTCATAGGGGTATCGGGATTTAAGCCTTTAGTCACTGCTTGGGTGATAACGGCAATACGCTGTTCATTAAGCTTTTCAATCAGATTTTTTTTCTTTTCGATAAGTTGGTCGATTTGGGCAGTTTTGTAATCGAGGAATTGGGCGATTTGGGTTTGTTCGTTGTAACTTGGATAACACAACCAATAGTTTGATAAATCATATTGAGTAATACTTGGAAGCGCAGTTTGTGTAGCTAAATACTGATACTGTATTGTCAAAGCAGAGTAATACATAAAACGACCAAAAACTGATTGGTCGATCTCGGAATAAAACATTGTATCAACAGTCCAGAATTTACCTTTTACATATAAGGGTTTATCAATCGTTCCTTTACGCCCATATAAAATCGATTCACCATCATATAAATACGCCGAAGCTTTTCTGAATTTCCCACCAGAACCATAGACCGGATAACCATCCTCACTTTGATCAAGCTCAACATGTTTATAATCAAATCCGTTTTGAATAGAGGACATGAATTTTAATCTTCTAACCTCCCAGTTGGCCGGATATTTTGGTAACCAACTAATTTGGGTCGATTCATATTCCGGGTAAGTAGGAAACTCCATCAAACCACCCCCTTTAACAAATCCAAAATTTCCGCTTCCAGACTTTTAATATCCGCTTCAATCTCACTCAGCTCACGAGGTGGTTGATACTGGTAAAAATGGCGGTTAAAGGGAATTTCATAGCCTACTTTACTTTTGCTATGGTCGATCCAGGCATCGTCTCGATAGGGTAAGACTTCGTTGGCGAGGTAGGCTTCACAGTGGTCGTGTATCACATCCAGCAGTTGGGTTTTATCGACCTTGCCCTTATTGCTTTTGCCTTCGTAATCCAGTGGTAATGGCAAATCGATCAGGGCATTGGCGGTATCTCGCTTGCCGTTGGCCAACAGCCCACCGGGGAAGGGCACGTTTTCGGTATCGCGCAGATCGGCATCGGCTTCGGGTTTGCCTTTGCTGTCGACACAAGCTTGGGCGGTGGGGTCTTTTTCGCCTAGGGCCTTATCGGCCAGCAGAGCTTTTTTAAGGGGGCTGTCGAAGGGAATACCCGCCTTTTTAAAGGCGGCTTTCAGTGTTGCTTCGCATTCGGCACGGTCTTTAGTCACCTCACCACTGGCGTATTTTGGTTTAAGGCTTTTGAGGGTATGCACAATGGTTTTTTGTAACTGCTGGCCCTGCAGCTCTTCTGCGGCAATCTGTTGTTTATTTTTGCGTTTTTTGGAGATGGCCAAACTTTGAAAATACGCGCTTTCGGTGACACGTTGAATGCGTTCGTCGTTGATAATAAAGTTTAAGCGCAGTGGCCGCTCTACGGTGATTTTAAGGTAACCAAAATCCTGATTATGAAAAATTTTGGACACCACTATTGGCTGCTGGGGGTCGCGCTTTTTATCTTTGGGGCTGTCGACATTGGTAACAATGGTGGACAGGGTGCGTTGTTCGTTATCCTTAAAGGCGGCGTAGATTTGGGTGATTTCATCAATATGGTTGGGTTCTTTATCAATGCCCTCGCCGATTTTTTTGCGTTTGTCACCCAGGCTTTTTTTCATTTTCCAGGCAAAATCGGTGGCATTAATCAGTTGTACTTTGCCCTGACGGTCAGACGATTTACGGTTGGTGACAATCCAGATATAGGTGTAAATACCGGTATTATAAAAAAGCTGGTCGGTTAGACCGACGACGGCTTCAAGCATATCGTTTTCGATAATCCAGCGGCGAATATTGCTTTCACCACCACCGGCATCACCGGTAAACAGAGGCGAGCCATTAAAGATAATCGCAATACGGGAGCCTTCACCGCCTTTTATGCCACCCGGCTCTGGCAATGTATAGGTCTCTGGCGGGCGCTGCATTTTGGCGATCATATGTAATAAAAACAGTAGTGCACCATCGTTAATACGGGGTAAGCCAGGGCCAAAGCGGCCATTAAAGCCGTGATCTTCATGTTCCTCGGTGACGTAGTTTTTTTCCGGCTTCCACTCGACGCCAAAGGGCGGATTGGCAGCCATATAGTGGAAGGTTTCATCGGGGTGGCCGTCACCGTCGATGCGGTCATCTTTTTGTTTGCCGGTACCCAGTGTGTCGCCAAAGACAATATTGTTAATACCTTCGCCTTTGATCATTAAATCAGAGCCACAAATGGCAAATGACTCGGGGTTATATTCCTGACCAAACAGTTCGACATTGGCTTGGTCGTTTTCTTCTTTAATGGCGTTTTCCGATTCCGATAAGATACCGCCAGTGCCGCAAGTGGGGTCGTAGATTTTGATGACTTTGCCCTGTTGATAAATATGTTCTTCACCGGTAAACAGGAGTTTGACCATCAGTTTAACCACTTCACGGGGGGTAAAGTGGTCTCCGGCTTCTTCGTTGGCCTGCTCGTTAAAGCGTCTTACCAGGTCTTCGAAGATATAGCCCATGGCCACGTTAGAGATACGTGCAGGGTGCAGGTCAACGGTTTTAAATTCTTGAATAATCTCAAATAATCGGTTGGCGTCATCGAGTTTTTCGATTTCTTCTTCAAAGTTAAATTTTTCAAGAATATGACGCGCGCGGGATGAAAAACCACTGATAAAGGCTTTAAGATTCGCGGGTAGTTTGGTGTGATCATCCAGCAAGTTAGCAAAGGTAAACTGGCTGGTATTATGAAAGGCCAAGCCAAATTTATGGTTGATGGTTCTTTCAATGATATCGGTATCGATATTTTTTTTCTTGGATAGCTGTTGGTGTAGCTGGAGTACATCGGCTTTACCGTCTTCCAGCACACAATCCAGGCGGCGCAGTACTGTTAAGGGGATCATCACTTTGCGGTACTGTGGAGGGCGGTAAGGCCCCCGTAATAAATTGGCAATACTCCAAACCAGGTCACTGTGTTTTTTGTATTGGTCTTGGTACTTCATTCGGTGTCCTTAATTCGTTGGATATCGTGTGTTGTTGCCAGAGACAGTGGCTACATTTTCAACGCCCTATAAGTCTGGCAGCCTCTTTAGCCGCCCATGATTTTCAGGGCTGGTAGCGTATTGTTGACCGAACAATCTACATTCAATGCATAAATAGGCTCAGTCTTGATTGAAACCGTAGGATACCTGCTTTGGAATTTTTGTCACCTTAACTTTTAAGCAAACTTTGCGAACCAGAGGGAAAGAAATAAAAAATAATAACTTAAAGTCAAATAAGTACCTTCTTGCAGAACGGTTAAAAAACACTTAATGGTATAAACTTACTCTTTTTCAGGATGCTAGAGAAATAGCCAGGAATGACTTGACCCGGAAACCCACGATCAACTTACTAAAGATGCTGAATTATCATGCACTATGGAACACATTGTGTGTCAATAAAGAATATGAAACGGGTCAAACTTCTGCATGAAGCATTTAAGGCGCTGAAAGACGAAATGGAAGCAAGACACATTAAACCAAGTCCTCGCTAAATTTTACAACCACTCCACCTGCACCCACGCTCGTGCCTAGGCAGAAGACACAAACTCAACGCCCATACACTCAATGAGGGCTTATTCTTTCTGGCCATATGTTTGCCCTACCTTAGTATGCTTTTAACTAATGTCTAAAAATAGCAAAGCCCTTTTTTTATTCTATAATTATTTAATTAATGGCGGTTTATTTGTCGTTTTTATACCTGTGTATAGATTGAGAAAGTAAGCTGCTTAGTTATTTTGCTTGACATCACTTGAGTACTAAGAAGTGAAAGATGAATATAAGTCATTATTTTGGCAATTATTTCTTCCAATAGTCGTATTATTTTGTGTGATATTAGTTATATTAGGCTTATGGTTACCCAGTATTGCGGAAAAAAACTCACGTAATGCAGCCGTATTATCTGCCGAAAACACTGTCAAGCAATTTAAAACCTTAAGAGCATATTATACGAAAAATGTGCTGAAAAAAGTGAAGGCAAATTCTGATTTAAAACCATCAGTAAATCCGAAGGATAATCCGCAAGAGATCCCCTTACCGGCAACAATGATACATGAATTGAATGAAGAGTTAGCTAAACAAGGCATTAATGTTAACTTGTATAGCGGGTTCCCCTTTCCCAACCGAAAAGATCGTCAGTTAGATAGCTTCCAAAAAGAAGCATGGGATATACTCCAAAAAAAACCAACACAGAGTTTGGATAAAATCGAAGTGCTTAATGGCGAGAGTTTTGTTCGTGTTGCAATGGCTGATACGATGGTTGATAAAAGTTGTGTTAATTGCCACAATAATCATCCTGACACACCAAAAACAGAGTGGAAATTGGGGGACGTGAGAGGTATTTTAGAAGTCAAGCTACCGATTACTCAGCAATTAGCGGCAAGTTGGAACTTGTCTTTGTCTACATTAGCAGCTATTTTTTTGACGCTATTAGTTTCTGTTATATTTGCAAGCATGGTTTATAAATACCGTATCCAAGCACGGTTTAATGCTTTTATAGCGACGATTAAGGCCTTAAGCGATGGTAATTTGACAGAGCGTTTAAATGATCAAGGTAATGATGAATTATCTGTAATAGCAAAATATACCAACCTTTTTATTACTCAATTACAAGAGCTGGTAGGCGGTATTATTTCCTCATCACATGAAGTACATAATGCTGTAGGTTCTATGAATATAATTATGACTGAAAATCATAGGCTAGCAGATCAACAACGTGATCAAATGAAATGCATGTCATCTGGCATGATGGAAATGACAGAGTCTATTACGCAAGCTACTCATTGTTCTGAGACTGTTATTGAAAAAGTAAGTTGTATTAACGATAAAGGGAAGTTATGTGTAAATGAATCACAACTTATGCAAACTGGTATACAAGAATTACAGCATGTCTCTCATACAGTGCAAAGTTCAGTGCAAGGTTTATCAGAAAATAGTAAAGCTATCGGCGATGTGCTAGATGTTATTCAAGGCATTGCAGAGCAAACAAATTTATTGGCTCTCAATGCAGCCATTGAAGCTGCACGTGCAGGCGAGCAAGGTCGTGGATTTGCCGTTGTAGCAGATGAAGTGAGAACACTTGCTGGGCGCACACAACAGTCTACAGAAGAAATTCGAAAAACAATAGAACAACTTCAAAAGGGTACGGATGATGTTGTTTCTTCTGTTGAACAATCCAATCAGTGCGTTGATAATAGTTTGGAAACGGTTGAAAAAAGTCATTTAATACTGAACGAAATGACAGAGCAACTAGAAAATATTTATCAAATGAATGAGCAAATAACCACTATTACAAGCACGCAAAATTCACTGATTCAAAGCAGTGACAAACGAATTAATGAAATCCTTGAAGCATCTCATCAGGTTTCCAGCCAATCCACGGATATTGTCGATAAATGCCATCACGTTCAAAGGCTATCCCAAGACTTATACGACAAAGTGAATCATTTTAAGGGTCTGGTGAATGGTTGGTAGACCTTAACAATAGGTATATCTCTTACCCTGCTTCCAATTGCACCCACGCTCGCGCCCGCGCAGAGTAGACAAACTCAACGCCCATACACTCAACCTGGCGAATATCACCATTTTCAGGTTGGTCATAGTATTCCAGCCCTTCCAGGGCAAGTACGGTTGCCATGGCAGGTTTTTGTTGGCGCTGTTCTGGTAGTTCACTAAGGTGGAGTTCTTCCGCATTCCACACCAGGCTGTCACGTTCAACTGGGGATGCATTTTGATAATCTGCCGAAATAAATACCGCAGCGGTTCCGGCCATTTTTTTGTAGTGTGTGTTTTTCATTTTATCCTCTCTTTTTTAGCTTTAACTACAGGTAGACTCACCACAATTAAGACAGGTCAAACAGCCATCCATTTTTATCATGGCCTTGGTAAGACACTTTTTGCAGAGCTGCGAGCCTGCTGGGAATTCGTTACTGTCTGCTACTGGAGGTGTTGCTAGGGTTTGCTCATACTGTTGGCGTTTTTCATCAATTAATTGCTGTTGATATTTATCGAGTTTTTTAGGTTCTAATAAACCAATCATTTGCATATGGTTTTCGATGGCATCACCAATCTCTGCCACAATAGACGGCATATAGCGACCACCACGTTTAAAATAACCGCCTTGAGGATCAAACACTCCTCGTAGTTCATCGACCAAAAAGGTGATATCACCGCCTTTACGAAATACCGCTGAAGTAATCAATGTTAGTGCAGCAATCCATTGGTAATGTTCCATATTTTTGGAGTTAATAAAAATTTCAAAGGGGCGGCGCAGCTCATGCTCAGTACCGGGGTTAAGCACCACATCATTAATCGTGACATAAAGTGCATGAGCCGATAATGGTGTTTTAATTTTATAGGTAGAACCCAATAACGCCTCTGGACGTTCTAGCTTCTCGTGCATATGAATAATATCGGCGCCCTCTTCATTTGAATCATTTTCGCTCTGTGATGTTTTTACTTTTTCGTCGTCAGTTTCAGCCACTTTTTCTTCAGTATTAACCACTTCATACTGAGTGATTTTTTTATCAATTTTAAGACTCATACATTTTTACCTGTTTATATGCAACGTCACACTTACAGTCTTCAAAAAATATAACTCTCTAATACACATCCATAACATGCGCCACTATTCATCACCCTGACATACTTTTAGACTTCCACATTACAATTTACTGTAATACCCTTCCTTTAACGCATCATACAAATTCGCTGCCGTATGGGTTTCTCCATCATATTCCACTTCATCATTGCCTTTTGCTTCAACCACTGAGCCATCCTCCAGAGTAAAGCGATAGGTGGTATTCGCTAAATCATTCTCCTTAACCAATACACCCTGAAAAGCCTCAGGATTAAAACGAAATGTCGTACACCCTTTTAAGCCTTGTTGATAGGCATAGGTATAAATATCTTTAAATGCTGCGTAGTGGTAATCGGTAGGCACATTAATAGTTTTTGAAATGGACGAATCAACCCATTGTTGGGCAGCAGCTTGTACATCGACATGCTGTTGCGGAGTAAGGCTATCAGCACTAACAAAATAATCGGGCAACTGTTGCGAAGGCTCTTCACGGTAGGGCATAGCTTGCGAATTGATTAAGGCGCGATAAGCCAATAGCTCATAGGAAAAGACATCTACTTTTTCTTTGGTTTTTTTTGCCTTCACGAATAATATTGCGCGCATAGTGATGAGCAAAGCTAGGCTCTATGCCATTACTTACATTATTACCGAGTGATAATGCAATGGTACCTGTTGGCGCAATAGAGCTATGATGGGTAAAGCGCGCGCCCACTTGGCTAAGTGCCTTCACTAATTCTGGTTCAACCTCCGCTATTTTTTTCATGTACTGGCTATAACGTGCGTGCAGAATTTTACCTTCCACCTTATCACCCGCTTGGTAGCCATCGTCAACCATCTCTGGACGCTGTAACAGCATCTCATCAGTGACTAAAAACTCTTGTGTCATGATCGGTGCTGGGCCTTTTTCTTGCGCCAATGCAAGCGCCGCTTTCCAACCTTCTACGGCTAATTCACGACTGACTTGTTCGGTAAATGCCACCGATGCATTGGACCCATAAAGCATTTGCAACATTGTCATTGCTGAGCCTAAACCTAAAAAACCCATACCATGCCTGCGCTTTTGCAGGATTTCTTCTCGCTGTTCTCTTAAAGGTAAACCATTGAGTTCTACCACATTATCCAGCATGCGAGTAAAAATACTCACCACATCACGGAAACGTTGCCAATCAAACGACGCCTCTTTTGTAAAAGGTTGATCAACAAAATGAGTAAGATTAATTGAGCCGAGTAAACAAGCACCATAAGGAGGCAAGCCCTGCTCACCACAAGGGTTAGTTGCGCGAATATTTTCACAGAACCAGTTATTATTCATACGATTGTACTGGTCGATTAAAATAAAGCCGGGCTCAGCAAAATCATAGGTGGATTGCATAATGGTATCCCACAGTTTTTGAGCGGGAACCGTCTGATAAATTGTACAGGCGACTTTACCTTCATCATTAACGCGATACCCTTGTTGAATGGGCCAATCACGCCAGATAATTTTTTGTAGATTATCGCTATTAGAAGTGTAAGAGTCCCACTCTTTTTCAGTCATCGGGAAAACCAAATCCCAATCATTATCCTGCTCTACAGCTTGCATAAATTTATCAGTAATTAATAGGGATAAATTAAATTGCCGTAAGCGACCGTCTTCCCGTTTGGCTTGAATAAAATCAAAAACATCAGGATGCCCTACATCAAAGGTAGCCATCTGTGCACCACGACGGCCACCAGCCGATGAAATGGTAAAACACATTTTGTCGTAGATATCCATAAACGACAGTGGCCCTGAGGTACGTGCGCCAGCACCTGATACATAGGAACCTTTAGGGCGCAAGGTAGAGAATTCATAGCCAATACCGGCACCGGTTTTTAAGGTTAAACCCGCCTCGTGTAATTTATTAAAAATATCGTCAATAGAATCATCAATGGTGCCCGCTACGGTACAATTAATCGTAGAGGTAGCGGGTTTATACGCTTGTGCCCCCACATTAGACATAATTCTGCCTGCGGGAATAGCGCCTTGTTTTAGCGCCCATAAAAACTTCTGGTACCAATGCTCTTGTTGATCTTTGTTTTCTACTTCAGCCAAAGACCGAGAAACCCGTTGATAACTGGTATTGATATCTTCATCAACTGCCTCGCCTTTTTTATTTCTTAAGCGGTACTTTTTATCCCAAATATCGAAAGAGGCTGCCTGCATGGGGATATTTTTTTCTTTAAGCGTATTGTTATTATTGATTTTTTTAGTCGTTTCTATATCTGCATTCATTTTTTAACCTACTTGCAATATATTTTAAAGAAAAAATATACTGTAATTTCCATTACCCACTTATTCCCCTCCTTTCCCTGGAGGTTGTTCCCAAATATTTTTAGGAACAACCTTTGAGTTCACTGACCACTTTATTCTTAATCACTTTTACGTTGTCTAGTGAATACTCCATCTTTTTACGCCCCTCGACTGCGTACAATTTGATAGCCTTTGCGGGTTAAATATTTCACAGGTACACTAAATACATGCACCAGACGCGTAAACGGAAAAATCAAAAAGATCGTTAAGCCCAAAAATAAATGCAGTTTAAAGATCCAGGCTTCATGTAACACAAAATCAGCCGCACCTGAACGAAACGTCACGATATATTGTGCCCAATTGGCTAAAGCAACCATAGAGCTGCCATCCATATGTTGCGCTGAAAAGGGAATGGTTAGTAAACCTAAAATGAGTTGCACATAAAGAATGAGTAAAATAGCAATATCAGAGGACTTACTGGTTGCACGTATACGCGGATCAAACAAACGGCGTCTTACCAAAATCGTCATACCGATAAAACAGATGGTTCCGAAAATACCACCGGCCACCATGGCCATGAGTTGTTTGGTGCCTGCGGACATAAAAATATGATAAACCGGCTCAGGGGTTAACAAACCCACTAGATGACCAAAAAATAATAAAATAATACCCACGTGAAATAAGTTACTGCCTACGCGCATTCCTTTAGATCGAAGTAACTGACTGGAATCGGCTTTCCATGTGTATTGATCACGGTCATAGCGAAACAAGCTCCCAACTAAAAATACCATTAAGGCAATATAAGGGTAGAGACCAAAAAAGAATTGATTTAAATACTCGCCCATTAGGCACCTCCTACCATAGTAATGATTTGTTCTTGATCAGTGTGAGACGATGATTGATTAGTCGGCGTATTGATTGACGGGCAACTGTGGCAATCCTCTTGTTGAGGGTCACCACCAAAGGCAGCAGCTTCTTCCCATTCTTTATCTAGGGCTTCAAGACGGGTATCTTCTGCTGCAACATACGCGAGAGCAGCATCAATAACCGCTTGGTCTACTTTGGTTTTTGCTAACACTTGCAAGGTATCAAAAATTACATGGTAGTCGTTATCCCGTGCTTTTAGCTTGGCACCGATTGCCGCCACGATAGTAGTGATTTCGCTTAATAAGCCTTGGGCTTCTTGATAATCACAACGTGAGCAATATTCTAAAAATAACGGCAGGTAATCAGGGAGTTCTGCTTGACTAATCGTTAAGCCTTTTTCGGCATACATGGTTGAAAGGTCGACCATGGCCTGACCACGCTCACGGGATTCACCATGAATATGCTCAAACAAATGCAGGCAGTGACCACGACTGCGATCAAAGGTCTCAACATAGTCCTCTTGTAGTTGATAAATATCCTGCGCTTTTTTATTATTAATCCATTGTTGGATTAATTTTAATGATTTCTTCGGCAGGATTTTTTCATTAGCTAATAAATCCAACATTTCTGGCCAATGTAAAACTGTTTCTGGTACCGGATAAGTCAGTAATAAACCTAACATTTTTATTGTCTTCATTATTTGCTTATCCTTTTGGGGTTTGTTTTTTGGTTCGGTCAACGGGCTTGCCATTCATGGTGTTGGCAAATTTAACGGGTTCGAACAGGCTGGGCTTACTATCACCACCTGAACAACCATTACCAAAACTAAAGCCACAGGCTGAGCGGTTTTCAAAGGCAATTTCGTTATCAAACGGGGTTTTGCCAGCGTATTCGCGATGGTTAGTAGGAATCACATAACGGTCTTCATAATTAGCAATGGCCATTATCTGGTACATATCATCCAGCGTGGCCTCGTCTAATCCAACGTTGTTAAGAATATCCATATCCGCAATGCCTTCCACGGTTTTGCTTCGCATAAAAGAGCGCATAGCGAGCATTCTTTCTAATGCATGAACAACGGGTTGCTCTTGACCAGCGGTTAACATATTAGCGAGGTACTTCACAGGGATTCGCAGATCGTTAACGTCGGGGATCACCCCCGTTTGTTCTGCTGCACCTTGAATGGGCGACAGTGGTGGGATATACCAAACCATGGGTAAGGTGCGGTACTCTGGATGTAGCGGAAAAGCCACTTTCCAGTCCATGGCCATTTTATAAACGGGTGAGCGTTTAGCGGCCTCTAACCAACTATCGGGAACGCCGTCTTTTTTCGCCTGTTTAATCATTGCCAGGTCATTAGGGTCAAGAAAAATATTTAATTGTGATTGATATAAATCTTCTTCATCTTCTACGCTGGCGGCATCGGCAATTTTATCGGCATCGTACAAGAGTACGCCCAAGTAACGAATACGACCCACACAGGTTTCAGAACAGACCGTTGGGTCACCAGCTTCAATTCTTGGATAACAGAAGGTGCATTTTTCTGACTTGCCCGATTCCCAATTAAAATAGATTTTTTTATAGGGGCAGCCACTGACACACATACGCCAACCGCGACATTTATCCTGATCAATCAGTACAATGCCGTCTTCTTCCCGCTTATAAATCGCACCACTCGGGCAAGAAGCCACACAGGTGGGGTTAAGACAATGCTCACATAAACGTGGCAAATACATCATAAAGGTATGTTCAAATTGCCCGTAAATATCCTTTTCTATTTCTTTAAAATTGTAATCCTTGCTGCGTTTGTCAAATTCGCCACCCAAAATTTCTTCCCAATTGGGGCCGGTTTTGGGTTTTTCCATTTTTTCGCCAGTAATTGCCGAGTGGGCACGTGCCGTGGGTGGTGTTTTTACTTCCGGTGCTTTTTGCAGGCGATCATACTCGTAAGTAAACGGTTCGTAATAGTCATCAATTTCTGGTAAATCGGGGTTGGCAAACAGCTTGGATAAGACTTTTAACTTGCCACCGATCTTGGGTTTAAGTTCATCGTTTTTGGTGCGTTCCCACCCGCCTTTCCATTTATCCTGATTCTCCCAATTATTGGGGTAACCCACACCGGGTTTGGATTCCACATTATTAAACCAAGCGTATTCCACTCCGCTGCGCGAGGTCCATACATTTTTACAGGTAACAGAACAGGTATGGCAACCGATACATTTATCGAGGTTTAACACCATGCCAATTTGTGCGCGTATTTTCATTAGGCTTTCTCCTCGTGATTCAGATTGCCGGATTTACCATCCGCAGGTTCCTCTAACCAATTCACATTAGTCATTTTTCTTACCACAACAAACTCATCACGATTACTACCCACGGTGCCGTAATAATTAAAGCCATAAGCCAGTTGAGCATAGCCACCGATCATATGGGTGGGTTTCACCACGGCACGAGTCACTGAGTTATGAATACCGCCGCGCTTGCCTGTGGTTTCTGCACCGGGTGTATTAATAATTTTTTCTTGAGCGTGGTACATCATACTCATCCCTTCAGGGACTCGTTGACTCACTACTGCACGCGCGGCAATAGCACCATTGACGTTGAAGAGTTCAATCCAGTCGTTATCTTCGACATCAATTTTTTTCTCATCGATTTCACTGATCCAAACAATAGGCCCGCCACGACTTAAGGTCAGCATTAACAGATTTTCAGAGTAGGTACTGTGAATACCCCACTTCTGGTGTGGCGTGATCCAGTTCAGCGTGATGTGTTTGCTGTTATTACCCAACTTATCGATAACGGGTGCCACGGTTTTGGTATTAATCGGTGGCTTATACACGCAGAGGTTTTCACCAAAATCACGCATCCAACTGTGGTCTTGATAATACTGTTGGCGGCCTGTTAAAGTGCGCCAAGGGATCAGCTCATGAACGTTGGTATAGCCTGCGTTATAACTCACATGCTCGTCTTCCAAACCACTCCAAGTGGGCGAAGAAATAATTTTTCGTGGCTGTGCTTGTAAATCTCGAAAGCGTAATTTTTCTTCCTCTTTCGGTTTCGCTAAATGGGTGTGATCACGCCCGGTAATTTTACCCAGCGCATCCCACGCCTTAACGGCCACCTGTCCGTTGGTTTCTGGTGCGAGTGAAAGAATCACTTCGGCGGCATCAATGTCGGTTTCAATGTTAGGTAAGTCTTTAGACACACCTTCCTCTTTTACGGTATGATTAAGTTCACCTAAAAAGGCCACTTCATCATCGGTATTCCACGCAATGCCCTTACCACCGTTGCCGACTTTCGTCATCAGTGGCCCAAGAGAAGTAAATTTTTTATAGGTATTAGGATAATCCCGCACCACTTCCACTAAATTGGGTAGCGTTTTTCCGGGGATGGGTTCGCACTCACCTTTTTTCCATTCTTTGACATCAATCCCTTGAGCTAACTCCGCAGGGGTATCGTGCAAAATGGGTAAGGCAACAATATCGGTTTCGGTCCCCAAATGCCCTTCGCAACATTCGGAGAATTTTTGGCGATGCCTTTATAAATTTCCCAGTCGCTACGGCTTTCCCATGCAGGATCAACCACACGAGATAAGGGATGAATAAAGGGGTGCATATCCGAGGTATTTAAATCATTTTTTTCGTACCATGTGGCCGATGGCAACACAATATCGGAATACAAACAGGTGGTGGACATACGAAAGTCCAGTGTGACTACAAGGTCCAACTTGCCTTCTGTTGCTTCATCATGCCATTTTACTTCTGTGGGTTTTTGGCCGCCCGCATCACCCAAGTCTTTACCTAGCACACCGTTTTGTGTGCCGAGTAAATGCTTGAGCATATATACCTGTAGCGAATGATTTTTAGGTATAATTCATCTCAAAGCCACCAGCCATAATTGAAGCGATCTCTTCAGAATATTGTTTGATATTTCTAAAAAATTGAA
>MDLC01000015.1 GCA_001723645.1 Candidatus Endobugula sertula | reverse complement strand
AGAGACTGATCACGTTTAATCGCAGGGGGTGATCATTTTCAATTGGAGAAGGTGTTCATCTTGGAGTGGAATATGCATCTGCCCATACAGAACAAGAAAAAGTAAGCAATATCAATAGATTAATAGCCGCCGCAATCGAAGGATTTCGTCATAATTCCATAAGATTATTTTGTGCTTAAAAAATGGCTGTTTACGCCCGTTTTTAACGCCTTTTTCTCTCTTTTTTATTGACTGGGTGATCTTATGGCTATAAGACAGAAACGTTCGGTTTTGTCTACCGTTATAGGGAAGACATTATTTTATGGGAGGATTTATGGCCTTGATTGGTTATGCGCGGGTTAGCACCAGTGAACAGAATTTAGACCTACAACGCAAAGCCCTGATATTAGCAGGGTGTGAGCAGAATAATATCTTCGAAGACTTGGGCGTGTCCGCTATCGCTAAATCACGCCCAGGCTTCGACAGCGCTATTGCGTCTATGCAGTATGGTGATGTGCTGGTGATTTGGAAATTTGACCGTGCCTTCCGTTCGGTTAGAAACGCACTAGACGTATTAGATTTATTTCAGCAACGCGGCCTTGAGTTTAAATGTTTGACGGAAGCTATCGACACAACAACCCCGATGGGTAAGTGCATGTATACCATCCGCAATGCCTTTGCAGAGCTTGAGCGCGATATTATTTCAGAGCGAACCAAAGCAGGGTTGGAAATCGCCCGACAAAACGGCAAACACCTTGGGCGGCGGCGTAAACTATCACAGCGTAAAACCCGCGCACTCCTCAAAATGAAAGCCCAACAGCAATACACTCATAAAGAGATAGCCAAAGAATTTGGCATCTCTACCCGCACTCTCAGCCGCATCTTAAATGAATATACCCCTCAGAAAAAAAGGACTTCCAGCAATGACAACACCAGCACAGCTTAAACGCAAATACCGCAGCTACATGAAAATGTATGGCTCTATGCTTTGTGATCTAGCCGATAGCGAGGATACGGTTTTGAAGATGATTCATAGCAAAGACGAAGATCTAAGCCCTATACTCATCGCCGTTCGTGATTATATTAAAAAAGTACCTAATACCTCATTTTAGGTTCCTCTTATCGTCGTCTTTGTTCACTTATTTTGTTACTCTCAGCTAAGGTGTAACTAGCCACTTTTTTGGCATCAATATCATCATGATTTAATCGTAGAGGTTATCAGAGGTCGTATAATGATAAAGTTTAAAGATAAAAGTGAAGAAACGGTATTACCTGCTATCCCTAATGAATTAGCTATTAAGTGCAAGAAGTTACTGAGCACACTTCAATCTAAAAATAAAAGAGCTATTTTGAAGCTAAAAGATATTTACAAATATTTAGAAGATTATGGTGACTTTGTTAAAACCTTCTCTGTTTGCTCGAAAGGATGTTCTCACTGCTGCAAAATTGATGTCACGATCACTGAATTAGAAGCAAAACTTATAGAGGAAGAGACCCGTCGAAAGAGAAAGCCCAGACAATTAATTGCTTCTACCGGACATACTAGCCCTTGTCCTTTTCTTGGTGATGAAGGCGAATGTACGATATATGAGGTAAGGCCATTTCACTGTAGAACTTTTCACACATTGGATAACCCTAAATATTGTGAAACGGGGGAAGACCATAAGATATATGGCAGCTTTAACGGAATATATACTGTCACAATTTATGAAAAGCTAAATCAAATGCGCCAGCACCTTAACGGGAAAGGTGCAATTATGGACATTCGAGACTTTTTCAATTGATAAATGGCTTTGTTATTTAACCCAGTTTCAAGCGTTCTGCCATCTGCCGAGCAGTAAGAATGGGAATATCATGAGCCATGCCAAGGCTCAATAAATCCGCCTTATCGCCTGATACCAGATAATCCGCTTGCCCAGCCAGCGCCGTGGCAATAATACGGTTATCATCAGGGTCAGGTGATAGTTCAACAAAAGGTAGGTCTGTTGCAATATCTGCTTTTCGGTGGAGAGCTTCTAGCAGAATTTGTGCTTCGGACTGATTGATAAAACGTTCGAGCTTTTTATAAGACAGTACACGCTTTATTTCTTCCAGTTGCTCTTCAGAGGTGACAAGCGTAAAGGCTTGTTTACACCATGATTGGTACAACCAATCAGGCGGCGTATCTTTGGTGATTAATGCGCTAACTAAAATGCCTGTATCAAGAACTATGCGCACGTACAGCCTCTAATGCTTCATTTACTGTACTCATAATATTCATTTGATCATCGGCAGCATTACGCTCTTTAATCATTTCTGCTGTTTCAGCCAGTAATTTATCCAGTACGGCTTCTTCTACGAATTTGGATAAATCACCTTTTTTCGCACCTTTCTGACCCAGAAAAGCACGTAAGCTTTGATCGGTTTCGTTATTAACAACAAGACTCCAACGTGTCATGATAGTTACCTCTATAAATAAGCGTATAAACACATATATGTTTAAGCATACAACTTTTTTGCTGTTTGAGTCAAATTTAACCAATTAATTAACGCTCAAGCCCTCTACCCCTATGTTTTTGTGGGTCTGTCATGCTGAACGTATCCCGCTTATGTTGTTGGATTTCGCGGTATTGTTGTATGTCTTGAGTGATATGCTTTTGCCCCTGTTCCCTGAACTTATCCAGGCGTTGCCATAGGCCTCGTAAGCCTTTGCTGTATCTGGCTTGGCGGGTTTTGGTTTCTTCAATACGGCGTATATCTTGTGTTTGTTCCAGATTTTGGCGTTCTTGCTTATGTTGCATGGCCATGGCTTCAAGTCTTGCCTCAAGCTGATTTTGGCGCTCACGAATAGCGGTATTTTGCTGCTCTTGAGCCTTTTGCAATGTTGCCGCCATAGCATTTGCCATGTGTGCTTTAGCGTCTGCAAATGGAAGCAACTTATCCGCTTCGTTGAGTTTGGCTTTAACGTCTTTTGCTTTAATGCCAACCCATTTAGACACGGCGAAAGCTTCACCTTTAAAATCCACCGCAACAAAGCCGCGCCGATCACCACGCGCCAAGATATAACCATGCTCTTTTAGGGCATTGGCAAAAGCGCTTTGTGTATCGCTAATATTCCAGCATTCTTGGAATACGGCCTTAACCTGCTTGGGGTTCTTGCCTGTGCGTTTGGCTTGCTGCCATTCTGCCAAGGTAAAATTACGCGGGTCACGGTTGTGGGAATCCCGCAAACCTTCGGGCATAGCCCAGCCATGCTCTAGGAATAATTCGCGGGATAACTCCCGTAATTTCAACTTGGTAAAAGGAAGCCGTATGGCCTTTAATTCAGAGCTATCAATTCGTGACCAGACAACATGGCAATGCCTACGCCCCTGCTTTTCATGGAAAACAATAACGCGGGGCTGATTATCCAGCCCTAGCCGTTGTTCAGCCTGATTAATGGCTTTTTTAAAGCTTTCAGTAGATACCTGCTCATCCGGTGGCGGGTTTAAGCTTAGAGAGTATAGGAATTGCTTACAACGTGTGGCGCGGCTAATGGCATAGGCTTCGTTAAAAGCCCCTATGAGGTTTTCAGAAGCAAAGCCTCTGATCTCGTACACCTCAATATGTTCGTTTTCATCTTTCATAAGATGAAGCGCCATATCTTTAGCGCCGCCGCGTTGATTGCCGTGCAATATCATCTCTAATCCTCTGGCTGAACACCCAAGGCAGCAATCAACAGCATACGCAGGGTATGGATTTCACGGCAGGCGCTTTCAATCTCGCGCTCAGTTTCAGGCGAAACGTCCAGCGTTCCCATATTGGCGTGTTTTGCCAGTTGGTTGATATTGGCAGATAAACGGGAAGCGCCTAGCTCTGCGAGAACTTGAGCTAGTAGCGCCGTATCTGGCACAGCTCGTTTTACAGGGCGACGTTTTTCGGCTTTTTCACCAAAGACACGCTTGCGGATATAGCCAGACCATGACAAAGAGCCGCTATGCTGGTCTAAGAAATCACGTTCACCATCCGTAAGACGCATAGAAAATGTTCGTGCATACTGCTTTTTAGGTTTGATGGTATTTTGAGCGCTAGAGGTTTCAAACGCTTGTTTGAGGTTCGCAGAATTGTTCATAGCAACAACTCCTTGATATCCGGTGCATGGTTGTCAAGATAGTCATTCCAATCTACGAGGGTATCAAATAGCGCCCTATAACGCTCTGGTGTGAGCTGGTCTTCTAGCCGTTCAGGATCAATTTTATTGCTGTCGTTCCACTCCTCGATGAGGTTTGATACTTTTCTTTCACCGCGTGCCAAATAAAACGGCAGTGATAGCTCCAATTGGTAGAGCGCTTGATTGAAGATCAGGAGAGTGCTGGTTCGAGTCCAGCTCACTGTACCAATTTTATTCCGGTGTGAAGCAGAGTGGTAATGCGCCTGACTGTTAATCAGGAGTTCGTTGGTTCGATCCCAACTGCCGGAGCCAATTATGCAGGTACACAGAAGAGACGTGGTGACTCTAGCCGGTTGTAACCCGGTCGCGAAAGCTTTGGTGGTTCAACTCCATCTGCCTACACCAATTTTAAATTAGGCCAATAGCATAATCGGTGAATGCACCCGCCTCATAAGCGGGATAAGGAGCGGTTCGAATCCGCCTTGGCCTACTACTATTTGAAGCGGTGTTGAGCTATGGCTACTCGCGGGTTTCATATGCCCGAACTTGTTGGTTCGACAAAATGCCTGGAGCATTTTGAGCAGCGAAGCACTCGCAGAGCAAAGTACAGAAAGTACTTTGGTTATTCCAGCCACCGCAACCAATTATTGGAAATGTGGCCGAGTGGTAAGGCAGCGGATTGCTAATCCGCACAGTAACAAGAGTGCTGCGAGAGTTCAAACCCGCTCCTCACGACCAAAAAATATAGCAGCGTGGTGTAACGGTAACACACTGGACTTTGACTCCGGTATTCCAGGTTCGAATCCTGACGCTGTTGCCAATCTGAATAACTATTTTGTGCGAGTGGCAGAGAGACGATGCGCGGAGCTGCAACCTCCGTATACGCTGGTTTGCCGCAAGCGGGCCGGCCAAAAATTATAAGTTTTGGGCGTTCAAGAAGTACAAAGCAGTGCTTTGCTAACAACACTTCTTTCACCCAGCCTCGCACTCCAAAATTGGGGGCCCATGTATCAAGGGGGCGACGATGCTTTGCAAGCACTGTGTGGTGGGTTCGATTCCCACGGTCTCCACCAATTAAGGTTCATTAGCATAGTCAGGTTTAATGCGCTCGGTTGTCACCGATTTTTGCTCCTGCAAAATCGGCATACATTACATTCATGTGAATAAGCCGAGAGATCACCGGTTCCCTCTCTATTTATGGGAAGTGGTATGAACCGCCAAATTTATTCTGGGTGTAGCGCAGTTTGGTTAGCGTGTTGGGTTTGGAACCCAAAGGTCGTAGGTTCAAACCCTACCACCCAGACCAATTTATGCGATGTTAACCGAATGGTGAGGTACCTGCGTTGTTGTGTATATCCCTATACACAATTGCTTCGCAACCACCACTACATGATGTCCTGCTTTTGCTCCTGCAAAGCAGTCCAAGCAGAGGAAATGGGTTCGATTCCCATACATCGCTCCAATTACTTAACTGGAGGTTGGCTTAGTGGCTGAGCACCGGGTTTTTGCCCCGGCGAGATGGGTTCGACAAAATGCCGGGAGCATTTTGAACTGCTTTGCATCTGAAAGGCTAAGCGCAGGACGCGCTTAGGTTATTCCTATACCTCCAACCAGTCATTATAAAATAACTAAAGGAGGCAATTATGACCATTAAAAAAGTATTGGCAACGCATAAAGATCAGCGTGTGCCTGTAAAAATCTGGACAGATGATATTGATTACAACACACAGGCACAATTAAGCCGAGTAGCGAATTTACCCTTTGTCTATAAACATGTAGCAGCAATGCCAGATGTTCATTTGGGTAAAGGAGCGACTGTGGGTTCAGTAATCGCGACCGATAAAGCGATTATCCCTGCTGCAGTAGGCGTGGATATTGGTTGTGGTATGAATGCCGTGCGTCTATCGCTAAAGGCAAAAGATCTGCCTGATAATTTGAAAGCTATTCGCAGTCGTATTGAATCTGTTGTGCCTTTGGGGGCAGGCGGAAAACATCGTGACCCTAAAATTGCAGGTGGCCATGATATTTCAATGCGTTTAAGTACTATCTTCGAGAAGCATCCTCAAATAAGTAAACGTATTAAGTATGATGCCTTTGCAAAGCAGTTAGGTACGCTAGGTTCAGGGAATCACTTTATCGAGTTGTGTTTGGATGAAAATCAAGACGTATGGATTATGCTGCATTCAGGAAGCCGTGGTATCGGTAATAAAATTGGAATGCATTTTATCGAGATCGCGAAACGTGAAATGGAAAAATGGATGATCCATTTGCCCGATAAAGATTTGGCTTATCTATCTGAAGGATCAGAATATTACGATGATTACATCGAAGCAGTATCTTGGGGGCAAGATTATGCTGCATTGAATCGTACACATATGATGAATGCAGTGATGATGGAGCTACGTAAACATCTTCCAGCGTTTGCGGTCACTCAAGAAGCCATCAATTGTCATCATAACTATGTGGAAAAGGAAAACCATTTTGGTAAAAACGTATGGGTTACACGTAAAGGCGCTATCCGCGCAAGAAAAGATGATTTGGGTATTATTCCTGGGTCTATGGGCGATAAAAGTTTTATTGTTCGTGGTAAAGGTGAATCAGAATCGTTCTGTTCTTGCTCTCACGGCGCTGGACGTCGCCTAAGTCGAACTGCGGCTGCAAAAACCTATTCTGTAAGTGATCTTGTATCTGCAACAGAGGGGATTGAATGCCGTAAAGACAAAGGTGTAATCGATGAGATTCCCATGGCGTATAAGCCAATTGATGATGTTATGGATAACCAAACTGATCTTGTTGACGTTGTTCATACGCTTCGTCAAATCGTCAACGTAAAAGGCTAGAAAGGATTCCAGTCTTTTATTTCACAAAATTTCTTAACTTGCCCGATTGGCATAGCGGCTGTGCAACTGCCTTGTAAGCAGTAGAGACAGGTTCGAGTCCTGTATTGGGCTCCAAATTTTGCCTGATTAGCTCAATTGGATTTAGAGCACCCGCCTACGAAGCGGGGAGATGCAGGTTCGAGTCCTGTGTCAGGTGCCAATTTTCCGTTCGTGGCGTAATGGTAGCGCATCGGCCTTTTAAGCCGACAGGTGTGGGTTCAAATCCTACCGGGCGGACCAAATTATTTCTTATTACCCAGAATATTTAGGTGTGGCCGTGGCAGATCGGTAATGCGCTTGAATGTGGCTCAAGTATATATGGGTTCGAGTCCCATCGGTCACCCCTAAATATTCTCACTAGCTCACAGGAGGGATTATGCGTTTATCTGTTAGCAAAAATCAAAACCGTTTCGCAGATGTTTTCTGTGACGATGCAAGAAAAGCAAAAAAGCAATTGCTTAAAAATAGTGTAACCCAGCTATATGTGGATCACTATTTAGTTGGTCGCGAAAATGGGCACCAATTGTTGACATGGGCACTCCATCAACAATTGATGCCGCTTTATGTAGTTGTTACAGAAAGGCAATTACAAAAACGACAAGCGATGATCCATTTGTTAGAAACAAATGGTTATCGCTCGGCTGATGGTATGAACTTTATTAAATACTATTAGGCTGGTGTATTCACATATGGATTTATTTTTTGGCGCAAGGTAATGAAAAAAGTACTACGCCTAAATCCCTCTGGTATGCCGATGCATTGGCTATTAGTGGAGGCTGCTACAACCCTTTACAGCAAAAAACTTGTGCTGTGGGAAATGGGTGAACAAGGTGCCTTAATGCGGGGCGGTTACAACCGCGATGGCGAACGTTCTATGCTTGATATTTCTCCAGTGATTGCGACTAAAGGTCACGGAAAAAGTATGAAGGTCCGTTCATTTAGCAATGCTATGTTATTTCGTCGAGATAATTATGTGTGCTTATATTGCGGCCAAATATTTTTTGCACAGGAACTAACCCGTGACCATGTGGTACCGCGTGCTCAAGGTGGAGCCGATAGTTGGACAAATGTCGTGGCCGCCTGCAAGCGCTGCAATCATGCAAAAGGCAATCGTACACCGGAACAAGCAAATATGCTTTTATTAGCGGTTCCGTTTACGCCGAATCCTTTTGAATATTTGTATTTAACTAATCGGCATATTATTGCCGATCAAATGGACTATCTGACTAAACAATTTTCTAGTCAACGAAAATGGAAGAGTGGCTAAACCAAACTGTATTGGCTTTAGTTCATAAGCAATGAGGATATGAAAATGGAAAAGGCGAGCTAAAAGCCTACCATGGAGAGATGTATTCACGAATTGATCATTTGGTAACAATAGCGCCAATTGACGGAGAAATGGAAATTGCCGAGTACGATAAGGAAAAAGGCAAACACCTTAGTGTTGTTTCCGATATTCGATGATAAGTATTTGGAGTTTGGCGCTTTTTTGGCGTCTAACTCCATACCGATGTTTATGCGCAAGTTAACGAAACAGTGTCTCTGGTTCCGTATGCCAGGCTGGCACAGCCATTTTTAATGTCCTGTGTACCGATTCGCTAGCCCGCTAAACAACTATGCCTCCAACGCATAGGTTTTTGTAGCTCATACGGGTAGAGCAATCGATTCATAATCGATGGGTAGCAGGTTCGAATCCTGCCAAAAACACCATGGGTAAGACGAAAGTCTGGGGTTCGAATCCCCTTGGTTTGTTACCAATAAAACACTAGAGGCTCACTGCTGGTTAAGGCTTCTATAGATTAGCTAGCAATGGTTTTAATACCGTTGATGATGGGTTAATCGTTTACGTCATTATTTTATGCTTGAACCACGGTTATTCGCTAAGGAAAGCATACACGGATGTTGTTCTTCAGGGTGAAGATAACCGCGCAACAAGCCGCTGAGATAAGTGACCTAGGCTATTCAAATTATCGACCGCGTTAAAACCAAGTGGGCCTCGCCTATTCATAAAAGGCATCTTTATGATGCCAGCTATAAGGAGAAAATGATGATTTTCTGGAAGACAATTGATATTGCTGATCATCAACGTGCTCTATTGTATGTGCGTGATCAATTTAAACGTGTACTAGGTCCAGGTCGACACCGAGTATCGACCCCACAAGGCCGAGTGGCAGTAGACGTTCATGACATTACCGACGTGTTATTTAAGAACCGTAAAGCACAGTTCCTAATGACTCAATATGCAGATAAATTAGCACCTTATCTTGAACAGTTTAACCTTAAAGACTCTGAAGTCGGTTTGCTGTATCGAGATAACAAGCTGGCTAGTGTGCTCGCACCAGGTTCTGTTTTAACCGTTTGGAAAAATGTAGAGGATGTTCGTGTTGATATTATTGATATCAGTGAGAACTACCAAATCGATAAGTCGTTGATTAATCTACTAGGTCGAGGCCTAACAGTAGGTCAAAGCCGAGAAGTAGTTAATGCCATTCTTTACGCAGAAGTGCCAGATGAACACGTCGGCCTTCTAAACGTTAATGGTAAGCTCGAGAGTATTTTAAAGCCTGGAAATTATGGCTTCTGGAAATACAATCGTTCTGTTGGTGTTAAGCTATTAGATCTACGCTTACAAGCTGTTGAGGTAAGTGGTCAAAAAATTTTAACAAAGGATCGTGTGAGCCTGCGTATTAACTTAAGCGCTAGCTATAAAGTGAAAGATCCAGAAATCGTCGCTTTAAAAGTGAATGATTATGCTGGTTTTATCTATCGCGAGCTGCAGTTAAGCCTGCGTGAAGCGGTGGGTACACAATCACTGGATACTTTGTTGGAAGATAAAGATACACTTAACACAGTGATTACCCAAGCGACTCGCGAAAAATTAGCTAACTATGGTATTGAGCTGGTCAATGTTGGTGTTAAAGACATTATCTTGCCGGGTGATATGAAGCAAATCTTGAATCAAGTGGTTGAAGCACAAAAAGAAGCTGAAGCTAACTTGATCAAACGCCGCGAGGAAACTCAAGCTATGCGTTCGTTACATAATACTGCTAAGATGATGGAAAATAATCCAGTATTGCTTCGCTTGAAAGAGTTAGAAGCACTCGAAAAAATTACCGGTCAAATCGATAAGATTTCTGTTTACGGTGGTTTAGGCGGTGTGCTTAACGAGCTTGTAACTCTAGCCCCTAAAAAGGCTTAACCGATAACCGTCAGCTTGCTGGCGGTTTTACCCTTTACATATGAAAAAACTATCAGAAGTATAACGTGAAGTTATTAATATTAAGTGATCTACATATAGAGTTTGCTAATTTGGAACTAACCTTGCCGGAGTGTGACATTGTCATTCTTGCTGGTGATATCCATGTAAAAGGAAAAGGAATAGAGTGGGCATTAAAAAATATACCTGATAAACCCGTCTTATATGTACTAGGCAACCATGAATTTTACGGTAAAGCGTATCCGAAATATATTCATGAAATGAAAGCGATGGCTAAAGACACAAACATTCATATTTTAGAAAAAGAGTTGGTTACTTTAGGTAATATTAATTTCTTTGGCTGTACATTATGGACAGATTTTGAGCTTTTTGGCGATCCTCGGATTGCAGGTTTTCACTGTCAACAGATAATGAATGACTACAAGAAGATTCGAGTTTCTCCCAAGTACTCAAAATTAAGGTCGATAGATACGGCTATTATCCATAAACATTCACTTCATTGGCTTGAACGTGAACTAACCACTTATAAAGGGTATAAAAATGTTGTTATAAGTCACCACGGCCCTAGTAGAATGTCTCTTTCAGAGAAAAAGGCAAGCGATATGACGAGCGCTGCCTATGTATCTGATTTAGATGATTTTATTTTGGAGTACAGTCCAAATCTTTGGATTCACGGTCATTTGCACCAAAGTTATGATTACTCCATAGGTAACTGCCGTATTATTTGTAATCCAAGAGGTTATCCAGATAGCTATAACCCAAACTTTAATGAGAACTTAGTCGTAACAATATAATGGAAAATATACAGAATACTGGTGTTCAGGCTTATTTAGTCGGTGGAGCGGTACGCGATAAGCTATTAGGTCGCCCAGTTGCAGATCATGACTGGGTAGTCATCGGTGCGACTCCAGAAATGCTTATAGAGCAAGGCTATCAACAAATAGGTAACGACTTTCCCTGTTTTTTACACCCAGAAACTAAGGATGAATATGCTCTCGCTCGTACTGAAAGAAAATCAGGTAAGGGGCACACTGGCTTTGTTTGTGATTTTAGCCCCGAGGTTACACTTGAAGAAGATCTATCTCGGAGAGACCTTACGATTAATGCCATTGCGCTGACATTAGAAGGTAAATATGTTGATCCGTTTAACGGTAGAGCCGATTTAAATAATAAAGTCTTACGACATGTTTCAGAATCATTCTCTGATGACCCATTGAGAGTATTAAGAGTAGCCCGTTTTGCTGCACGTTATGCCACGTTAGATTTTCAAGTGCATCCCAATACATTAGAATTAATGAAGCACTTGGTTAACAATGGCGAGCTTGCTGAATTAACACCGGAACGTGTTTGGAAGGAAATGTCTCGAGCATTAACCGAGCCTCGGCCCAGTGAGTTTTTCCGAGTGCTCCGTGCCTGTGGTGCATTGGAGGTTTTAATGCCAGAATTAGACTGTTTATTTGGTGTTCCGCAACCCCCACAGCATCACCCAGAAGTGGATACGGGTGATCATGTGATGATGGTCGTGGACATTGCCAGAGAGCGTTTTGATGATCTAATCGTGACCTGGGCTGCACTAATGCATGATTTGGGTAAAGGTCTTACCCCTGAAGAAGAGTGGCCTCGTCATATTCGCCATGAAATTAAAGGTGTACCTTTAGTTGAGAAAGTATGTGAGTGTTATAAAGTACCGAAAGACTTTCGCACCTTGGCAAAACTAGTGTCAGAGCATCATTTACGTTGTCATAAGTTATTAGAAATGCGTCCCAAATCGGTATTAAAGCTATTGGAAGCACTAGATGGGTTCAGGCGACCAGAACGTGTACGTTACTTTGCGCAAGCCTGTGAAGCGGATGCTAGGGGTCGTTTAGGATTAGAGCAAAGAGATTACCCTCAATCTCAATTGTTAATCGAATACAACCAGGTTGCTATAGATACCAATATCAAGCCATTACTAAGTGAAGGCTATGAAGGCCTTAAATTAGCAGAGAAAATTCGTCGGTTACGTTTGGGTAGTATTAAGCGGTATATGGCACAGTATAAGATAGCTCCTCAATAGAAAGACTTTAGAGGAATAGTACTCAACAGGATGAAAGACAATGGGTAGTAAAACACAATATATTATCGATTCTTTATTTGTACCTCGAAACTGTGTTTTATACAGTACAGCGGTTGGCGAAATGGTAAGAGAGAAAAGACAATTATTCTTGCATAAAGGCTGCTGGGCGAAATTTAAGGGATATGCTTATTCACAAGTCCATAAAATGCGAACAAAGGTACCGGAAGGCGGGCGCCAAGCTTCTTATAGCTAAATTTTTTCTTACTGCTATATCCATTCAGACAAACATTTTTAATCTCTGGCTCTTTATTGAAGCTTTAGTTTAGCTTTGCATATTTAAAATTTATTGCAGTTACTAATTATATAGTTAAATAGGTCATCCTAACCTATTTAACTGTCACCCCTTAAAAACTGGCGAAGCTATGTGAAGCTCCTTGTTTTTAAGGGGTTCGCACTGGTCTGTCGACCAGTGGCGGCGCATCCTTGCACCGCTATTAACTGTTAAGACTTATTGCCTGTCATTTTTTAACTTGAATGTATGATTCAGGAGGGGCGAACTTGCGCCGAAAGATGACATATAGGAAAAAATAGAACAAGTAAATTGTATGAGTACTTTATTTAAAAATATCGAAACAGCTGAGGATCGTCGAACGAGCATTATTAGCTCTGACAAAAATTGGTTAGAAGACGCTGCCATTACGCAGCTGAAAAAAACAATGGAATTACCGGGTATGCGTATCGGTATTGGTATGCCAGATCTACACCCAGGAAAAGGGCAACCCATTGGCGCCGCTTTTGTAACGGAAAACTGTATCTACCCCCATATGGTGGGTAGTGATATTGGTTGTGGCATGGGTTTATGGCAATTAGATATTCCGACCAGAAAGGTCAAATTAGACAAATGGGAAAAACAACTTGTTGGGCTTGATGAACTATGGAATGGCAATAGGGAAGAATGGTTGGGCGATCGCAGTCTAATAATTGAAGGTGATTTTTCATTAACAGAGCATCACAAGTTAGGAACAATAGGTGGCGATAATCACTTTGCTGAATTGCAACAGATTCATGAGATTATTGATAGTGATGTATTTGATGGATTAGGTATTGATAAAAAGCATGTGTTTTTACTCGTACATAGCGGCTCTAGAGGTTTAGGGCAAAAAATACTTCGCGATCATGTTGATAACCTAGGTTCAAAATCATTAGAAACCATACAAGATGAATATCAGTATGAACAGTATCAAAAACGTCACAATTACGCTATCCGTTGGGCTGAAGCAAATCGAGAACTTATTGCAGAACGTTTTTGTCAGCAGTTAAAGACAAAGCAACGCTATTTGTTCGATGTCACCCACAATATGGTTGAAGCTTTATCAAGTGTTGAGACTGAGCTAATGGGGCTTTCTGCAAAATCAGCCGCAAAGTCAGACATCGATTCAGAAAGACGTTATTGGATACACCGTAAAGGTGCAAGCCCAACGAATAAGGGCTTAGTAATGATACCTGGATCTCGAGGTAGTTTAAGTTATCTTGTTAAACCTAGAGTTAATGAGCTAAGTGCATTGGCTCTTGGAGGTTTTTCTCTAGCACATGGTGCAGGCCGAAAATGGAAACGCAGTGATGCTCGAGGCCGCTTAGAAAAGCGTTTTAAGGTAAAAGACTTAGAGAAAACTTCACTAGGTAGCCGTGTTATTTGTAAGCAAAGAGATCTACTTTATGAAGAGGCCCCACAAGCCTACAAAAATATTAGTCAGGTGGTGAGCGACTTAGCGGAAGCCGGTATGGTTGATATCGTTGCAACCTTTAAACCATTACTCACCTATAAAACACGGAGAACATAAATATGGAAACAAAGCATAAAAAATCGTCAGTTGTATGGCTACAACTGACGGCTGGTCAAGGCCCTAAAGAATGCGGCTGGGTTATTGCTCAGCTCAGTCGAGTTCTATTGGATGAAGCATACAGAGAAAATCTGTCTGCTGAAATCGTTGAGAGCTTAGCATTTGATAAGTTATTGCGAAATCAGACATTGATTGAGCCTGATGCATTTTTGTCGATATTGATCCGCTTAGAAGGCAAAGGGGTTGATGGGTTTGCTCATAAATGGCAAGGAACTATTAAATGGCAAGGTGAAAGCCCTTATCGACCTAAGCATAAACGCATCAACTGGTTCGTGGGTATTGCGACATTATCAATGCCTAGTAATAGTATGAAGACGTTCAACGAATTAGTGAAGGAAGTCGATATGGAGACTATGCGGTCAAAAGGGCCAGGTGGTCAACATGTCAATAAGACCAATAGTGCGGTTCGTATCACTCATCGCACAACTGGTTTAAAAGTGCGTGTTGAATCAGACCGTTCCCAGCATAGAAATAAGCAAATCGCATTAGAGCGTTTGCAACTATTGCTGGCAAATCAAAACGATTTAGAAAATAAATCACTCGAACGTTCACGATGGTCACAGCACTACGAAGTGCAAAGGGGTAAACCTATACGTACTTTTTATGGTAGAGATTTTAACGAGTAAATATTTAGAGGATGTACTGTATTGCTTAGGTAATGAAAGAAGGGGCTTTCATTATTTTAAGGATCGCTATTATTTAGAGTTATTTGCCGCAAAACCGATTGTTAAAAACATTATCAAACGATGCGGCAATGGTTATTTACCAATAGATAATCTTAAATCTTACTGGCCCAATGATGTATTAACTTTTACATTAACACTTGATCGGTGGGGTGACAGCGAAAGAGGTTATGATCAAACACCTAGAAATCAGCAAAATCTGGTTTTACAAATCAATTTTGGCAATGAACATAACCAACACTACCATAGTTTACTAAAACCTTATGATAGCTATGGCCCATTTGAATATAGAGGGCATCCTATTAGGCAAAATAACCGCAAAACATTATCTTGGGTAAGAATAGATTTTGATCCTACGACAGGAGAAGCATTAATTGAAGAGGTACAAAATGATTGGATCCGTAGAGTTACCTGGGATATGCAGCGTGTTACAAGGTGCTATGCTGGGAAAAACACAGTAAAACCCGGCGATATTATCCATGGTATTGACTGTGAGTATAATGAATTTAAACACTATGCTGAAGTCATATTAGAGCCTTATAAGAGATTATGGGCGGAACTCTCACTACTAGCGGCTATTCAATTTATCCGCAACAAGCTGGGTATTTCGACCATCTATTATCATACTTTTGACACAGGGCGAAAAATTAAGAAAATCTACGGATTGCTGCCCAAATCTATGTACACAAAGTTACCAAAGCAATTTGGATTTGAAGTAACCAGTCAAAGTCCTAGGTTTTTAGAACAACACAAAAAAGCTAGGAGATATCTAAAGGCTATTAAAAATACCCAATGGTATCGCCTATCAATTTAGAGTATGATCAGGAGACAAACGCACCAAATGAACAAATATTATACAAAACGGCCAATCTATGGTGTCAAAAGGTGGCCAACTTATGGTGCCATGAACATATAAGTATCGTCACGACCTCGCTGCGGTTTGACCGAATTCGCCGCTTTTTCCTCAATAACAAGCTTTCATTTTTTGTAAGGTCTGGCGGCGGTGTTCCTGACTCCAAGCCGTCCCCTTGCTTTTGCTTCTTACTGGATACACGGCAATAAATTAATGCTTTTGTGACTTCTGCCATATTCTTTACCCTCCTTTTGCTATCTTTTAGTCGTACCACACTTCCAGAATCTTACCCAGTTCCACGGAAGGTTTCGGTTAAAGATTGTTGTGTACTATCCAGGCCCCACGCCATATCAACCATCAATGACATCATCTTCCATAACGATTTAATCACCTCGACCTTTTTCTCATAGGTCAAATGTGCCAAGGCAGGATCATCCTCCTCCACCAAAGGACTTTCAGGCAAACTCCGATCCTTTAATTCTTCTGGTTCACTATGAAGGGGGTTAGCAAAAAGCCCTCTCACGGTACAAAGATAGACATGACTTTTTTATAGGTTTGTTCATCCAATAATTCAGCCGCGAATTTCTCCGCGAAATCCTCATCGGCAATCATCGCCGCTTTTATTTCAGCAATAGCTTTTTGTTGCTCTGAAATCATTCGCATTAAATTACGGTGTTTTTTATGCCCGCCAATTTTACCAAGAATTTGAAAAATGTCGTAAGAAGACTCGCAAAGAGATGTTTCTGGAGCCAATGAACGAGATTCTATCTTGGTCAGCACTTTGTAAAACCATTGAACCTTTTTATCCCAAAGCCTCAGCGCGAGATAGTCGCTGATGAGACGACCATTTGTAAATTTTGTCATTTAATGGAACGTCACCATTTGGATATCGGAAAGTGCGCTATAACAATTTGGCTAAAAATGCGCAGGCGGTATTTATGAAGTGCTCTTTAGCCAATTGAGTACTGACTAAACGCTATTTGTTATCAGTTTAAAAGGTGAGAATTGTCTAAAATGACTTATCGCTTGAGTAGCGATAAGAAAATGTGAAACATTGAATGTAATACTATCTAGATTGACCCATTTACAAATACTTCAGTAAATATTTATCGGTTAATCAGATGTTCCTATCAGAAGTACTATTATGAAACAGAAAGAATTAGACGAAATACTCGATTGCTTAGGTGACGAAAGAAGAGTCTTTTATTATCTTAAAGACCGCTATTGTTTAGATATGATTAATTGGTATATGGAAAACAACAAAAGGCAAAGCTTACAAGTACGCGAGTTAAACAAGCCGCCTTTACAACGCTTTTCCACCAAGCCTATAGTGAAAAATATTACTAAACGTTGTGGTAACGGTATGTTGACCAAGGATGATGTGTCACTTTACTGGAATGAAGGCACGCTGGCCTTTACTCTAACATTGGATCGCTGGGGGGAGGGTGACAGAGACTACGACCAGACTTCGAGAAATCAGCAGAATTTGGTGTTGCAAATTAATTTTGATAATAAGCACAATCAGGAGTATCACCGCTTATTAAAGCCTTCAGATAACTACGGTCCATTTGAGTTTAGAGGTCACCCTATTAGAAGGGGCTATCGTAAAACCTTGTCATGGGTAAGAATCGATGCAGATTTATCTACTGGGGAAGCATTAATTGAGGAGGTGCAAAATGATTGGTTACGCGACGTCAATAGAGATCTGGAGCACGTAAACAAACATCTCTCCAAGGAAAACACGGCAAAACCCGGCGATGTGATTAATGGCATTCATTGTGAATATGGAGATATTAAAGAATATGCAGAGGTCATTCTAAAACCTTATAAAACGCTTTGGGCTGAATTATCATTAGCGGCAGCCATTCGTTTTATTCGCAATGAACTGGGAATTTCTATCATTTATTATCATACCTTTGATACAGGACGAAAGATTAAAAAAATTTATGACTTGCCGCCAAAGTCAATGTATACCAGCTTACCGAAACAGTTTGGTTTTGAAGTGACGAATGAATCACCCATGTTTCTACAAAGGGATAAGCAGTCGAAGCGATATTTACAGGCGATTAAAACACCTCAATGGTATTGCATAAACGTATAGATAAATAAGCAGTATCCAACTTTCTACCGTATCAAAAAAGCGACACAAAAAGGAGAACGGTTATGAGCACTCAAGCACAAAGGCTGCCACAACGCGACGACCCAAAAGAACAATATGAAAGGAAAAGATCGTCGTAAGGATGGCTGGTTTTCTGCGATGCGATCATCTTATGAACATGTGTTTGCGCATCGCAACAAACACGTTCGTTATCGAGATTTAAAGAAAGTGCAATTTCAGGTAGGCATTCGAGCACTGGTTTTTAATCTCAAGTCGTCTTAACGCCTTAGTGATAACGACTTTAAAGCGGTCAGCCCTTTCCCACTGGTAATCATCGGGGGATGAATCAACGTCTTTAGCGAGAGCATCCATATTAGTTCGTAACAAAATAAATCGCTTGCCACAATACTTACGTAAGCACCAAGTGAAAAGCATAATCATGAGGTGCACAACCCGTTAGTCGATAGCCTTATCGGGCATGATTTCATTAAAGTGATAGATGGCAGGTATCCCTTCAAGTTGGCGCTCAATTTGACTGTCAGGTTGATGGATACCCAGTATATAAGCAATACCATAGGCTTTAGCTGATTCTAGAATAGTCAGATTGTCATCAATAAACAAAGTGCGTTGGCTATTGAAGGGGAAGTGGTTTCGTAAGTGATGCCAAAATGCCTGGGCTTCTTTGGGTTCACTAAACTGATGAGATGAAATAATATGATCGAGATAATCTCCAATGCACGTTTCACCCAGCTTTATATTAAGACCAACCGGATGGGCATTAGTGACTAATACCACCTGCTTTTTTTGGACCTGCAAAAATTGCAAAAATTCCTTTGTATAAGGGCGTTCTTTGATCTCCCTTTTGAGGGTGAGAATATTAATGTCTAGCTCTGTTGCCCAATAGTCGAGGCAGTACCAGTTTAAAGTGCCTTTCAATGAACGGATATGAGTATTTAAACGATGTCTTGCTTCGGTTTCGGGAATCTGTTTAAGTTCAGCGTAACGTTGAGGCAAATGATTCGTCCAAAAGTATGTATCATAATGCAGATCCAACAGTGTGCCATCCATGTCTAGCATAACCGTATCAATCTTGTTCCAGTTAACTATTGTCATGTTTTCGTCATGTTACCGATGTTTCAATATATAATATTATGGCAGCTTGTCAGGTGAGATAATAGCGAGTCAGTCACTTTTGTAATAGCACGAGACTCTTAATTAAGAGAAAATACACCACTTAATGAGGTGAAACTACGAGTAGTAAACAATGCTATACAGAAGAATTTAAACAAGGAGTTGCTGATTGAGTCGTTACCAAAGAACTATCGATCAGAAATTCGTCCCATTTCGTTCTGGTGACTGGTTTAGGTTGTATACCTCCTGTCTTTTGCAATGAATCCGTATCCTAACATCACTGAGTGATTTACCCTGCGACTATAAAGCCCACATGACCGATGGTAAAATTTCTTTTGGTTTGGTGGGAACACGTAGACAATCTCAAATAATGGGCATTTACCATTTAAGTGTTGCAATGACCCATTGAATTCACCATGTTGAAAAACGTGTTTGATCAACATCGTGAGAACTATGGTCAACGTCGATTTGATGTTTCAGCCAATTGAATTACAATGGCAGGGATAACCTGTTGAACCCTGATTTCTATCTACTGGGTGGTAAAAATGACACCTCGAACTTTTTGTTGCAAAAGATTCTGGTTGAATAACTTGCAGTTTTTTCAAGATCATCGTTTAATTGTCGCCTATGACAGAGCATAACTTACAAGACCTTTCTCAGAAACTGGATGAACTTATCAGGCACTGCTCGCAGTTGCATGAGGATAATCAGTCCCTACTTAAGCGTGAGCAGCAATGGCTGAATGAGCGCGCTCACCTCATCGAAAAAAATGAGTTAGTGCGTAAACGTGTGGAATCCATGATTCAGCACCTTAAAAGTCTGAAAGAAGGGGTGAATTAGTATGTCAAGAGAAACTCTTTCTGTACATATTTTGGATAAAGATTACCAAGTTGCCTGTCCCAGCGAAGAGCGTGATTCTTTGTTGAAAGCGGCCACTGAGCTTGATAATCGCATGAGAACTATCCGCCAGTCTGGTAATGTTATTGGTGTTGAGCGAATCGCGGTAATGGCAGCATTGAATCTTGCCCACGAGGTGTTACATTTATCTCAGCGCAATGAACCTCTGGACCAAGAGCTGGTTAACGACATGTGCAATCGAGTGGAAAAGATTCTCTCTCTTTAAATGCCTTCCATTTTATTGTTGGCGTTAGTTGTCTATAATAGTCATGAGTCCTGAGGTGTTTGCCAGTCATCGTCCTTGAGCCGATATTACAACTTCCGGAGGTTTCTCGTGCTTGTTGGTGTGCATGTCCGTACTACGGAAAGCCTAATGCTTGCCAGAGACCACCACTTGAACTTCACGGTTCAAGGCCATTATGACAGCGGCATTCTTGGGATACTTTCCTGTTTCTTATCTCCTATATGGACAAGGCTAGCGGCCTAGTTCATTATTCTTTATCAGGAGTGTTTTCAAAAACGTGTGATTTATCATTGACAAAGGGTAGTTTTTGTGTTGCCAGCTAATGCTATTCGACAAAATATGCGTCGGCGACGTTGTGCTGTAGGCCAGGGTGCTCAAAAACGAGCCTCTTATGAGTTGGCTATGAACATATTACAGACTGAGATTTATCGAGAAAGTCGTCATATTGCTTTTTACCTAGCTAACGAAGGTGAAATTGGTCTTGGTTTTCTGTTGAAAAAAGCCTGGAGTCAAGGAAAAACCTGTTATTTGCCCGTTATAGAAAAGGAGCGTTTGGCTTTCGTCAACTACACGCCCACCACACCACTAGAGTCTAATAAATATGGAATTTTAGAGCCAGTCTCTGGCAGTATTATTGCAGCCTGCAGTTTGGATCTGGTACTAACACCATTAGTTGCTTTTGATAAGTACAATCACCGTATTGGTATGGGAGGGGGCTACTATGATAAAACCTTTGAAAGGGGTGGTTCTAAACGTCGTGCACTGATGATGGGGGTGGCCTATTATTTTCAACAAGTGCGTAAAATTACTCCAGAACCTTGGGATGTACCCCTGGATTGCGTGGTAACTAATTAATGTTAATCGACCCTCGTTACGATAATTTAACGGCGAGTTGAATAAAGCACTATTAATTCATTTCCTATTAACGATGCTCTATGGTGTTTTAATGCGTTGAAATGCCTTGCTGTAGCGCCGATGGCGGAGCCATATTGCTTTGGCTGACTAAATCTTCTGTAATGCCTAAGCTACTCATTAAAACACCCACTATAAATAATAGTGCGGTGACTGTTAGAACATCAAATTTCATGATGGACCTCTGTTTACTGCCAAATGTCTGCATAAAAATAGAATGCAGAATGACTATTGTTATTATTTACTGGTATTCACCTGTTTATTCACTCTCTGCTTCTGGGATGTATTATCGACGAATACCACATGCCAGTACCTGAACTATATCACATTACACTTCCAATTAAAGCGCAACCATAAAACGACTATATACTGAAAAATCATGGCGTTGCTAAAATTGTTTAACTAACTTTACGTTATGTTTTTTGATAGCGAAAGAAAGTGGATTTATTGTGCAAAATAAAAGGAGGCTTCTCCAGCTATTCACTTATCATTTGTCATATTTCATGCGAATAGAGACGTCCATAGAGCATCAATGTTGTTTTATGGCTTTAGCCTGTGCCCATTGATACTCAATGGGGTTGAGATCGAGACTATAAAACTCAAACGTACACGGATAACTCTTGTTGGAGCCGACAACGCTATATCTCCTCTCGGGTAAACACCCATTCATTTTCTTTCGACATCTCCGCATTATAAGAGTACCCTTGCACATCAAACTTCTTTAGCTTCCTAGCATCGGTTATTTTATTACGAATCGCATAAGCCGCCATTAGGCCCCTTGCTTTCTTGGCGTAGAAGCTAATGGTTTTATACTGACCGCTTTTCTTATCTTTAAAAAGAGGAGTAACAATATCAGCATGTAAGGAGGCAGGTTTCACTGACTTAAAATATTCCGTTGATGCCAAATTAATTAAGATATCACTTTTATTCTTTTTTAGCTGCCTATTGAGTTCTCCGGTAATCTTCTCCCCCCAGAATTCATAAAGGTTTTTACCACGACTATTTTCAAACCGAGTTCCCATTTCCAAACGATAGGCCTGCATTAAGTCCAATGGGCGTAATACACCATAAAGGCCTGATAGAATACGTAAATGTTGTTGGGCAAAGGTATAATCATCAACGCTAAAAGACTCGGCCTCTAAACCCACATAAACATCTCCTTTAAATGCAAGTATTGCCTGTTTTGCATTGTCGAGTGAGAATGGTAATTGCCATGCTTGATAACGATCATAATTTAAGAGACCTAATTTATCACTGATGCTCATCAACGATGAGATATCCTGGGGGGCCAATTGTTTTAATTCATCGATCAGTATTTGCGCATCATTCAATAAGGCTGCCTGAGATTTTTGTTGGGTTGCAGACGGGCCTTCAACCTCTAACTTCTTAGCGGGAGAAATTACCATTAACATAATATATACCTGTTTACTGAATCAAATATTGAGTGTTTAGCACGCGACGACTACTCTGGCTGTAGAATTTTATTCCACCAATTCAGAGGGGTAACACCATCGACAGGGTCATACACATTACCGTAGGCCCACATCGCTTGATGGTTATTGCCAACATGTCGATTTAAGAGTAATTCAATGGTTTTAAACCCGCAGCTGACATGGATACTATAAACAAGAAAGCGAGGTGTTTCGGTATCCAACTCACCACCGAGCTTTTCAAATTCTGGGGTTAATTGCTCATTAATCGCTTCCAGGCCCTGTTTCGCATAAACGCGAATACACAAATTACCACTATGTTGTTTGATAATAAACTCTTTCGTATCTGGAACCAGCTGAATCTTATCACCA
This sequence comes from Candidatus Endobugula sertula, assembly GCA_001723645.1. GTDB lineage: Bacteria > Pseudomonadota > Gammaproteobacteria > Pseudomonadales > Cellvibrionaceae > Endobugula > Endobugula sertula. The sequence goes on along the minus strand of MDLC01000015.1, from coordinate 34,457 downwards.
CCACTGGCAAGACCCCGAATAAAAGCGGGAGATTTGACTAATTGAACGCTATTATCTTCGTTTTGTCGAACGGATAAACGTTCAACGATAGCTCGCCCCTGAGGATCGTTTCCGGCGAATAACTCAATAACTTGTAATGCAGCCATATTCAATATTGTTTTTTTACGGTGATGATAATCATCTATTCGGATCGTTTGGTTATAATAGCTTGTGACATAAGACAAGAATAGGCATTATTATACGTCAACAAGAAGGGGATCTTATATGTATAAAAGATTATTTATTACGCTATTAAGCACTGTTGTGTTTGCCGGCTGTGAAATGAACCCAGTCACCGGCAAAAGAGAGCTTTCTCTGGTTAGTACTCAACAAGAGTTAGCTATAGGAACACAACAATATAAATCCAGCCAACAGTCCCAAGGCGGGCGGTATATGATTGCCCCTGAACTAAACACGTATATTGATAGCGTTGGACAAACCTTAGCCAAACTCAGTGATCGTCCTGAATTACCGTATGAATTTGTGGTTCTCAATAATGATGTACCCAATGCTTGGGCCTTGCCGGGCGGTAAAATTGCTATAAACCGTGGTTTACTGGTGCTGTTAGAAGACGAAGCTCAGCTCGCTGCAGTGCTTGGGCACGAAATAGTTCATGCAGCAGCTCGACATGGTGCCAATCAGTTGTCCCGCAATAGTTTGCTACAATTCGGTGTCGATATTATTTCTCAAACCTCTGATAATAACCTCTATGGCACCCTCGCAGGACTGGGAGCATCAGCCGTCAATGCCCGGTATGGTCGAGACGATGAGCTGGAAGCCGATTTCTATGGTATTAATTATATGGTGAAGGCAGGGTATGATCCTCAGGCGGCTGTGGAGTTACAACAAACCTTTCTAAAACTTTCTCAAAAGGGGGGACAAGGGGGATGGCTTGATGGGCTACTGGCCAGTCACCCTCCTTCTGCAGAACGCGTGAACAAAAATCAGCAACGCGCTAAGCAATTGCCTAAAGGAAAACGCAATAAAGCCGCTTACCAAAATGCCATTCGCCAGCTTAAAAACGATCAACCCGCCTATCAATTACATGCTAATGCCTTAAAAGTAGCAAAAAAGAAAGACTGGGCTAAAGCACAAACACTGACTAGCCTCGCTATTAAACAACAATCCAATGAAGCACGCTTTCATATTACTCTTGGTCGCTTACTCAATGAAACCAAAGATTATCATGGAGCAATACAATCTTACAATCGTGCTGAAAAACTCGAACCGAGTTATTTTGCTCCCTTTTTCTATCGCGGTTTAAGTCACCAGCAGAATCAGCAATACAAGGCTGCACAAAAAGATTTAATTGCTAGTAACCGTTTACTGGAAACTGGTATTGCTAACTATTATCTCGGTGAAATTGCACTCATAAATAATCAACGCTCATCAGCTATCAACTACTACCGAAAAGCCTCGCAGACAGGTGGAAATGTAGGAAAAGCCGCTGTGGAGAAACTAAAAACACTGGGTGTACAATAACTCCGTTGACCACTGACACTGCGCCGAAGCAGGAGCGATAGCAAGATAGGGTAGATACCTTTTGAAAAATAACAGGTGATCCTATCAATCCTGGCTAACCTGTTCGGCTACTTCGTCTGCTGTTTTGTGACGAATATCCAAACCTTTTACCAAATAAATCACTTGCTCTGAAATATTACCAGCATGGTCACCAATACGCTCTAAAGAGCGCAATGACCATATAATACTCATTGCACGACTGATATTGCGTGGATCTTCCATCATATAAGTAATCAACTCACGCATAGCCGTAGCATACTCGCGATCGATTTCTTCATCCTTGTCAACAACCTGAAGAGCCATATCCACATCATAACGAGCAAATGCAGTTAATGTAATATTAACTTCATCTTGTACTTGACGACCCAGATTACGCAGCTCACTAAAGCCATGTGGGAGTGTTTCAGATTCTGAAATAGCAATCGCCATTTTAGCAATCTTATTCGCTTCATCCCCCATACGTTCTAGGTCTCGTGTAGCTTTCGATATTGCCATGACCAAACGCAAGTCAGAAGCAGTTGGCTGACGACGAGCAATAATCTGTGTACATAGGTCATCCAATACTATTTCACGCTTATCAACCTCTTTTTCTACCGCCATCACCTCTGCTGCTAAATCAACATCCACATCAGTAATTGACTTTACTGCTTTAATAATTTGTTGCTCGACAATACCACCTAGAGCTAAAAATTCCGTCTTTAAGTCATCTAATGCTGAGTTATATTGTTGTGAGATATGTTGATTAATATTTAATTTATCCATTGTCTTCTCCAAGCCTTACCAGAAATTTTCAGCAATCAACCAAAACGTCCAGTAATATAAGCTTCTGTTAATGAGTGATCTGGGTTGGTAAATACTTTTTCAGTTTCGTTGACTTCAATGAGTTTACCCAAATGAAAGTAGGCTGTTCTGTGGGAAACCCGAGCTGCCTGTTGCATTGAGTGTGTTACGATGGCAATCGTATAATTTTGGCTGAGTTCATCAATGAGTTCTTCAATCTTTGCGGTTGCAATAGGGTCTAATGCCGAACAGGGTTCATCCATCAAAATAACTTCTGGGCTCACTGCAATGGTTCGGGCAATACATAAACGTTGCTGCTGGCCACCTGATAGACCGATTCCTGGTTGGTGTAAACGGTCTTTGACCTCATCCCATAAACCTGCTTTTTGCAAACTAGTTTCCACTATTTCATCCAAGTCGGAGCGACGATCAGCTAGACCGTGGATACGGGGCCCGTAAGCTACATTGTCGTAAATAGATTTTGGAAATGGATTCGGTTTTTGAAAAACCATTCCTACACGAGCACGAAGTGGCACTACATCCATTTTCTTGTCGTTAATGTCTTGTTCTTCCAAGAATAATTTTCCATCAACACGGCAAATACTAATGGTGTCATTCATGCGGTTTAAGCAACGTAAAAACGTCGACTTACCACACCCGGATGGACCAATCATCGCAACCACTTGATTGGAGGCAATATCTAAATTAACATCAAAAATTGCCTGCTTTTCACCATAAAATACATTAACGTGACGCATCGACATTTTTGCATTTTCAACAAAAGGCTCACCGACTGTTTTATCGTTATCACCGTCTAACACGACCTTGTTATTTGTTGTCATTGTCGTTTTTTGGTCTACCACTATATCACCCTTTATTTCTGTCATTGTGATGTCGTTTATCAATCATGCCTAATATTATCGTTATCGCTTTTCGTCATATTGCAAAATAAATGCTTAATTATTACTGACTACCAACGCCTTTCAAGGCGGCGACGCGCCCAAACAGCCAATATATTCATAGAAATTAAAAACATCAATAATACTAAAATGGCAGCTGACGCTTTTTCATTAAAACCAGCATCAGCATTCCTAAACCATTGGAAAATCTGCATTGGTAGGGCCGTTGCTGGATCGCTAACACCATTTGGAACTTCTGGAATAAATGCTGCCATACCAATCATTAATAGTGGAGCGCTTTCACCTAACGCTTGAGCCAGACCAATAATGGTTCCCGTTAACATGCCCGGCATTGCCAAAGGTAATACATGGTGTAACGTCACTTGCATCTTGGAGGCTCCTATTCCATAAGCTGCCTGACGAATAGAAGGGGGAACCGCTTTAATCGCTGCCCGACTAGAAATAATAATTGTCGGCAAAGTCATCAGTGTTAATACAAAACCGCCTACCAGAGGTGTTGAGCGAGGAAAACCAAAAAACGATAAAAATATCGCTAAACCAAGCAGACCGAAAATAATAGAAGGTACCGCCGCCAGATTATTAATATTCACCTCAATCAAATCAGTCCATCTGTTTGTAGGCGCATACTCCTCCAGATAAATGGCAGCGGCAATGCCAATCGGAAACGACAATAGAAAAGTTACCAACAACAGATAGAATGATCCCATGACCGCACCACGAATGCCCGCCTCTTCGGAGTGTGATGAGTCGCCGGTACTAAAAAATGCCCAATTGATTTTGTGTTTAAGATCTCCGGCTTCTTTTGCAGTGTCTATCCACCGTAACTGCTGATCATCAAACGCTTGCTTTCCAGGCTCATCAGGTTCCCCCAAACGCTTCAGGTAATAATCCACTTTATCATCAACCAGAGCTAATATGGTTACTTTTGTGCCCAATAATTCAGACACGTTACCTTGCTTGAGTTTATTCTGTAACAGATATCCAGTTCCATCAATGGCCAACAATTTACGCACTTTCTTTTTAGCTTTGCGCTCATTCACTTGAAAATAGCGATACGCCGCTTTTTTAATAAGCCCTGAATAATTGGCTGCTAAGATTTGATCTAAATCATTAGGATCGGTAATACCGAGAACCGATGCATCAAGTTCAACCGATAAAATGAGATAGTGATAAGTAAAACCTCGCATACCTTTGCCAATAATATTACTAAATAAAAACAATAAGCAAAGTAAACCAAACGCAATAGAAACCATACCATATAAACGGAAACGCTTTTCTGCACGATGGCGTGTTTTCAGCGTTAAGTTAACGCGATCAATCGTTTTTATTGTTTGATTAGTCATATTGCTCACGATATTTTTTTACGATGCGAAGCGCAATGAAGTTAAGTCCCAACGTTAGGATAAACAGTACCAGACCCAAAGCAAAAGCAGCTAACGTTTTTGCACTATCAAATTCATGGTCACCAATGAGCAAGGTTGTCATTTGCACTGTCACCGTGGTTACCGACTCTAGCGGATTGAATGTCAGCTTCGCTGCCGTACCGACAGCCATCACGACAATCATAGTTTCTCCAATAGCACGGGATACTGCCAACAGTATGGCGCCGACGATACCCGGTAAAGCAGCGGGAAAAACCACTTTTTTAACGGTTTCCGATTGGGTTGAGCCCAAACCATAAGCACCATCACGCAACGACTGGGGAACCGCATTAATGACATCATCAGAAAGCGAAGAAACAAATGGAATAATCATCACTCCCATTACCAAACCCGCTGCCAAAGCACTTTCCCCTGAAACGTCCAACACCCCCAAACTTATACCCAATAAAGAAAGGTCAAAACCATGCAAACTATTTTTAATCATTGGCGCAATGGTTAAAGCCGCAAAAAAACCATAAACGACCGTAGGAATACCTGCCAATATTTCTAATAATGGCTTAACAATACCTCTTAGTTTAGCATTGGCATATTCCGATAAATAAATGGCTGTCATTAAACCAGTAGGTACTGCAACTAACATGGCGATAGCCGAAATCAACAATGTCCCTGTAAATAGGGGCACAGCACCAAATGCACCTGAGCTGCCCACCTGATCTTCACGAATAGACAACTGAGGGCTCCATTGGGCGCCAAAAACAAACTCATGGATGGGTATGATTTGGAAAAAACGAATAGACTCAAATAAAACGGAAAATACAATACCAATAGTGGTGATAATAGCGATCATTGAACAGACGAACAAAGACACCATAAAAGTACGCTCAACACTATTACGCGCGTTGTTAGCCGCGCTAACTCGCATCCAACGCCAGGAACCTAGGATAATAACGGCGCAAAGCACAATAACCGTTAACGCAAGTTGACTAATTCGTTGGAAATCATTAACTCGCTCAGCGATAGCCAACATTTGTGGGTCTTGCTGGAGTGATGTACCTTGAGCTATGTTCTCAATAGAGCTTAGTAATAATATCAGCTCCCCCTGTGGAAGACGCTGCTGCTCTTCGGTCAAGTACTGTAAGGTAAGTTGACGGATTATTGAATCGTCAAGAATTGTCCATAACGTAAAAATAATGATACAGGGAATAGCGCACCATATGGCAGCTTGCATACCATAAAATACTGGTAAGGAGTGTAGGTGTTTAAGTCCTCCCATTTGTTTAGCAATGCTGAGAGAGCGATACTGGCACAGATAATAGACAACGGCCACACCCAGCAGAATAAAGGTAAATAATGTAGAAAAATTCATCGTTTATACCAGAATAAGACTCGCTGGGTAACGCAGTGGATCTATATTATAAAGAATGGGAAGATGATAGCCACAAAATATGACACTTTTATGACCAAAAGCCAATAAATAGCACTTAAAATAATAGACCTCTATACAGAAAGAAGCTGAAGCTTCATTGTAGCTATTATGTGCAGACTAGCTCGATGGAGACGATTGCTGAGTAGCTCGCCATTGTTGGTATTCTTTATATTCGGAAGATTCTTTTTCTTTTGAACGTAACCATGCACGGAAGCTTTCAAACTCTTTAAACTCTTCCTCAGACATTGGAGGAGCACCTTTAAGATCGAGAATATAATACCCACCGCTTTTCTTGCGTTTGGCTTCATCACTAAAATACTTAGTCACCGAAAACTCACCACTAGAGCCCGTAAAAACTCCAGGAGCGATTCGATCCTGAGGTGCCGCTAATTCATTATCGGTAGCAACGCCACCGGAACAACCGATCATAAAAGAAGTCATAACGATTAAAAAAAATACAACAATAGATGGCATAAAAAGAGAGCAGCAATGGTTTGTTAAGTGAGAGTATTACCAAGGCCGACTATTGTAATAGGTTTTTATAAGCACTGCAACCTGAGCGGTAATCGACAAAAAAGCGCACCACTCAAAGAATGATGCGCTTTTTCTATATAATATCTCTCTAACTTTTGGTTATCAAAACTACTTACAATTAGAAAGTGATGCGAGCACCGGCTGTAGCACCATTACCACTAACACCATTCACACCAGCAAGCTGTGCATTTACAGAAGTAGTGTCCGCTTCAATCCTATGAATGTCCGCAAAAAGTGTAACACCAGAGGTTGGCTTGTAAGTAAAATTTAAACCAACAGTAGAAACTTCACCAGCCACATTATCAGCACGATTGTTATCTAACTCAATGTTTTGCATATCAAGGGTTAAGCCATAGGTGGCTGTTTCAATACCGATATTAAATACACTATATTCGGCTTCTGACTCATCAGCCCCAGACACTGCACCACCTGCTGCTACAGCCGTACCAGGAGTATTGGCAGCATCACGCTCCGCAAAACCGTATGACGCAACAAAAATACCCGATTTAATAGCGATAGAACCACCAAACTCATCAGCATTATCAGCATCTCTTGCTAAATGATACAAAGCACCAGCGAAATTGCTATTTCCGGCACGAGCAGCAAAAACAAGATCATCATCATCCTGTATATCACCGGAGAACGTTAATACGCCAGCAATTTTTGGAGAGTCATAGCGAATACGATTAGTACGATTACCATCAATCACTTCATAGATGCCGAATTCATTCGTAGTTGTACTAAGGTCCGCATAACCAACTTCATAGTTACTGAGATCATCCCAGGTTACCCACGTAGAACTGAATGAGCTTTCAACAGCACCATCAGATGATTCAGAACCGTGACCAATACTTACCTTACCAAAACTACCCGCCATGGTTACTTCGTTCTTACGAGTACGTAAGTTAGTACCACCACCTTCACGCAAACCAACTTCTATATTAGTACCATAAGTAATACCGCCAGCTTCTTTGCTAGACGTAATACGGAATCGCGATTGTGACGTGGCTGTATTATTTACAGAAAAACTTTCTTCGTTGGTATTAGAAACCGCACCAGTTGCTGTATCAACAGTTTGACCAAATTCTTCGATGTCACCAAAAGACGTTTGTACATGACCCGATAGTTTTACGTCAGCCTGTGCCGACACAGCTGCACCCGCAACTGCTAATGCTAAAAGAGCTTTCTTCATTATTTTGCCCCCTAATATTATTGGTTAGTGTATGAAGAGCGCTTTTTATATAGTTACAGGCATGAGAAGTCAAATTTTTTTTCTGTAAAGGCGCTATAAATAGCAAAATTCGTGAAGTTTGGCTGCTTTTTGCACAAAACAAGTAATGATACGTGAATCCCTTGATATCTAACGTAGTCTACCTATTTCTATGTTTTTACTCGAACTAACCTTAATAAATGACTCTAATACATTGAGAACATAAAGAAAACCCCAGCTAAAAAGCTGGGGTGCCATAGAGATAACAAATTCTACGTTGTTGTGGCTAATATTTGCTCTTTTGCTTAGGGGCCTGAAGAGCAGTTGGGGTTAAGGACATAGTGTATGACTATGCTTTTTTGCAGAAGTTCAAAAAAATACAATTTTTTTTGAACTATTTTTACATAGGAGCTGTTAACTTTAAAAAAGTCAATCGGCTAACAGTTAGTGCGCTTGGTCCCAATTATCTCCAAAACCTACATCAACCACAAGGGGAACGGATAATGTTACCGCTTCAGACATGATTTTAGCCAACTGTTGGCTCACTCGCATAGTATCAGAGGTTTTCACCTCAAGAACTAACTCATCGTGAACCTGCATAATCATACAGGCATTCACCTTTTCTGCCATCAACCATTGATCCACGCGTATCATCGCTGTTTTTATAATATCTGCAGCAGTCCCCTGCATTGGTGCGTTAATGGCTGTGCGCTCAGTCGCCTGTTTACGCACATTGTTATTGGCACTAATATCAGGCAAGTATAAGCGGCGCCCCATTAAGGTTTCTACATAACCCTGTTTTGCCGCCTGCTGCCGAATGCAGTCCATATAATCTTTTACACCAGGGTAGCGTTCAAAATACAAGTCGATATATTGCTGAGCATCATTGCGCCCTAAGCCCAATTGTTTACCAAGCCCAAAAGCCGACATACCATAAATTAATCCGAAGTTGATGGCCTTTGCACTGCGACGCTGCTCATCTGTTACATGATCAAGTGCCACATCAAACACTTCCGCCGCAGTCGCTCTATGGACATCCAACCCATGATTAAAGGCCTCTGTTAACCCTTTATCCCCTGATAGATGAGCCATAATACGCAATTCAATCTGTGAATAATCAGCCGCGACTATCTGATACCCATCGGGTGCAATGAAAGCCTGTCGAATACGTCGACCCTCCGGATTGCGAATGGGGATATTTTGTAAATTAGGGTCTGAAGACGATAAACGTCCGGTCGCTGTTACCGCCTGATGGTATGATGTATGGATCCTTCCCGTTTGGGGCTTAATCATTTGCGGTAATTTATCGGTATAAGTGGACTTCAATTTGGCTAAACTACGATATTCAATCAACACTTTTGGTAAAGGGTAATCCAAGGCCAATTCTTGCAATACTTCTTCTGCCGTTGAGGGTGCCCCTTTGGGCGTTTTCTTAATAACAGGTAATGCCAGCTTCTCAAATAAAATAGCCCCCAATTGTTTGGGAGAACTTAAATTAAATGCTTCTCCCGCCAAATCAAAGGCTGTTTTTTGCAAGATATTTAATCGATTATCAAGTTCAAGGCTGTGCTCACCCAGCAGGGCTGCATCAATAAGTGCTCCCTGACGTTCCATTCTGGAAATAACGGGTATCAGGGGTAGCTCTATCGATCTAAATACATTCCCCAAACTCGCTTTCTGCTGTAATTTTGGCCACAATGTTTGATGCAACTGCAAAGTAATGTCCGCGTCTTCCGCAGCGTAGGGAGCTGCCTGTTCAAGGGGGATCTGGTTAAAGGTGAGTTGCTTGGCTCCTTTCCCCGCAATATCTTCAAAATGGATCGTCGATTTATCCAGATAAAAGCACGCCAAGCTATCCATATCGTGGCGGGTAGCTGTAGAGTGATAAATATAGGATTCTAACATGGTGTCGAAAGCGATCCCTTGTAGCTCTACTTCGTGATTGAGCAACACATTGCGATCGTATTTAAGATTTTGTCCAACTTTAGCTTTGTTGGGGTTTTCCAGCAAAGGTTTCAATTTCTCTAAAACGTAATCTAAAGACAGCTGCTCAGGTGCATCCAGGTAGTCATGGCCACATGGTACATAGGCGGCCTTGCCAGATTCAACCGCAAAAGAAACCCCCACAACACGGGCTTCCATATAGTCCAGGCTGGTCGTTTCTGTATCAAAAGCAAATAACTCTGCCTGCTCCAAGTGATTAATCCATTGCTGTAAAGCACCTTCGGTCAGCACAGTGTCATAATCGATAGGGCTAGACGCTTTTTCTAAATCATTACCATTCAGTTCCTGGAGCCAAGGTTTAAATTCATAGCGCTCATAAAGCTCGCGTAAAGCCTCAACATTTTCCTCTTCCTGCACTAAATCCTTAGGACCCAAACCCAGAGCAACATCCGTTTTAATTGTCGCTAGGGTGTAGGAGAGACGTACCATCTCTTCGTGCTCTTCGAGTTTTTTATGTATAGTCTTTGCACCACGGAAATCCAGCTCACGAATACTCTCAAGATTTTGATAAATCGCCTCAATACCACCAATATTCCGCAGCAAAGCCAATGCTGTTTTTTCTCCGACACCAGGAACACCAGGAATGTTATCGACTTTATCTCCCGTTAATGCAAGAAAATCGATAATTAGCGCAGGTGGAATACCGAATTTATCCTCGACTCCAGCAACATCCATCATCGTTTCAGTCATAGTATTCACCAACATCACATGCTCGTTAACCAGTTGGGCCATATCTTTATCGCCAGTAGAAACAATCACGTTCATACCTTGTTGTGTTGCTTGATGAGCCAGTGTTCCAATCACATCATCTGCTTCAACGCCATCAACCACTAACAGGGATAAACCCATATTGCGAATAATTTGATGTACTGGTTCAACCTGTGACTTTAAATCATCGGGCATTGATGGACGATTAGCCTTATATTCGGGAAAAATATCATCTCGAAATGTCTTACCTTTGGCATCAAAAATAACAGCCACCACGCTATCGGGATAATCTTTCTGTAGGCGCCGTAACATACTGGTAACCGTGCGTATGGCTCCTGTAGGCTCACCCTGGGAATTGCGCAAGTCTGCCTTAAACATGGCATGAAACGCACGGTAAAGATAAGAGGAACCATCGACAAGAATAAGGGGAGCGGTCATAGGGTATACTTCTTAAATGGGTAAAGGGCTGTTGATCATAAAGAAAAGGCTAGGTATAGATCAACATTTGGATAAAACTAGGCCGTCATTGAGTGTGGACAAGCCCTAGTTCAATGGGTCTTTCTTCTCTAAAAATATCGTCTTTGATCAATTCAGATCGCTTGTTAAGATCTCACGTTATAGCTATAGTTTTATTTCTATTTAATCATGACTGATTACACAAAATTATTTATAGACCCAAGAAATCTATTGCTGCTAAATATATTTATTGTTACCATAGGTAACATATTAGCATGATTGCTAATTGGTTAAGTGAACCCCTTTTCCCTGTACTTGATTACGCTTTTATCTTTAAATAAAGCAGATTAAGTACAGGGCTTTTTTCCGTTTTCCCGTCCTCCTATTCGTGTTCTGCGAAAGTTCAATGATCATTTAGATCACTTGATACTGCAGATACAATGCACTGAGTGCGTTTATCGACAAAGCAAGCGTATTGTATTACCTAGTCTCTGCGAGACAATGATGAAAATCGATTCCAAGCTGTTCAATAAGCTGGATTAACGTAGCACTTTTAAAGCCCAATGGATCAAGCCTTAATAAAGGGACACTGAGGTCCTTAGCCAGTTTTTTTACACTGGGTGATTGAATACCATAATCCTGAAAAACACATCGAACGCGTGATTGCTGACGTAACCGATAAAGATGCCTTGCCCCCACCATGCGCTCTGGGGTCAAAGTAATATAGGCTAATTGTTGTAGATTATATCGCTCAACAAAGTGAGAATAAGCCGGATGAGCTACGATGAAGCTACGTTCTTGAAGAGGCAACATAGTGTGTTGTAACCGTTTATCCAAATTCACTAGTCCTTGCTTTAAGGTATTGGCATTGTGCTGATACATATCAGCATACTGCGGAAAATCTAGGGACAACTGTTTAAGCAAGGCATCAATAACGACAATATTATTTAATGGATTTAGCCATATATGAGGGTCATGATCACTGTGATACTCGTCAGGGCCATGATGATGTTCCTGACGATCAGGCCATGTTATCCCGGATAGTTTCATCGCCTGAATAGTCGTTTTCTGGCGTTGATGTAAAGGCTTTTTCAATACGGTTTCTAATGCATCTCCCACCCATAGCACAATATCTGCAGATAATATATTCTGTCGATCTGATACAGTCAGTGAGTAATGATGGGCCGAAAAAGACGTTTCCATCAATATATCGACCTTAGCGTATTGTCCCACAACCGCCTTTGCCAACAAGCCCAAAGGTCGAATACTGGTTATTATCGTTGGGGTTGTGGCTGCGACAGGGATTGGAGTTGAAACGCCCGTCTGCTCGGCAAAAGCAGGAAATAAAGCCATAAACAATAAAAGCCATAATAGGAAGCGACGAACGTTCATAGAGAAACTCAGAGTTAAGTAATGCATAAAAAACAATAGTGTTATATTATAACGAAAATGTTTTTTGTAAATAGAGAAAAGACAGATTCATGAGTCAATGCAAGAATCATCAGCATTGTATCGATACCGCCATCAGTAATGCTCTGTTAGCTTGTCAGGAAGCGAATGTACGCCTGACTCCTTTACGCGAGCAACTGCTGAAGCTTATTTGGAAAAGTCACCAGCCTTTAGGGGCCTATGATTTAATAGAAATGCTGGCGGAAGTGTCAGAACGCTGTATTGCACCACCAACGGTTTATAGAACGCTCAACTTTTTATTAAACGTCGGTTTAATACACCGTATCAATTCTTTAAATGCCTTTATTGGCTGCACGGACCCTTCAACTAGGCACCCCAGCTATTTTTTAATTTGTACCGAATGTCAAACTGCCACAGAATGTCATAATGACTCTCTCCGCCAGCAAGTAAGTCATATCGGAACTCAAACTGGATTTCGTATCCAACAACAATGGCTGGAGGTATTAGGCCTATGCCAAAACTGCCAAAAATTATAAAATAAATATGTTATCTACCGAACCTCTGTTACAAGCTCAAGAAATCTCTCTTCGAGATCGACAACGTACTTTACTGCAAGACATTGATTTAACGGTATCAGCCAATGAAATAGTCACTATTATTGGCCCCAATGGAGCAGGAAAAAGCAGTTTACTTAATATTCTGTTGGGGTTACGCAAACCGACTAGGGGAAAGGTAATCCGCTCACCAGAGCTGACTATTGGCTATATGCCTCAACGTTTGCAGCTTAATCCTCAGATGCCTCTTACCGTAGAGCGTTTCTTATCATTAACCCACCATGGCACATTACATATTGAACAGGCTCTAGAAAAAACCGGTGTTCAAGGATTAAAAAAAACCTCCATGCACCATTTATCAGGAGGAGAAACCCAACGGGTTTTATTATCTCGGGCTTTACTTCGACAGCCACAACTATTGGTTCTGGATGAACCTGCACAAGGAGTGGATATCACTGGCCAAAGCCAACTCTATGATCTCATTGCCCAGCTTAGAAGTGAGTTGAAATGTGGCGTTTTAATGGTCTCTCACGACTTACATATTGTGATGGCAGCAACAGACCGGGTTATTTGTCTTAATCAACATATTTGCTGTCATGGGCACCCGGATAAGATATCCAATCATCCAGCTTATCTAGAAATGTTTGGTCACGCTACCGGAACCAATGTGGCGATTTATACCCACCATCATGACCACAGCCATGATGTACATGGTGATGTATTAGATGTGAATGATAAAGAGGGTGGTTATCTTCATAAAAAACATCAAGACCAACACCATGATTGAGTTTTTAGCACCCGCTCTGATTGCAGGTCTCGGGGTTGCTATCATCGCAGCACCCTTAGGTTCATTAATTGTCTGGCAACGATTAGTGTATTTTGGCGATACATTAGCGCATTCGTCACTATTGGGCGTCGCTTTTGGCTTATTACTGACAATTAATATTCAGCTTGCTATTGTGCTTAGTGGTATCGTCATTGCCCTATTGTTAGTCGGCTGGCAAAATCAAAAACAGCTGTCTACCGATACGCTATTAGGTATTTTGTCCCATTCAAGCCTTGCGTTAGGACTTATTTTAGTCAGTGTATTTGATACTGGGAGAGTAGACCTTAGCACCTACTTATTGGGTGACTTACTATCTACGACGATTGCAGATGTTGTGTTCATTATTGGTCTAGGCAGCATCATTGGCTTTACTATCTGGCGATATTGGCACTTTTTGTTATTTATAACTGTTAACGAATCACTGGCAGCCGTTGAAGGTATTCAGGTTAATAAAATACGCTTATTATTATTTCTGTTGTTAGCCTTAACTATCGCTATATCGATTAAAATGGTTGGCGTTCTATTAATCACTGCTCTACTCATCATCCCAGCAGCTACGGCACGTTATTTAGCTGACTCACCGGAAAAAATGGTGCTATGGTCAGGTATTCTTGGTTGTCTATCGGTGATAGGAGGCTTAACCACTTCATTACTATGGGACACTCCTGCAGGCCCATCCATTGTGGTTTGTGCCAGTAGTGCCTTTGTATGCCTATTATTGTTTAGTGCTAAAGTCAGAGCTTTATGAATATGAACAACACTTGATTAATGATGCGCGAGTAGTGAGGACAATGTGAGTAACATTTTATGTTGTTCATAAGGAGGCTTGAAATAGGCTAGGTATTTACCTGATGGCCTTACAACAGGGATAATATCATCGGTGAAAGTCGCGACAACCTCAGATCGATCAACAATGGTTACCTTTTTTCTTAAATAAGGTTTAAGCATTTGTAGCAAGGCTTCAAGTCGTTGCCTATCTTCTTTGTCGGCCGCTATCAGTATCCAAGATTCATTAAGCTTGTCTGAGACAAAATTCAGCTTCTGTTTGTCTTCAAGCATCACTAACCCATTAATTTTTAACTCTATATTCGATAGATATCGTGGTGTTGTTATTTTATGTAAAAACAAAGCCAGAATCGTTACCATGGCAACAATAAGAAGAAAAACTGTTTTTTTAATATTTTTCTGTTGTGTATCCATAAAATAGGAATCGTCAGTTTATTAAAAGCTCATAGGTAATAGATAGTGATCCAATAGCATAATGGCAAACAAGGCCATTAAATAGATAATAGAATATTTAAAGGTTTCCATTGGTGCATTAGGATGTTTATTGAAAAGCATCATCAGGCTCCAATAAATAAAGCCTGCCCCCAATAATAAGGCGCTTGATAAATACAACCAGTGGAACATACCAATGACATAAGGTAGCAAAGAGATGATTACCATAATGATGGTATAGAGTAGAATATGAATTTTGGTGTAGCGCTCACCATGAGTCACTGGCAACATAGGAATATCAGCTTTGGCATAGTCATCTTTACGATGTACAGCCAAAGCCCAGAAATGCGGTGGTGTCCAAGCAAAGATAATTAATACCAATAACAGACCATAAGCATCGATATTATTCGTCACCGATGTCCAGCCTAATAAAGGAGGTGTGGCACCAGCCAACCCACCAATCACAATATTCTGCGGGGAGGCACGTTTTAAAAACATCGTATAAATCAGCGCATAACCTATAAGAGATGCGAGAGTTAACCAAGCGGTTAAGGCATTGACGAAAAAAAACAATACTGCCATGCCTATTGCACCGATGACCACGGCAAATACTAAAGCGTTATACGACTCAATACGGCCTTTAGCAACGGGTCTATTGTGAGTGCGCTGCATTTTCATATCAATACGACGATCAACTAAATGATTAACGGTTGCGGCACTCCCTGCACACAAAGCAATACCCAGATTGCCGAAAATGAGAATATCCAGAGGCACCATACCAGGCACAGCGAGCAACATGCCTATGAGTGATGTCAGTAACATCAAGGCAACCACCTTAGGCTTACAAAGCTCCAAATAATCACGCCATAATGGACAGGGTTTGCCTAATACTTCTTGATGAACACTCATGGTAATGGCTCTTAATTTTTTATCATCTAATAATGATTACTTAATGCTTGCAGTATATACACGGTAACAAATCGATACCATAACCAACAGCAGTAAAGCACCTACCGCATGATGAGCTACCGCAACAACTAATGGCAGAGCCCAAACAATATTACTCATTCCTAAAACGAGTTGCAGCCCTAGAACACATAGTAGTAATAATGCCCAAGACCGAACAACTTTAGCGCCAGTTCGCCACAACATAGCACTCAATGCTGAGAATACGACAAGCACTGTTAAGGCTCCAATTCTATGGAAAAAATGTATTGCTGTACGACTATGGTTATCCAATTGACCTCCCAGATAATTCGGGCCAATATCTTGGCTAATATTAAAGCCAGTTTGTACATCCATCGGTGGAATCCACTGCCCCAAGCACTGTGGAAAATCTGGGCAAGCTAGTGCAGCATAATTAGAACTGACCCAACCACCTAGTGCAATCTGTACAATCACAACGATCAAGGACAGTAACAATAAAGGTTTGAGTTTTTGAATTAACTCCAGCTCTCTACCCATCAACACCCAACGCTGTCCTCCAAGCCGCTGATTAAGCAACCATAAAAACGACAGTGTAGAAAAACCGCCCAACAAGTGTGCAGTCACCACTTGAGGCCATAATTTCAACGTCACTGTCCACATACCAAATGCCGCTTGCAACATAACCAAGCACAACAAAAATAGCGGTAATTTTACAGGTAACCTCTCTAGCCCCATGAGAACCATTGCTTTACTCTGGCGTAAAGAAATAATAAAAATAGCAAGAATAAATAACACTAACGCACCTGCAAAATACCGATGCACCATCTCGGGCCAGGTTTTGTCTGTTTTAACAGGAGTGGAAGGAAAAGCCTCCTCGGCTTTAGCAATTTCATGGCTTTCATTAGGCCATAATAAATGTCCATAACAACCCGGCCAGTCAGGACAACCTAAGCCAGCATCCACCAAGCGAGTAAAGGCACCTAAAACGACAACCACAATAGCTAATAGAAAAGCCGACAGGGTTAAGCGAAAAAGTGCTGTGTGTTTTGGAGTTGATCTAAATAACATATCTTTGTGAGACCTGAGATATTCAATACGATGCGTTTCACACTAGACATCTAACACCTCTCTTCATTTATCATAGGTAAACTTCAATAACTTCTTTACGTCGTCTAGTAAGTCTTGTCCTGAATGATGTCTATCATAGCGCATCATCATAAAACCTGTTTGATCTACCAAATAAAAGTATTGATCTGAATTTTCTAGCACTGCTGGCACTAACCATTGAGCAAAATGGCTTGCAGTGGACTTTGCCCAACGCACATTGGGATGCTCTGTATTTAGCTCTTGTTTCAAACTTTCAGGGAGTGTATCAAGCGCCAGAAAAATTCTTTCAACACGATAGGCCTTCTCTGCTAAACGAATATGCACTTGTCGGGTTAAATACAAGTGCCGCCTACACGTTTCATTACAATCTGCTTTCACAGGAACTAAGATACGCCATTTTTTACCGATCGATTGATCATTCACTAAATCCTCAAGATAAGTTGATCCATCCACTAAAGGGAGCGATTTAATGGCCAATGGTGGTGTTAATAACTGCCCTTTATTGGTTGTACCGCCAGAGACTCCCCAACCCGTCTGAAACATGATGTAAGCAATGACCATAGGCGCTACTATCATTAGCACTATCAGCACGCCATAAAAACGATGACGCTTTATTAATGCTGGATCTTGTGAATCATTCATTGTCGGTTTATTTCTCTCTATTATTTTCTAATGTTTTACTTTCGGTTCTAAACAATAGCACCCAACCATAAAGCAAAAACAACACCAGCGCCATAGTAAACCATTGCACCGCATAACCCTGATGCTTTTCTGGTTGTGTACTCATCACAGGCCACTGTGTAATCAAAGCACCAGGACTATCGTCTTTAATCCTTAATTGAGTGGGATACACATCAGCCTTTAACACAGACTGTGCGGCAAAATGGTTAATTTGCAATACTCGCTTGGGCCAGTCAACGAGTAAATCACTTTCTAACTGTTTTAACACTGCATTTTGCGAAGGTTGGTGCAAATATCCCTGCAATGTTACCTTTCCTTCTGGTGTCTTCAATACTGGCAACTGATCTCTTCTAGCGGGAGCCGCTACCCAGCCCCTGTTAACCAGTAACCATTGCTTACCCACTTGCAATGGCATAATCACTTCATAGCCCACTTGACCATTACGTGGCTGATTATCCAGCAACCAATAGCGTTGGCGATCATAATGGCCTTCAACAATCACCGTTTGATAGTGAGTAACGGTTTGTTTTTGATCAATATCCAATGGTACTGCTGGCAAGCGCTTCTGTTCTTGATACACTATCCACAACTGCCGTTTTTCTTCCGCTCTCTCCAACTGCCAAAAACCCAGTCGCAGCAACAGAGGCAAAAAAAACAACACAAACAATGTCAACTTCCATTGTTGTGTCATCGTAGCTAGACGGAAATTAGTCAGCACTCTAACAACCTAATTTAGGAGTTTATCGTGGTATTAAAAATTATTGTTGTTTTATTATTTATCGCTTTACTCATTAGTTTAACCAGTGGGCTGGTATTTTTATTAAAAGACATGAACTCTCCCAGTAAGCGTACACTCTATACTTTAGGTATTCGCATTACCTTAGCATCATTGTTAATGGCAACCATTTTTTATGGTTTGTATACAGGCCAACTAGGAAGTGGCGCACCCTGGGATAGAAAGTTAACGAAGGAACAGCTACAGCAGTTAAATAATCAGTAAGACGTTGAGAGAGGGCTACAGCCCTCTCTGTTAAACGCTAAAAAATAGTGTCTCTTATTGATTATCCTAAGATATAAACAAAGATAAATAAGCCAACCCACACCACGTCAACGAAGTGCCAATACCAACTAGCCGCTTCAAAACCAAAACAGTCTTCATGTTTGAAATGACCTTTTAATACTGAACGCAACCACATCACTAATAACATAAAGGTTCCTAAGGTCACGTGCGCACCATGGAAACCTGTTAGCATAAAAAAGGTAGTGCCATACACACCAGAATC
Organism: Candidatus Endobugula sertula; assembly: GCA_001723645.1. GTDB lineage: Bacteria > Pseudomonadota > Gammaproteobacteria > Pseudomonadales > Cellvibrionaceae > Endobugula > Endobugula sertula. The sequence goes on along the minus strand of MDLC01000015.1, from coordinate 15,471 downwards.
TAAAGTAAGGTCAACACTGTAGGCATGAATGTATTCTTCTGCTTGTAGGACCAAGAAAAGAATACCTAAGGCAACCGTTATGCCTAACCAAATATTAAAGCCTTTCTTGTTATTATTTTTTAACGCTGTGTGAGCGAAGTGTACTGTCACACTCGATGTTAATAACACAATGGTATTCCACAGTGGTAACCAACTCCAAATCGATTCTGCCGTGGTAATACTCATATTTTGACCTGGACCAACGACTTTTGCCGCATCACCATTAGCCGCCATATCTGGTGTGACCATTAATGGCCACTGTGCTTCAAAACCACTCCATAAAATGGCGTTGGTTGTCGATGTATCACCTTCACCACTTAACCAGGGTAAGGCAAAGTTACGGATATAAAACAATGCGCCAAAGAAAGCCGCAAAGAACATCACCTCACTAAAAATAAACCAGCCCATGCCCCATACGTAGGATTTCTTAAGCTGGTTACTGTTCAAGCCCGCAATATTTTCACTGATGACGGTGCTAAACCATGACCATAGGACAACAGCCATGACCACCGCACCCAACATAAAGATCGTCCAGCCGCCACCATTCAGTTTAGTTGCCGCGCCATAGACTGTCAGAAATAAACCTAAAGATGCAAAAATAGGTAACCTACTCTGATCGGGAACGTAGTAATTGCCTTCGGCGGACATAGGATTTCTCCGTTGTTTTTATTCATTATTGACGGTAATCATAATTGATTTACCGCCAGCTGTTGATGACTGTTAATCACATTGAGTGTCGTTTTTTTCTTTTGTGATTCTGTAATATCAAACAAAGTGTAAGATAAGGTAATGGTGTTAATGTTTTTAGGAATATCAACATCAACAATAAAACTTAGACCTAGCTCTGCACTTTCACCCGCAGCTAATGGCTGCTGATTAAAGCAAAAACACTCTGTTTTATGAAAATAATTCGCTGCCTTAAATGGCACTAAACTAGGCACTGCCTGAGCCACCATGTCAAAGCGGGTATTATTGACCGCAAGATAATTAACTACTGTAGGCTCTCCAGGGTGTACGGTAATGGTTTTTATCTGCGGGCGAAACTCCCACGGCATATTTTCATTATTGGTTGCTAAAAATTGCACTTTAACCGTTCTTGATGTATCCACACCAAGCTCATTCTCTGCATTTCCCGTAACAAAAGGCCCTCCGGTTTTTCCGTTTAGACCGGTAATATCACAAAACAAATCATACAAAGGGGGCATAATAAAAATAGCGAAGGCAAACATCATAACGACTATTGCACCTAACTTGACGCACAATAGAGGTGTTGAATTATCTTGCCAAAAACGCTTAGTCATAAACTACGCCCCAAAGTAGTCATCAGCAGCAAAAATAACTGTTGATGACTATTTATTTAACTGTCTATTTTACCTATTTCACTGCTGGCGGAGTACTAAAGGTATGGTAAGGGGCAGGCGATGCCACGGTCCACTCCAAACCTTCTGGATTTTCCCACACTTCATCGGTTGCTTTTTTGCCACCACGAATTGTTGAAATAACATTATAGAGCAACATGATTTGTGCAGCGCCAAACAAGAAGGCACCACAACTAGAAATCATATTGAAGTCTGCGAAAAACTGGTTGTAATCTGGTACTCGGCGTTGCATTCCCGCCAAGCCTACAAAATGCATTGGGAAGAATGTTAGGTTCAAACCAATAAACGCCATCCAGAACTGAGTTTTACCCATGGTTTCGTTATACATATTGCCGCACCACTTAGGCAGCCAGTAGTACACACCCGCTGTGATCGAGAAAATGGCTCCTGGCACTAATACATAATGGAAGTGAGCCACCACAAAGTAGGTATCGTGATACTGGAAGTCTGCTGGAGCAATCGCCAGCATTAAGCCAGAGAAACCACCAATGGTAAATAAGATGACAAAGGCAATAGAAAATAGCATGGGGGTTTCGAATGTCATGGCACCACGGAACATAGTTGTAACCCAGTTAAATACTTTCACACCCGTAGGCACAGCGATCAACATGGTGGCATACATAAAGAACAACTCACCTGCAATTGGCATCCCCACCGTAAACATGTGGTGAGCCCAAACGATAAAACTTAAGAATGCAATGGAAGCGGTTGCATATACCATAGAAGAGTAACCAAACAATGGCTTACGTGCGAACGTAGGAATAATGGCACTCACAATACCAAAGGCAGGTAAGATCATGATATATACTTCAGGGTGACCAAAGAACCAGAAAACATGCTGGAATAACACTGGATCACCACCACCAGCCGCATCAAAGAAACTCGTACCAAAGTGAATATCCATCAACATCATGGTAACCACACCCGCCAATACTGGCATGACCGCAATCAATAGATAAGCTGTAATCAACCAAGTCCAAACAAACAATGGCATTTTCATTAAGGTCATGCCAGGGGCACGCATATTTAAAATGGTTGCAATAATATTAATGGAGCCCATGATCGAACTGGCCCCCATAATGTGCACAGCAAAAATAAAGAAGGTAACACTAGGTGGTGCATAAGTCGTAGACAACGGAGCGTAGAAAGTCCAACCAAAGTTAGGACCACCACCTTCCATAAACAAGGTAGCCACCATCATGGCAAAGGCAAATGGAAGAATCCAGAAACTCCAGTTATTCATCCTCGGCAGTGCCATATCAGGAGCACCCACCATCATGGGAATCATCCAGTTAGCAAGACCGACAAACGCTGGCATCACCGCACCAAAAACCATAACTAGACCATGCATGGTTGTCATTTGGTTAAAAAATCCTGGCTCAACAATCTGTAACCCTGGCTCAAATAACTCTGCACGAATCACCAGGGCAAATACACCACCCAAAAGAAACATTGCAAAACTGAACCAAAGATACATTGAACCAATGTCTTTGTGGTTAGTAGTATATAACCACCGTGTAAAACCTTTAGCAGGACCGTGGGCCATAATATTCTCTCTCTTATTCTTGCGACTTAATTGCCTTGCTTAAATTTGAGGATATCGATTGGTTGCACTGCATCACCCGTGCTATTACCAAACGCATTACGCTGATAAGTGATAACAGCAGCAGTATCCACTTCAGACAACGTCTCTCTGAAAGCGGCCATTGCAGGGTTCACCTGACTACCGTTAATCACTATGTCTAGATGCCCAGACAGATCGCCAGTGGCAATAGGACTACCGGCAATCGCTTTACCGACCCCCCCTTCACCGTTGGCACCATGACAGGCCGCACAGGCCTTGCCATAGACTTGTTCACCCTGAACCATCAGTTCATCAAAAGTAAATGTTTTGTTGGCTAGCTCTTTTTCTTTTTCCGCTTGAGCTCGGCGATCAGCTAACCAAGTATTGTACTCGCCTTCTTCTACCGCTTTAACAACAACGGGCATAAATCCATGGTCTTTACCGCACAATTCAGCACACACACCGCGGAAGGTTCCTGGCTCATTCACATAAGTCCAACTTTCATTCACATAACCGGGAATTGCATCGCGCTTAACCGCCAAATCAGGGACCCACCAAGAATGAATCACATCATTGGATGTCACTAAGAAACGAACTTTTTTATTGGTGGGGATGAGTAAAGGTTCATCAACCTCTAGTAGATAGTTATCACCCTTTGGTGCTTGGTTGCGAATCTGCTCTTCGGGAGTACTTAGGCGGCTAAAAAAGCTGACCCCCTGATCCAGATATTCGTACTTCCAGAACCACTGGTAACCAGTGATTACAATATCAACATCAGACTCAGACGTATCATAAAGCTTTACCAGCGATTTTGTTGCTGGCCAAGCCATAAGAATCAAAATAAGGAATGGCACGACAGTCCACACAATTTCCAGCATTGTACTCTCATGGAAATTAGCCGCTTTAGCCCCATTGGCCTTACGGTGAACAATCATCGAGTAAAACATGACGCCAAAAACGACGACACCAATACCTACACACCACCAAAAGATATCCATGTGCAGCCCATAAATATCTTGACTGGTAGAGGTTACCCCCTGTGGCATATTGACTGTAGAGCGCCCATTCTCTTCCGCTAAAACATGACCACTGGTCAGCAATAACGTAGGAACAGACAACCAGGCAACAAGCCGACTTGTTGTTTTTAACATCTCCCAAGATCTCCAATGTAGCGTTGCATTTGTTATTACTTACTTTACTAACATATGTTGTGGCTAAATCTGTTAATCGTGATTTGTACTACTCTTACAATCTATCCAATACACCACCGACAGTCGCTTCATCCGTATTGACCTACTACCTACTAAATTACCAAAAATCTTTAGCTCCAAATCAAAATATCTAGCATCATGCTTCCGCAACAGAACAGTGATAAACCGTTTGCCTATTGAATAAGTAAGGAAGTAAAGCGGCTAATGCTGATGCCCCTATTGTAGGCGGTACTACCAACAACTACGGCTAATAACTTGCCACAACTTTAGGGAATATTGACCAAAGCCCATACCTTCATGAAGTTCCCCAGTGCGTAGGGGGCCACAAAAGCCCCTTAAAGTCAACAGGTTTGTCTTTTCTGTGGCTATTTCAGCGATTAACGATTGATATTTAATCAGCAAAATGGCCTAATATTTAAAACAATGCTATGTTAATTACGATCAAACCTATGCATTAATGTTGAGATATCCATGGAATCGTCTTTACTCGTTCATGTAGCTAAACTGGCAGATGATATTAAAGCCATGCAAGCTGCCTCGACAGAATCGGATAGTCTCTATTATGCCATGTTATCTTCAAGCCCTGACGATATGCATAGATTAACAGCTTTTATTCGTCGTTATATAGACAGTGTTCCCAGCTATTTACAAGCGTTCCATGAATTAGCGGAAAAAAGCGGCATCGACATCTACACCACGCCCTTTATCAAAGCGGCAATTCATTGTTTTCTTGATAACCACATTGTGATCAGCAAGTTATCTGGTGTTCATGCTTATCTGTGTCGGGCTTATTTATGTCATCGTATGCTTGAGGAACTCAATGACAGAGTCCGTGTAGAACGTTGCTGGCCACTAGCCCCATCTGACAATACCTACGTCAATATTATTGTACACACGATTATTGGTGATAACGATGCTAACCAACTAGACCAAACCGTATTGGTTCGTCTGGAAACGATTAATACCACGTTGACCGCAGAAGAAAAAGATATTTTTAAGCAGGAAAATACCGAAAAAGCATTAGCTAAATTACGCCAGCAAGGTTGGAGCGATACCTTGCATGAGTGGCCCGTATTTACAGAAGATATGGCGAAGATATTAGCGCCAACTTAAGGCACAGAAAACCAAGGGAACCCTTATGGTTTTCAGTGAGCCACTCGCATTACCGATAGTGTTAGTCGTTCGTACCATTCAGAAATAAGCGATTTCTGTTAAACTCATCCAAGTTAATTATTGCAAATAAGAGCCTACCACTATGAAAACACGTGCCGCTGTTGCCTGGGAAGCAGGTAAATCTTTATCTATCGAAGAAGTTGAGCTGGAAGGTCCAAAAAAGGGCGAGGTTCTATTGCGCGTTATCGCTACTGGTGTTTGCCATACTGATGCTTTTACTTTAACGGGTGAAGATCCAGAGGGTATCTTTCCATCGATCTTAGGCCACGAAGGGGGGGCTATCGTAGAAGAGGTAGGCGAAGGCGTTACATCTTTAGCTGTGGGCGACCATGTGATTCCTCTTTATACCCCAGAATGTGGGGAATGCAAGTTCTGCCTTTCTGGTAAAATCAACCTCTGCCAGGCCATTCGCGTGACACAAGGCCAGGGCTTAATGCCCAATGGTACTTCACGCTTTTCCCAGAATGGGAAGACTATCTATCACTATATGGGTACCTCAACCTTTTCCGAATATACGGTTGTTCCAGAAATTGCTGTCGCAAAAATTAACAAAGCAGCCCCTTTAGATAAAGTCTGTTTGTTAGGTTGCGGCATTACAACAGGTATTGGTGCTGTTCTTAATACCGCCAAGGTAGAGCCTGGTTCATCGGTTGCAATATTTGGCCTGGGTGGTATTGGGCTTAGTGTCGTGCAGGGTGCCGTTATGGCTAAGGCTGAACGCATTATTTGTATTGATATAAACGAAGACAAATATGAAATGGCCAACATGTTAGGAGCCACCAGTTTTATTAACCCTAAGGATTACGACAAACCTATCCAAGAAGTCATTGTTGACCTGACGAATGGTGGTGTAGATTACTCTTTTGAATGTATCGGTAATATGAATGTGATGCGTTCAGCCCTAGAATGCTGCCATAAGGGTTGGGGGGAATCCGTAATTATTGGAGTAGCCGGTGTCGGCCAGGAAATCAGCACCCGTCCATTCCAACTAGTCACTGGTAGAAGCTGGCGTGGTACCGCCTTTGGGGAGGTTAAAGGTCGTTCACAATTACCTGGTTATGTGGACCAGTATCTTGAAGGCAATATTAAAATCGATCCGATGGTTACCCACACCATGGGACTGGAAGAGATAAATAAAGCTTTTGATTTAATGCACGAAGGCAAAAGTATTCGATCTGTTGTTATTTATTAGGCACTGTTCTCACTAAGCCACTGTAAAGGTTTATGAATATGAATTTATTGTCTCAACGTCGTGTTTTTGATGGTTGGCTTAAACGTTATATGCATCATTCTGATTGCTTGAACTGTGATATGATTTTTGCTATCTACCTTCCCCCTCAAGCAGAAACCCAATCTGTACCCGTTTTGTATTGGCTATCAGGCTTAACCTGTACAGATGAAAACTTTATGCAGAAAGCCGGCGCTCAGCGAGTTGCTGCTGAGCTGGGAATTGCCATTGTTTGCCCTGACACCAGTCCACGAGGAACTGATTTGCCTGGCGAGCATGATAGTTATGATTTCGGTTCTGGCGCTGGATTTTATCTAAATGCCACGCAAGCACCATGGAATCAACACTACAATATGTATGATTATGTGTTAGATGAGTTGCCACAACTAATTAAAACACATTTCCTTGTGACTGATCGTTGCAGTATTAGTGGTCATTCTATGGGTGGACATGGGGCCTTAACTATCGCATTGAAAAACCCAGACCGTTATGGTTCCGTCTCAGCCTTTTCCCCTATTTGTCACCCTACACAATGCCCCTGGGGTGAAAAAATTTTTAGTATTTATCTAGGTAACGATAAACGCAATTGGGAACAATATGATGCGTCTCTATTGGTTTCCAGTAGCGCCACAGCAACGACCAAACTCCCTTTGTTAGTAGACCAAGGAGAAGCCGATGAGTTTTTAATAGAGCAACTGCAGCCGTCCGCACTGAAACAAGCCTGTGATGAAGCAAACTATCCTCTGACTTTACGCTTGCAACCTAACTATGATCACAGTTACTTTTTTATTGCTAGCTTTATTGAAGAGCACTTGCGTTATCATGCCAAGGCCCTATTGAGCTAATGCCGCACTGATGACTAAAGAGGCAGTTGCTACATGCTTGTGTGTATTTGATAACGATTACTTATTTAATAGGAATATATTATGTCAGAGTCTATCGAAAACTTAATCAGCAGCTTGCATGAACGCTTTGGTGATGATTTCACCAGTCCCCAACAACAGCAACTGATGGATAGCTTAAAAAACTATACTTATTATTCCGGCGAAGAAATCCCTGTCGGCTCTGATTTTAAAGAAACGCTGGATCTGTTATTGAAGGATATAGAGTGGCAACACCCACAAGCCGCAGGTGTTATTCGCGAAGTGATGGAAATATTGAAAAATATGGGAATATAAGTCCCGTTTTTTTATAATGCTTTATTCCCGGTTGTTTGACGTTCGGTTAAATTCACTCATCCAGACATACTATGAAGACAGGCCTGTTGATGCGTCCGCAATTCTTGAATGCCTTTCTTCGCTAAAGCCAGCATTTGCGCAAATTCAGCTTCACTAAATGGCTTCCCCTCTGCCGTACCCTGAATTTCAATCATCCCGCCATCATCGGCCATGACAATATTCATATCGGTATCAGCAGCAGAATCTTCCAGATAGTCCAAGTCTAATACTGCTTCATTTTCATAGATACCTACGGAGATGGAAGCAACCATACGGACTAGCGGATTACTCTTTAACGTACCATTGGCTACTAAGCGTTGCAATGCGTCTGCTAAAGCAACACTAGCACCAGTTATAGAAGCGGTGCGTGTACCTCCATCCGCCTGAATAACATCACAATCGATAGTAATTGTGCGTTCACCAAGAATATTGAGATTGACTGCTGCACGTAGTGAGCGACCGATTAAGCGTTGTATCTCTATGGTACGTCCAGTTTGTTTGCCCCTCGTTGCCTCGCGTCCCATACGTGAACCTGTTGAGCGTGGCAACATACCGTATTCTGCAGTAATCCACCCTGAACCCTGCCCACGTAAAAAGCCGGGAACACTATTATCAATACTGGCATTACAAATAACCTTGGTATCACCAAATTCAACGAGAACAGAGCCTTCGGCATGTTTGGTAAAGTTTTTGGTTAAACGGATAGGGCGAGTTTGATCTGCGGTTCTACCACTGGGACGCTGCATAATAAACCTACGGATAATAATGGGGAAAATAACGCCTAGTTTACCGCAAAAAGTCGATGTGCTGTGTTATTATTTTGTGGTTAATGGTTTTCAAATACCAACCTGCAGAATGGTTCTCTATGCCAAATAGTATGACAGGCTTTGCTTGTGAAGAAATACACGCTTCCTGGGGAACATTACGCTGCGAGATTCGCAGCGTTAACCATCGCTATCTTGAACCTATTATTCGCTTACCTGATACGCCAAGAGCGCTGGAAATACCCATGCGTCAACAGTGCCGACAACCAGTGATACGTGATGGTATCTGTAGAAACCCGTTTAATTGGGCGGGTTTCAAAGATGCAATGTCGCATCATTTAAACAATAGGGAAAGACATGAAACTTATTACACTACGATCAACTCCTGATGGAAATGAAAATGGAAAGATCATAGAGGTTGTTATTGACCATGATCCGACCAATTTTAAATCGTCCTATGTCCGTGTTGTACGTTTGAAGTATGGAACGATACAAGTCACCAATCAACCATGCCGGATTTCAGATAAAAAACTGGATGCAGTCAGCAATCATCGTTATGTACATGGTTCATGACATTACTTACAAATTTGGAAAGGAATAAAATCATGCCCATATCAGAATGTGATAATTGTGGAGGCTCCTATGAATGGCAATGGGAAGAAGCCTTTAATAAATTTGGACTTAATAATGGTGATGGTCAAATTGAAACATGACAAGTGCAATCAGTGCTGATACAAGCAGGCTATAAAGTTGAACTTGTAGAGTGAGGATTACATAATACAATTATCTATTCCATCAAAAAAGATAATATAAAATATTGGCCTGATGAGAAGAGTGGCTACACGCTTGGTTATAACAATCCGCAAGATTATCTCCCAAAAGACATTATTGGATTACTTGAATAAGCAATTAGCCAAGACGATAAGGCAATAGCAAAAAAAAGCAGGGCATATTTCATTGAATTTATCGCCATTATTTATTATTAAAGAATTTTTCATCTATATAATAAAATTGGGTTTACCGCATTGTTATTGTGAACAAAAATAATTTTATTTTCTGTGATGTATATCAATTTCCATAAAAGAGAAGTTGTAATACGATAAATAATTGTATTAGCATGTTCTCAAATCATTGGTGTATTTGGGATGTTGTTCCTCTCAGGGCGATTCCCAAAGCTGATTTAAACAAATAGCTCCCAGCTAATGGTCGTGCGAGCAGGTAACTTGTTGTGGATAGGATATCGCTCCTCTCAGGACGATTCTCAAAACTGATTTAAACAAACACTCTCAGCTTTAACAATCGTACGATTGGGGGGCTGTTTATAATGCGCTCTGCTGCTCTAAGTTTATAAAAGCATGGTTTAGGTGGAAGACATTAAAGTATTTTCAGAGTACAGTATTTAGAATATTTTAGCTAAGAGTGCTTGTAGAAATTGGCTGTTATCCAAAGAAGATAAGATCTATAACAGTTTGAATCCAAGTGCTCACAGTATAGTTGACTGAATGTTTTGGTATGTGTGGTATAAAATATCAAATAAGGTTTATCGATACAGCAAGCAAATTTCGCCTGAGCGAAAAGGAATAGAATAATGCAAGATTACTACTTGATAGCGCTATACCATAAAGAAATTATTTTTGCGCCAAAAAACTGCTTATCGCTTTAGTAGTGATCAGAAAATAAGAATTCTGAATTAAGCACTGTCTGGATTAGCCCGTTTACGAATGCTTCAGTAAAAGAGACTTGACCAAATGAGTAGTTTTCATAACTTTATAACTGCGGCTATTGAGAAGGGTCACCTTTTGCTTCAGCCGAGGATGGTTTTTTCATCGCCGGAGCAAATGAGGACAGGCTTATTGGCAGTTAAGCATTGTGGGTTCTCTACCGTAGGAACTATAACCATAGATAGCTTTACAAGGCAGTTAAAATTTTCTACAGCAAAAGAAGCAGTAGAAATGAAAAAAGAGTTGAATGGTTATCCCATAGTTTCTTTTGAAAAAAATGAAAATGCCTCGCTTATTGACGGTATTTTTGATTCTGATTTTTCTATACAGGTTCGGCATGGTTGTGCAAAGCCAATAGAAATTTTTAAATCTATTTTAGAAATGGGTTTAGATGCAACTGAAGGAGGACCAATATCATATTGTATGCCTTATGGTAGGGAGCCATTGAAAGCAAGTGTTAAAGCTTGGGCGGAAAGCTGTCAGTTATTCGGTGAGAACTCAACAAGTACGCGTCCTCTGCATATCGAGTCTTTTGGCGGTTGTTTACTTGGTCAGTTATGCCCTCCATCAATGCTTGTTGCCATAACAGTTTTGGAATGCATGTTTATGCAGGCCAATGGAGTGTCCTCAGTTTCATTGAGTTATGCGCAAGGGTCAAATTTGGAGCAGGATTTAGGAGCTCTAGCTGCGTTACAGTTACTAGCAGAAGAATTTTTGCAGCCCACTACTTGGCATATAGTTATGTATACATTTATGGGGATGTTCCCTGCAACAGAGTCAGGTGCAAAATCCATTATTGAGGATAGTACATGGATTGCAAAGCGGGCAGGTATACCTCGATTAATTGTAAAAACTGCATCAGAAGCGCATGGTATTCCATCAATACAAGATAATGTCATGGCCATAGAGTGGGCTTCAAATGCAGAAAATAAGAAGTGTTTTGTTGAAGAGTCTAAAATTCATTGGAATAGTGAAATTATTTTTCAGCAGGCAAGATCAATTGTTAGCGCCGTATTGAATACATCATCTGATATAGGCAGCGCGATAGAGTTGTCTTTTAAAAAAGGTTACTTAGATATCCCGTACTGTTTACACAATGACAATAAAAAATTGGCAAGCTCTTGGGTTGACCATGCAGGCAGTATTCAATGGGCGGAAGTCGGGAAGATACCCTTTCCAGATTACCTTAAAAACACCATCTATAAAAAAAAGAAACTGCTATCGTCCTCCGATCTGCTGAATATGCTTTCATTTAATAAATTCAAATATGATTTCAATATGGTATAGGGAATTTCTCATGCAAAAACATAAAGGTATTGTTGTGCTAACGACTTTGCCGTCTGATAGTCACAGCCGGAATCTTATATTCATGCAATTGCTTTTAGGTGAAATGGGCTATGAAGTGGGAGCCATACAACATATTCAATCTGTTGTTTTATCTGAGCTGCAAAATTATGCCAATCAGCATGGATTTAAACAAATTATGCCCCTTTTGCTATCTCCAATTACAGATCCTCTGAATCATTCAGTTTATTCGGCAGATATAAAGTACGAAGAAAAAAATCTGAAGTTGACAGCAAGTATGATTTTTCACAAGCAGTTAGCCTTAATGTCTCCAAGTATTGAAAAACTATATATAGTTTCACCAAATATTCGTTTAGAAAAAAGGAAAGTTAAATCAAGCTCAAACCATTTATTAGAGTTTTCTCAATTTGACATGGAAATACAAAATGCCAGCATGCATGAAGTAATGGATTTTGTCGAAATGCTATTTAAGCATACCATTAAGGCTGTAAAAGCCCAATGTGAAAGTGAACTGCAGTTGTTAGGTAGGGAGCTGCTAGATTGGGATGAGCCGTTTGAGAGAATTACAACAATTGGTGACAGTAGGAGTGAAGACGAAATATGTCAGGAAGTTACCAATAGTTCTAGTGCGCCAGCTTTTGTAACAAGCTTCAAGAAGGAATTTTACGACTTAGAAGATCCGAATGCGGTGGGCATCTATCGTAACTTTGATCTTATTTATCCAGAGGGGTATGGTGAAAGTCTATCAGGCGCTGAGCGTGAATATGAATACAATAGTATTGTTCGTAGAATGGAGGAGTTGGGTATGGATTTCGAGCCTTATGAAAATTATTTATCCCTAGCGAAGCTGAATCATATCCCCAAAACAGCTGGCGGTGGATTAGGGATTCAGCGTCTAATTAAATTTATAACGGGTAAGCGTAACATTGCCGATGTTTGTCTCTTTGATCGTAGCGTAGAATCCCCATTTACTTTTTAATCTAATAAGTAATTTTTCAGCTATATTTATAATTTGTTATAAATATAGCTAATTTTAACTAAACAATATTATTGCTATGAATTTTTCTATTACGGATGAATATACTTACTTACAATTAAGTAAAAACATTGGTATTGAACAAAAAGAACTTGCGGAAAAATCGTAAGATAATTGTTGTCGTTAACAAATTTCCGCCCTCTTCAAAAAGCGCATATCCTCTTACCATTTGGTGGCGGAAAAGACTCTGCATGGACACTGGCTTATGTAAGATTGATGCAGCTTATCTTAAAAAAGAAGTACGGGGAAAGCTTTCATCTTCATGTTGTGATAATGATTCACCCAGGTGTCCCTCAAGGTGTTTTTGAGAATATAGAAAATGTTTTTGAGTCACTTTCAGTTCGCGAGTCTTCAGATATAAGTGTGCGTACTGCTGTACGAGGTGGTCACTATGTTGAGTTAAAAAAGGCTCTATTTCAGGTGATTTAGTCCAGTATTTTAAAGAGGAAATACTTATATCTGGTCATCTTTCTCAAGAGAATGGAAGAGAGACATTTTGTAATGGTTGCAACCTTGGCTTGATGAATGTGATAGCTAAATATGTGATAGAAAACCAGGGCGAAATAGATTTTGTTATTACGGGAGATTCAAGTTCTGAAATTCTTGGGTATTGGACATGGGTTCAAAAGGTAAGTAAAGATTTTGGTCTAGGAAAAATTGATAAAAAGAATACAAGCTGGGGTGGTTTATTTGATAAATTGAGCGAAATAAATACAGCTTATTATGATAGTATCATGGAAGGCGATTATGCTGAAAATGATTTTTACTCTTTTTCTAGTTTGGCTAAAGCAAATATTAATCTGCCGCAATATTTTACGGTTTTTGATGAAACTGAATATAGCTATGATTCACATAAAGAATTTATGGAAAACTTCTTGGGCTTTTCTTTGAGGGACGATGCATTTAATTTTACAGAGTCAGATTGTCAAAATCCCATGCTTATGGCTCATTTAAGAGGTCTGCTGGCTGACTTTGAGGGTAGAGGATATATCTGCGGAATTAAGGAGTACTTGGCATTAGTAACTAAGTTAATGGATAAAAAATCATATAGCGAAAGCATGATAAAAACCGCTCTGCACCCTTACAAAACCGATGACGACATTCTTGATAGAAAAAAAGCAAGCGAGGAATTTGCCAGAGACAATTTTGATTTGTCGGAAGATAACTTATATATGATGGTAGCCAGCCCTTTTATTAACGGAATGGAACGACTAGATGAATATCTCGCATGGCGTCATCAGGATGATCAATGTTTGATAATACAGATTAAAGAAGAGCTTGAAATGGTTGCTGAAAATAAATTCGAAAATTTGCCTATTCTTAGTAGATTTTCTGGCTTTTCTAATAAAAATATTAATAAGCTTACTAATCATTCTAACGAGCCTTGTAACTTAATCTCATTAAGTGGATCTTCAGATGGTTTAAAGATATTGCGTTTTTACGATCCGCATAAAATGATTTTAGATAATGAAAATATAAAAGCTAATAAGTTGATAACTGGAAGATAAAAGATAAGATTTCAATAGGATTAATTATGAAGATAGTAGATATATTTTGGGCATTTCTTGCTACTTTTTTTTGGGGAGTTACACAAATTTTGATGAGAAGCGCAAAGCCATCAAATCAAATGAGGCTTATGGTTTGGGCTAGCGTTATTCCTCCATTACCACTCTTAATACTGTCTATAATATTTGAAGAGGATCAATTCTCTGCAGTTAAAAATATGGGCTGGGAAGGCTTTAGTGTACTTCTTTATACTGGTTTATGTGGAACAATTTGGGCATTTGCTATATGGGGTAAATTGCTTAAAAAATATTCTGTGGCTATAGTGTCTCCTTTTACATTATTAGTTCCCGTTTTTTCTATGACTTTGGCAACAATTTTATTGGGTGAACAATTTAGTACGATAAGACTAGTCGGGTCTTTGGCTGTATTTTTAGGATTGGCGATAATAGTTATGTGGAAAAATTTACCATTTATTTTCCTATGGAAAAAAGTAATGTAAGAGGGTATAGACATGGAGTTAGAAGAAAAAATACCGAAGAAAGAAAAATCTACATTGTTTCATACAATGCCAGGTTGGTCTCCTTTTTCTTATAGTGCAACTCATCAAAATAATAAATGGATAAGTAAAGGTTTGAGTGAAGGCTCAAGGCGAATGATTGATGTGGGTGCGTCTGGAATACAGTATGGGCAAAGTATTTTTGAGGGGTGTTTTGCTACAAAATTGAATGGAGAAATTTATTTTTTTTGACCAGAACGTTATTATCAGCGGTTAGTTACTTCTTGCAATAGACTGTGTATGCCTTCACCCGATAAGTCATTATTTTATCGGGCGCTTAAATTGGTCTCTGAAATCGAAGAACAGTGGAATAAACCATTCTGTTCAAGCATATTATATTTGCGCCCTATTGTCTTTGGCTCCCGCGGACATATCATCCCAATGCCATCAAATGCATATGAGTTTATTGTTTTGTGTGCACCATTTATAAGGCCCTATAAAGAAGAAGGGCAAAACTTACTGGTAGAAATGCATTACGGGCGTACAGCGCCAAATGGTGTTGGAGTGGCTAAAACAGCGGCCAATTATAGTCATACCCATCTCCCTAATTCGTTAATAAATAAAGATCAGTATGATGCAATACTATGGCTTGATGCTGCTACTCATACTTATATTGAAGAGACGAGCATTGCAAATATATTTGTCGAGACTGATGATGGTGTGTTTACACCTAATCTCAATGGAAATATACTCGCTGCGTATTCCACTGAAGATGATCACCGCCAACGATTAAACATGATCGCTTTTTCTTCCTAAGCATTCAGAATGTTCT
>MDLC01000014.1 GCA_001723645.1 Candidatus Endobugula sertula | reverse complement strand
ATATGGACCGTCAAGCCATGAGGGAGCATTTCACATGTCACTTACATCATCAAAACTAAATCTATAGGCCAAGCCTTGAGAGTCTCACTAGTCAAACGAGTGGCTTACCTGTCATTGAGTTAACGTATAACAAGGCCAACCACTTATGCATGCTACGTGTGCTGAACTCGCAACAAATTGCTCGCCCGTGTTGGCGGCGTTATGCGCCAAGCCAGATTAAGTTATGATTCTTGAAAAAGGTGTAGCTGATGAGGTTATCGTTCTGCAAGACTTTGAAATTCAAATAAATATTGCAGACCTTATTGATCATATAAATAATAATGAAAGCCAATACCAAGTTCTTGAATGTACAACTAATCAGTTACTTGGTTTAAACCGAACCGATGGTATAAACAATGAGGTTCTAGGAAAAATGAACAAAGAGCGCTCAAATCAACCTATTTTGGTTACTGCAATTGATGAGTATGAGTGGATTATAGATGGAAATCATAGGCTGTTAAAAAGGGCTCAGCTAGGCAAAGAATTAACGTCTTACATTCCAATCAATAGAAACCAACTTAATCCATATGTGTCGACGTTTTCATGGCGTTTATAAAAGCGCATAACAAGTGACTATGGTTTCAAGTCAAGTGTTTAAGTCATTTTCTCACCCCAATAAGTATTGTTTTTTACCATTGTATTGAGAATCGTTAACTGTTTTCTCATACAAGCCACTAACGCCACTTTTTTAGGTTTCCCGCTAGTGACCATGCGATCATATATTGGCTTTAGTTTGGGGTGACATTAGATGTCAGACATCATTGATACAAACAATACGGTTCGTACTTTGTGCCACCCTCCATGCATATACCGTTTACCTCGATGTACAGGACAAAACGTGATTCAATGTATTAAAAGTCGTGAGTCAACGTCCGTTCGAGCAATCTCACATGGGTCGCACAGGTATTTTCTGGTTCTGTACAAACAGCTTCAAATGATAAGCGCCTTCAGCATTTTTTAAGCAGATTCAGTTTGGAGTATAACCAATGCGCTAAAGTGCTTGCCGAGTGTTTTTGTCCCCAAGGAGCTTGGGTGCTGTGCCTCGACAGAACCCACTGGAATTTTGGCGTAACCAACATCAATTTTCTCGTGTTAGCGGTATGCAGCATGCCTTTAGTAAACCCGCTTTCATACAAGCAAACAATAGGTCGGTTTTTTTAAATCATAAACGCTGATTTTTGATGTGTCATTCATTGACGCTATCATTAGGAAAATTTACCAATTTGTGAATTTATTATCAGATAATGGTAAGGGTTAACGTTTATTATTTTCCTACCTAAGGCAATACCGTCTTAGGCCAATTTTAGGAAGCAAATTATGCATCACCAAAATATACACACAGAAAAAAATCAACATACTGATATCAAAGCAAAAATAACCATAACGCAAGCGATAGACATTGCCGTTGAAAGTAGTGACATGACGGTGAACTCAGCCTCGTTAGAATTCGTGGGTGATAAACCTATCTACGATATTGAACTAAATACTGGCACTGATTTTAGTAGAAAGTTGATCAATGGGGTCACGGGGGATGTGATGAGTGAGTTTGCTTTCAACAGTACTGATTCAGATGCGGCTGAGTATTTACTTGCTGATCTATTCGGTGATGAATGTGAATATGACTCGTGCGACTCTGTCGTTGATCATCATAATAAACCCGATGATATCAATGGCACAAAAAGTTAAGTTGTATCATTTATAGAGAACGCCTGTTTCAGAGTAGCATGACACCTTTCACACCTAGGCTAATGCTGCTCAGGTTTAACATGCGTTCTCATTCATCAGTTTTTTATCGCTAAGCAACTGTGCTAACTCGCCAATGTTGTTTGGACCATAGGTTTCCACCAGTGGAATTCTTAAATCCAATTTCTCCAATGTCATCATAATGATCTCTGAACGTTCGACAGAGTTAGTTCCCAAATTGACGAGGTTATCGCTCGTTTTAAACATGTAGTTTTCCAAACTAGGCTTAACATATTTAATATTTGAGATAATGATATCAAGTATGGTTTTACAGTTCATATTATCTTCCTGTTAATTAAAAAAATAACTTCTTTCTCAGTCTTCCCAAGGAAATTTCCCACAATTTACATAACGCGCTATTTTTTTCAAATTTTCTGGCTCTGTAAATACCTCACGATTTGCAGCCAAAGCATAAGGCTTTGCTGTTAATAGTGAATCGTCGAGCGTACTTATATAGTTTTTGTAGCGTTGAATGGCCACTTTATTAAGTCTGCATAAGCGTTGCAAATACTGATGCATCTGTGTTTCACTATTTTCACTGCAGTTATCTATTAAACCAAAATCTTGTGCTTGTTTGGCAGAAATTGGGTGGGTCATCAGTGTCATCACATGGGCGCGCTGAAACCCCATACGCCGCATTAAAAAAGGAAAAACACAGGCCGGCATTAAACCAAAAAGCAACTCAGATAAACTAAAATAGGCACGGCTGTCTGCTACTGCCAAATCACACGCAGTAACAAAGCCTACGCCACCAGCATTGACCCGCCCTTTTACATGTGCAATGCTCACAAATGGACCACTTGTAAGCATGTGCCACAAGTTATAAAGTCGTTCTGGACCCTGCTCTCCCGATGAAACAGACGTACCTAAACTATTTGCCATTCCTTGAAAGTCAGCGCCGAAACAAAAAACGTCAGTCAAGCCTTCAATAACAACAATTTTTGCTCGATGATAACAGCCCTCAATGACTTGAATGCACTCTTTAACCATTTGATCATTAATCGTATTATTCGCTTCAGGCCGATATAATTGTAAAAAACAAATATCCTCATCACCATCAGGTTTAGAAACTTCAAACCTTACTCTTAACGTTTGATAATTCATGAATTATTCTCTTTGAATAGGCTTAAGTTAGAGCTGGAGCACCACTGCTTCAGTTCTGTAAAAAACTCGTCTTCCGAATTCGAAATCTCTCCCTTCGACAGTCAAGAATTGAAATAAGCCAGTAGTCATTCACCAATATTTTTGCACCTGAAGAGGTTTACGAAAATTTAAATTTTGACGACACTGTATTAAATCAAAAAATCCGATCTATAACAGGACTATTTTTAAAAATTTCTGACAGAAAAATACAAAATATCAATTTTTCAAAGCAATAAAACTAACAAATTTATACGTATATAATAAGTGAATATTTTATTTTATTTTTAAACATAGCAATAGTTCTCAATCTAAACAGTTTTATTCATAAGAAACTTTACATCCGAGTTTACCCTGCCGATAATATCCATGTTAAGGGAACTACAAATAATGATTTTCGCTAGGTAGTGGCTAAGCAGATTAGTAAAAATGAATCTATTCTAATTAAATGATCGAAAAGTAAAGCACGCTATGTGTATTCAGTCGGGTTTATAAAACATTCGCGGCTCTCATACAGGTCGCAACCGAAATGTACTCACACAATTTTATTGCCAACATCTGCAAATACAATTTTTTGCGCGATCATTGCCGTATGCTCACCAGCCCTTACTGAAAATTCGATGAACGAACCATTCTCAGAAAAATGTAAAAACATATTAAATAGTTTTCATTTTTACGAGGACGGAGCATTTTTCTATAGACTGTGCCAAACGTGTGAAATGTACAACCCTACGCCATAAACCAAACAACCAATACAGTGGTCACTCGGCTGTTACCAAAAAAGAGGAAAGTTTGTGTTACTACGCTTAATTGATCAAGTAGATGCTCAACATTCTACACACGCCATGACCGCCTGTTTACAGTCGTCAGATCAAATCATCACCTTTACCATCGATGATTTTTCATCACCTTTAACCAACAATTTTTATGAAACACTGGCATGGTATTTTAAGTATTATCCACACATCATCACAGAACCAGCAGATGATAAAGGAGTGAGTGAAAAATTGATTCGCAACGGTCAATACTTGGCCGATTGCCTGTTAGGTGAAGATTTTGAACTCATGCAATTCAGTAATAAGATTGAAGAGGAAGGTTATAGCCAACTACGTGTGCGAATTGAATCATCACGAATTGAATTTTTCCAAACCTGCTGGGAACTACTCATACTACCGGACTCCAACTATGTGTTGTCAGCGTCAAGTCAGGAATTTGTACGACGCTTCAATAGTGATAGCCAGCCTGACTATGATGCTGGTGTGGAGTATAAACTCAACACAAGTAATAGCGCCGATGCTCTTGGTACATCCCCATTAGGTCTTTTACACATTATTAGCCGTGGTAGTGATGACGAACGACCGGTTAATGGTTTCAATCCCTGTATCCAGTCCCTATGCTGGGCCGGGGCAATGAATTACGAACTTTGGGCCCGCTCGGATGTAGGAGCACTACAACAGCGGCTGGCAAACCCAGCACGGACAATACACTGCATCCATTACGATGGACCAGTTCAATTTCATGATGGTATGCTCTATATTTACCTTTGTAGCCAAGATTCTGAATCACGCCCCCTCGCCCTAGATACCTTCTGCAAACTATTAGTACAGTATAAAGTTGCACTTTTAAGTATTGATGCTAGCGGTTATTGGGATAAGTGCAATCAAAACTGTGGCATTGATGCCAGACTGGGATTGGCCAGTGTGGCACAAATAGCAGCGAAGGCTGGATTGACCAATCTAGTCGGTTTAAATCATCTAACCGACCCCTGGACAGCCGGAGACTGTTTCAACGCTTTTTACACGCAGTTATTGTTAGGGTTGGACGTGAGTCAAGCGGTCGTTGAAGCCCGTAAATACTTACAAACACAGCTTGAAACCTGCCGTTTTCGGGTTGATAATATTCATTTCCATTGTTGGCCTCTACTGGTACATTATGGTGGCCAAAGCGTAACATTCTTCCAACAACCACAACAGCCTGTGGAACTGACTCAGTCACCCGTTTATCAAGATATCCGACAACATTTGTTCGGCTTCCACCCGCACTATCTGCCACCAGGAGTCAACCATACAGAAGACCAAAGCCTACTCGCCTTACTGGTCGCAGTACAAACTGATGGTATTCACTGGCTCTACGGTCCGTCTGGTAGCGGTAAAACCCACCTAGTGCATCAGGCGGGGTTTTATTGGGTACTACAACAACAGGTTAACTATGCGTTCTACTTCGATGCAGCTGATAGTTTTTACAGTTGCAGTGATATACAACAAATGATTGCACCAATCTTCAACGATAACCTCAAGGATACCAACACACTGAATGAGACATTAAATGAGCACCATTGTTGTTTTATATTTGATAATTTAGATCAGTCCACACTAAAGCAATGGCCTGAAGCAACTCCAGCAGCCATCACCGAATTAATCCGATATTTAGATCAACTGGCGCAACAACACAATGTGGTGGTGACAGGCTATGATAGTCTGGCACCGATTGATGTGACGCCACTACACATACAACCCCTTACCGATCTCTCACAACAGTGTCTAGCTGTCGACAGCTTAAGGCCCAGACGCCCTGATAACATGGAAACTGACCTGCCGCAGTTGCTCAACAAGCTTCAGGGTAATCCCTTTCTGATTCAACATATTGTCCCACAACTGACTGCCCACAACACGGTGACTCTAATAGAACAAATCAGCCCGTGGTTAGAGGATTCAGAAAGCGATAAAGTCATGCAATATTATCATTGGCAATGGCATTGCCTGCCATCGCCATGGCAGCAGCTGTTGATGCTGGTGGCCGATTTACCAGATATACCTTTGGAGATGTTGATATTGAGTTGTGGGAAAATTCCTGAACCGCCCGATAATACCCTGATACCAAACAATACCGATAAAAGACCCAGGCAGGATCATTTTGAGCCCGCTGTTAAACTATTCTCCGAACTTGGTGCTTCTTTGGACGATCCACACTCCGACTTCACTGCTGCAATGAAGTGCTGGCAACGTGCCGGAGTACTGCTGCAACGCCCCTATGGAACCATTATTGACCCACGTTTTCGGGTATTTTTGTCCCATTACCCAACTCAAACAGAGACCATCGACAAACTATTACTCAGCCAGGTCCTCTGCGAAGGTATTCGCCGAGTGGCACAACATCTGCGTCAGCAGCCCAACCCATTAATGTCACAATATTTGCTGGCCAATCGAGGACACTGGGTCAAACACTTCGAAAAGCTATGGTTTGCCCAACATTTTATAGAATTTATGCGTGTCAAACAGGCCTTTGATGCTTTGCTACACATGGCTAACCTCGAACATGAAAGCACCGCATGGTCGTTGGATCTACTCACTCGTGTACCTACGATCACTACCCCCTCAAACCCCACGAGCGCGTTCGCCTGGCTTAGACTCGCCTGCGATGCTGTTGCGGGTCCTGTCAGCGAGCAATACGCCCTCCTGTTAACCCATGCAGCCCAGGAGTGGCACCATTGGCTAACCACTCTGGAAATCGACGATAAACCTCACCCCTGTTTCAGAGTGGCTGTACATTGGTTACATGCCCTATATCAGAACCAGCAACAGTGGTTATCTTGTCATCAGGTGAATCAAATCGCCTACAACCACGATCGCAACCAGCAACACTGGTTATATGTTATCGAAGATCTCAAACGATTGGTTCAGTGCAGCATTGCGCTACAGGAGAACGAAGCAGCCCACCGTTATGAAAACATACTACTTACAGAGCTGCCATTCAAACAGTTACCTACCCGCTTGAAGACACAATTAACCTTAGAAGTCGCCAGTGCCCGCGTCGCACGCAACAGCCTCCAGGAAGCACAGGAATTGATAACATCACTCAGATGCAGTGATGATATCGTCACACTGACTCCAGTCCTTGATGCACTGCAGGCCGATATTGACTACCAGCAAAACCACTACCCGCAAGCGATGAAAGGTTATTGCCGATTGTGGAAGCATGCCGCAACAAATCCACATGACCCTAATCGGCAACACCTTCAACATCGGCTTATGGAGCTGCACAAAACACTCGGTAAGGAACGTTTTACTGCTTTGAGTGAACAGACGCTGGGCCGAGCGATTCAGCTCAGCGAACTTGAAAGTAAAAGTAAGAGCCATTAAAACCAAGAGATTTATATAACACTCGACCTACTCACGATTCCTATGTCCTCTCATCAGGTCTTGCCAAGCGACTTGCATATAAACCACCATTGACCATAAGGTCAATAAAGCCGCAATATATAATAAAACATAGCCAATAATGTTCAATAATGTAGGTTCTTGGGGGTTATCAAACAACAATAGTGTAATAGCAAACATTTGAGCAAACGTTTTAAACTTGCCAATCACAGAAACTGCAATACTTGCTCGTTTACCCAGTTCCGCCATCCATTCACGTAAAGCAGAGATAACAATTTCACGTCCAATGATCACAATAGCAGGTATAACAATAATCGGAGTTGCATGTACCTCAACAAGCAGAACCAACGCCACAACAACCATAAGCTTATCAGCAACCGGGTCTAGAAAGGCACCAAAGTGGGTGATTTGATTAAATTTACGCGCCACCCAACCATCAAACCAGTCGGTAATCGCTGCCAGACAGAACATGCCAGAAGCCAACGGATATCGCCAATCATATGGCAGATAAAATACTGCTACAATCAGCGGAATAAGAAGGATTCGAAGAAGAGTTAATTGGTTAGCTACATTCATATCCACTCAACTAGTATTAACAAGTCCTAGTACTATTGAATAGCAACGTTGGACGGTATTTTTACATGGCACTTATGAACACTACGTTACTCATTATGTAAGGCGCTGTAAATGTCTTTGGCAATTTTTTTACTAATACCATTGACTTTTGATAGCTCGTCAATACTGGCAGCTTGCACTTCCTGCATACCACCAAAATAGCGTAACAGCTCTCTGCGCCTCTTAGCACCGACACCGACTATCCCTTCAAGAGAAGACGTTTTACGTTTCTTATTTCTGCGCTGCTTATGCCCTGTAATAGCAAATCGATGAGCCTCATCACGAATTTCCTGCAACAAGTGCAGGGCGGGTGAGTCAACATTCAACACTTTTTCTTGTCCTGCTTCCAAAACCAATGTCTCAAAACCTGCTTTACGGGTAACCCCCTTGGCAATACCAAGCATCACCACTTGATTAACCCCTAACTCAGACAAAACAGCCTTTGCGACATTCAGTTGCCCCTTCCCCCCATCAATCACCAAAATATCGGGTAATTGACTCTCACCTTTCTGTAACCGCGTATAGCGGCGAGATAATGCCTGTTCCATTGCCGCATAATCATCACCTTCGGTAATACCTTCGATGTTAAATCGACGGTAATCCGATTTCAAAGGACCACTTTGATCGAAAACCACACAGGAAGCGACGGTTAATTCACCAGAAGTATGGCTGATATCAAAGCATTCCAGTCGCTGGGGAAGCTCATCTAGCTCCATGATATTCTGTAATGCTGAAAATTTCAGTTGTAGATTTTGTTTGGAATGAATGTGAACAATTAAGTTCTGTTCCGCAGCCGTTACCGCAGTGGACAACCATTTATGGCGCTGTGCTCGCACCCGGTGAGCGATAGTTACCTTACCTCCCTGCCTCTGTTGTAGAACATCAACTAACAATTGCTGCTCAGAATCTTTTATAGGAACATTAACAAGAATTTCTTGCGGGAGTTCTCGATGCTGATGTGCTATATAAAACTGCTCAAGAAAAGAGGTTAAAAACTCAGAATTGCTTAAAGCCAGTTTATTTTTTGGGAAAAAACTTTTGCTCCCCAAAATACGACCATGACGTATATATAAGATATGAATACAGGTCAGAGTTTCTTTTTTAATAAAAGCAAAAATATCTATCTTCCCTTTCCCTGCCTCCATACCATAACCAGCCTGTATTTTACGTAGAGCTGAGATTTGGTCCCGGTAGATTCCTGCCTGCTCAAACTCTAAAGCCTCCGATGACTTTTCCATTTTATCCGCCAGATGCTGCATTAACTGTGTTGATTCACCTTTTAAAAATAAAGCAGCATGAAGCATATCCTGCTGATAGGCATCAGCACTAATTAAATTAACACAAGGTGCGGTACATCGATTAATTTGATACTGTAAACAAGGGCGGCTACGGTTTTTAAAAACGCTATCTTCACATTGGCGAACACGAAATGTCTTCTGAATAAAGTTTAAGGACTGATATACTCCTCCTGCATTAGGAAAAGGGCCATAATACTCCCCTGGTTTATTTTTCATTCCGCGATGAAAACCAATACGCGGATAAGTTTCATCAGAAATAAAAATATAAGGGTAAGATTTACCATCCTTCAGTAAAATATTATAGGTAGGCCGTAAACTCTTAATCAGATTTTGTTCCAGTACCAAAGCTTCCATTTCAGATTTAGTCACTGTCACTTGAATAGTGGCGATTTTTTCAACCAGAGTCTTTGTTTTAATAGTTAAACCCACTTTACGGAAGTAGCTGGTTAAACGCTTCTTCAGGTTTTTTGCTTTCCCTACATACAGAATTTTTTCGTCTGCATTAAACATCTGATAAACACCAGGCTGAGCAGTCACTGTTTTGAGGAACTGTAGTGCATCAAAAGCAGGTTTTTTTTCATCAGACTGGTGGGAATATAATAGTGAATCGGTCATTATTCCAATGACTCAATATCAAATACTTTATGTTTAACCGCAAATAGGACCAATTCAACATCACTCGTCAGCTTGAATTTCTCAAAGATTCGATAGCGAAAACTATTCACTGTCTTTGGCGTCACATTGAGTATATTCGCTATCTCACTCGATTTTTTCCCTCGAATAGTCATCATTGCTACCTGCAACTCCCTATCAGAAAGCTGCTCAAAAGGAGAGTTCCTTCCTTTGATAGAAGCAGTGCTTTTTAGAGCCAACTGTTGTGCAATTTCACTACTCATATAAGTCTTTCCAGAAATAACCGCTTCAATGGCTTCGATCATTTCCTCTGGAGTCGCTCGCTTTGTTATATAGGCTGAAGCTCCTGCACGCATTAATTTACTGGGATACAGATCGCCATCACAGGAAGTCACTGCTATTACCTGTATATTGTCATCGACCAATTTGATTCTCTTAGTGGCCTCTACACCACCAATACCGGGCATTTTCACATCCATCATCACAACATCGGGGAATAGCTGCCTGGTTAACTGAAGTGCTTCTTCACCACTACTGGCCGCACCAATAACACTAAACGCTTCTACATCATCTAACATTCTGGATAAACCCATTCTCACCAAATCGTGGTCGTCAACAATTAGTATTTTTATCACAGAAGGTTCCTTCACTAGTAAAAGCACGCTAACAATGTACCATTATTGAACGGTTGCCTATTAATTTTCAGTTATTATGTAAATCATTGGGTGATATTTTACGCCTCGGCTGTATCATAAAAACGTTAGATAGACTTATTTTGATACAATATCCTAAGGCTTAACATCGTTAACCAAATGATGAGACCCTGTTAGCAAGATGTATCCAGAGAGCTGGCGAAACCGACCGTAGATGTTTTTTATTGATACCTTATCTATAGGTTACTCTGTATATGGTCTGGGAAAACTATTGCTTGATATCGGTTACGCTACGGTATCCCATAAATCCATATGTAAGGGAACAATAGGCTTCGATAAAGTAATAGAATGATGATCTTTTCGCTTTTTATACAATAATTTTAGGCAATTACCGTATACAAAAAAAGCATGCCAAATCATATTCATACAATAGAAATTTTCAGAGAAATGAAAAATTCTTAGGGTAAACATGTCGGAAGGTAATATTAATCCTTTCACCGACATCTTTTTTAGATTTGGGAATCTGATGATACCAATGATGCTGCATCGCACCATACATAAATAGCAAATCACCATCACCCAAGATAAGACGATGTATACCATATTGCTTGTTATATCGGTGTTTTAGTTGGAACTCACGCTCGGCCCCAAAACTTAAGGAAGCAATAGCAGGGTTTTTACCCAATTCCGGCTCATCATCACTATGCCATGCTACACTATCTTGGCCATCCCTATAACAGTTAATCAACGCACTATTAAATAGTGTGCCCTTTAAGTGCTGGAACAGTACACGTTCAACGGCTTGCTTAATATCCAATAATAAGGGTAACCAAGATAGCGGCTTAAACTCGGTTCCTAAATAAGCATACGAACTATCGGCATCGCCATACCAAGCACTTAAACGAGGGATTTTCATCATTTTCCCATAGAGCATGATCTCACTCTGTTCCCATGAGATGTCTTTTTTGAGTTTTTTGAAAAAAGTTCTGCTATTAGCCTGAGTAGAAAACCAGCCTGGAAGATATAAGACATCAGCGTCAGGTAATATAGTGTGTTGTTTTTCGAACTCACCAAATAATGAAGGTTGGATCTTCATCACTATTTTTCCTGTTGAGACTGACCAAAAATGCGAGGTTCAATGTCCAATTCTACCTGATATTTGGAATAAATATCTTGCTTCACACTATTAACAAACTCAAGCAATTGAACCGCTGAAACCCGTTTCGGGTTGGTTAATACCAGAGCTTGCTTTTCATGCATAGCAATACCATTCACTACCCTCCCTCGCCAACCAGCATTCTCTAATAACCATCCCGCAGCCAATTTATAAGTCTTGTTGCCCTGGGGGTAAGCAACCAAACCAGAATATTGTTGTTTTAGGCTCTGATAGGTTTTATCGCCAACGATCGGGTTTTTAAAAAAACTACCCACATTCGGTATAACCCCAGGGTCAGGTAGTTTACTTTGACGTATCGCGATCACTGCACCAACCACTATTGATGCTGTCAGCTGAGATAACTTATACGCTTGCAACTGTTTTTTCAGTACCGGATATTCTAAAAACCACAGCGGAGATTTAGACAAAGATAATACAACCCGCGTAATGACCACTTTATCCTGTAAGCGATGTTTAAAAATACTATCACGATAAGCAAATTCACAGCTTTTTTTATCTAACTGTAAAATATTTCCAGTACCAATATCTATGGCTTCCAAATAACTAAAGCATTGTTCTAATTCCACCCCATACGCGCCAATATTTTGTATCGGTGCAGCACCCACACTACCTGGAATAAGGGCCAAATTTTCAAGCCCATAGTAATTATGATTGACGCAATACATTACCGTTTCATGCCAGTTCTCTCCAGCAGCAACGGACAAAAAAATCTGCTGATGAGTTTCCTTCTCAAGCCTTATGCCACGAAGATTGATTTGCAGACAAAGACCAGGGAAATGATCATCCAATACAACATTACTCCCACCTCCAAGTATCAACAGCTCACATTGTTGTTGCTGCCGAAAATCCAGTGCATCTTTTAGCTGCTGCTCACTATCAACGCGAGCAAACCAGCGACTGCTCGCTGGTACAGCCAATGTATTATGCTGCTGCAAGCAAACCGTGTCATGAATTACAAGAGAGGACATGAGTGAATATTATGTTCTTTTTGAATGCGATCCAGTAATACGTCTACTGCATTAATAATGAGTTGTATCGCATTTTCAAAATGTTTTTCATCACCATAAAATGGATCAGGAACTTCATCGGTATGATCTATTCCAGCCTCACGCAAGAACAAGCCCAGCACCCCTTGATAATGATCCGGGCATATCGCAGACAAGTCTGCTAGATTCTGTTTATCCATACCAAGGATATAGTCAAACTTTGAAAAATCAGCCAATGAAACTTGTCTGGCCTGCAAATGCGACATATCATAGCCATAAGTAAGAGCCACTTTTTGCGCCCTCTTATCTGGAGGACAACCAATATGCCACTCTCCAGTTCCAGCAGAATCAACCATAATCGAATGTTCCAGTTGCCTATCATTGACTCGCGTCTGAAACAAGGCATGAGCCGTTGGTGAACGACAAATATTACCTAAACAAACAAATAACACGTTAACTGATTTTTCTGACATTAAGATATCACCTCTGCACGAAGACGGACTAAATCTTCCGGAGTATCAACACCACCGGGAACGGGCTCACAGCTCTCTTCGATATGTATTTTGGCACCATAAGAAAGTATTCTAAGCTGCTCAAGATGCTCTATTTGTTCTAAAGTCGTTGCTTCCCACTCAACAAAACGATGCAGGAGTGACACACGATAAGCATAAACACCAATATGACGTTGTGGCGACACGTACTCCAATAACTGCTCTACGTTCTTATCTCGCGGAAAGGGAATGCCGGAACGGGAAAAATACAGTGCCATTTGGTGTCTGTCAGCAACCACCTTTACCACATTGGGATTATTAAAATCAGCAGCCTGACGAATAGGCTCTGACAAGGTAGCAGCGGCAGCCTGAGTATTACAGCTCAAATTATACGCAACCTGATTAATCACTTTTGGGGGAATTAAAGGTTCATCTCCCTGAACATTGACAACAATATGTTCACTATCCAATCGATATTGTTCTGCAACCTCCTGAATCCTGTCAGTGCCAGAAACGTGACCCGATGAAGTCATACAGACTTCTCCATCAAAAGAACGAACAGCATCAACAATCCTATCATCATCAGTGGCTACAATGACCTTCTCCGCATCACTTTTTAAAGCCTGCTCATAGACATACTGAACCATGGGTTTATCGGCAATGTTCAATAAGGGTTTTCCCGGTAAACGGCTGGAAGCAAAACGAGCAGGAATAACAATGGTAAATGACATAATGATTCTTTTAATCAATGTCTACAATAGACGTTAAGGCTGTTGAATAAGGCCAGCGACACTATCCACAAAATACTCAGGCAATGGCATATCAACCACTAAAGACCAACACTGTTTATGAGCAAATGCTTGACACTTTACAGCATCTTTCTCTGTCATCAGCACTATATCATTCCTCCAGTGAGAAAACTCCTGTTCTGAAAAAACATGGTGATCATCGAAAGCATAATTATCACTACGAATATCTAAAGACTTTATAGTATTAAAAAAACGTTGTGGATGGCCAATACCTGCTATTGCCTTCACATGCATGGTCTCTTGTCCCCAGGGCAAAGGCTGTAAAGGTCTTAACCTCTGTGTGCTCAACTGACGCCAAGCGACTGGTTGTAAACTCACACGGATGGCTTTATCTGCATCATCGACATTATGCAGCAATGGCTCCCCGTGACTATTTAACACAACCCAGTCCACAGACGCCAAACGACCAGCAGGCTCACGCAAAGGACCCGCAGGCAAGCACAGATGATTACCCAACCCCCGGACACTATCGATCACAGCCACTTCCATATCACGCATCAGACGATAATGTTGCAACCCATCATCACTCAAAACCAACTGCGTTTCGGGAAATATTTCAAGCAGATAATCTACTGCCTTCACACGGTCAGCTCCAATAACTACCGGACAATGTACCGATGTGGCAATGAATAAAGGCTCATCTCCAACAATACTCGCTGTATCTCCAGTCCTTACCCTATAGGGATAATAAGGTGCATGGCTACCATAACCCCGACTGATAATTCCAACCTTAACCCCCTTCCTCTGTAGGGCGCAGGCCAAAGCAATAATCATTGGTGTTTTCCCTGTCCCACCAACACTAATATTTCCTATAACTATAACAGGCACCGCAACCTTTACCGCATGCTTTCTTTGCCAATAAGCATTCAGCAAAAACAAAACATTATATAAGTAGGATAAGGGCCACAATAACCAAGCCCACCAACGTTGATTATACCAAGTATCGAGGAAGAATTTTTGTAGTAAGGACTGTTTGTGCATAAGGTAGGCTATCATTAAACGCTGATACGAAAACTGCTCCGGTATTGTCGATGAGTTCCTCTCACTGAAAGGCAACACCAGACGTTTTTTACCACTTGTAAGCCTCTGGTTCCCAATATCCAGTACATGTTCTCCAGTTATTCCTCAACAGGTTGGCGGGTCGTAATTTTCATCTGTGAAACACCCAGTTGTCCCGCAACATCCATAGCCCTAACAACAGCTTGGTGAGACGCTGTTGCATCCGCAGTCAAATGAATCGGTTTATCCTTATTGCCCGCAATCATGGTCTTTAATGCTCGCTGTAATGTCTTTGCCTGCTGATTAACCAATGTTTTACCGTTAATAGAATAATCACCATTCGCACTAACCACAATATCAATACTATCTACAACAGCGACTTCTACAGGTTCTACCGAAGCTTCGGGTAAATCTATTTGCAAATGAGTCTCTTTAGTAAAAGTCGTAGACACCATAAAGAAAATTAATAACAGGAAAACAACATCAATCAGTGGGGTAAGATTAATACTTTCTTCAGGTATTGGTTGTCGACGAAACTGCATAACTTTATCTTCTAGGTTTAATAAAATGGGCTTGAGGTAACTATTTAGACCTTATCTCAACCGTTCGATCACCATGCAGAGCATCAACCAATTTAATCGACTCCTGTTCCATAGCAATCGCCAAGCTATCTATT
This sequence comes from Candidatus Endobugula sertula, assembly GCA_001723645.1. Classification (GTDB taxonomy): domain Bacteria; phylum Pseudomonadota; class Gammaproteobacteria; order Pseudomonadales; family Cellvibrionaceae; genus Endobugula; species Endobugula sertula. The sequence goes on along the minus strand of MDLC01000014.1, from coordinate 42,521 downwards.
TTACGTACAAAAAAACGATGTAGAATCATCGCTGGAATCGCGACACAAAGCCCTGCAGCTGTTGTAATTAATGCTTCAGAAATGCCTCCAGCCAAAGCCCCTGCATTACCGGTCCCCTCCAGCTCAATAGAGACAAACACTTTTATCATACCGAATACGGTTCCTAAAAGGCCCAATAAAGGAGATACAGCAGCAATAGTTCCAAGAGTACCAACATAACGTTCCATGGCATGAATCACCTGATTAGCCGCCTCCTGTATACTGTCTTTCATCACTTCGCGCCCTGCCTGAGCATTACTGAGACCTGCCGCTAAAATTTTACCCAACTCAGAATTTTTCCTTAGTTCACGTAGGTGATTCGCATCAATCTGATCGTTCTGCACCCATGTCCACACCTGAGCCAACTGGTTCTTAGGAACTATTTTATTGGTATTGAGTGTCCAAATACGTTCAATAGAAATCGCAACAACAACAATAGAACAAAGAATAATTGGCCACATTAACCAACCACCAGCAACAATAATATTTTCCACACTCACCTCTCGATTAAAAAACACTCTAAAAAGCCCTTCTGGATAGTCTTGGCAAGCACTTTATCATATTCAATAGACGTTCGGAATCTGTCACTGGAATCTACGACCCAATCAGCAAACCAGTTGCGCATGGGTATCAAGAACCAAAAGGACAAGAGAAAACTCAAATTGACACATTGATTCTTCAGTTGTCCCTATCATGTCAGCGTGCCTGTGGAAACTCGCATTGTCCATCACCACCACAGAACGGGTATGACTTTATAATGCTTTAACGATATGTCCCTTAGAATGCCAATCATGAACACCATAACACCGCCAAATGACAAAACAACTGTTTTCATTGTGATATTTTATAGCTAATTAGATCTAGTTCTTATTCTTACTTTACGTAATTTGTTATTGTTCTTTTCTAGTTAGTGTCTTATAGCCATTGCTATTAGGGTGACTATTACGACAGGTCAAACCTCGCCATATAGGCAATCTGATCGCTCATCGAAAAAAATATTCAACACTCTCTAGCTACTAAAATATTAAATATGATGTATTAAGTACATAATATGAAATATAAAGACCCAAGCGATGTAAAGTCAGACATATCGTCTAGTAAAGAAATATTCGATAGAATACATTTTATTATTATTTATGAAAAAAAATATTTTTATATTAAGCCATTGTAAAAACGAAAAAAATTTAATGACCGCTTTGATGAATAATGAAGAATATATGGTTTTTCACTATCATTCACTTAATGAAATTATCAATACATCTCAAAAAAATAATATCGTTATCGTTGATTGTTGCTATCAATATCACCTACTGAATGAGGTTAAAAGTAGTATCGATACGGCAGTTATCGCATTAATTGACACCTTTAACAAAAGAGAGATTGTTTTTTCTCTGGGGGCATGGGATTACATTATGTTTCCTATTATATCTAGCGAGCTTATTACGCGAATTAAGTCCTACTTTAGTCTTTTTAGTGTTCAAAGTAATCAAAAAAAAAATAGACTAATTACACTTAAAGACAACAACAATCCTGATATACAGGGTATTGAAAAAGAACACAATAACAAGGCTGAGTTAATACAGAAAGTCTGCCAGTATCTATTAGAAAATATCTCGTTAAACTACACTCTGACAGAACTGGCTCATAAAATGGCAACAAACCGCAACAAACTTACTCAAGCCTCAAAAAATGTATTGGGCATGGGCATTCATCGCTGGCTGGTTAGTGAACGTATGAAAAAGGCTGAAAAACTTTGCTTAACTACTGGTCTTTCCATACAGGAAATAGGCTTTCAGGTTGGCTATAATAACCCCAATTCCTTCTCTATGGCTTTTAAAGCCTTTTTTAAACAATCGCCAAGACAATATAGAAAAAAAAACCGGACCTAGTAGGCACCTTTAACAATATGATAGTTGTATAACATGTTTTTCTATCTGTCAATTTTCATGCAACAGAACAATAGCATTCTCTAGCAATTAGACCATGCAATGGCAAACTAGACGTTTGTGCTTTTGTAAAACAGATCGATAATGAATAGTTTGTGAAGCTTACGCAAGAACAGCTTGGTTTTTTATCCTACAAAAGACCACATTCAACTCAATGCTTTTTATAAATCTTCAAAAAATGACACTAAAAAAATGTGCGCCGAATTGATGAACGTACCAAAATCATCCGTATATTTAGTGACATAATATAGAGTATCAAGTACACAATGTGAGGTATAAAAATCAGAGTAATTTATAATTCTGATCCAATAAATAGCTACCGACACAACTGACAGATGATATGTGCATAGGACTATAGCTTTTCTCTCTATGGTGACATTGAGACTTATCGCAATAGAACCACTATTACTGTTCAATCGTGACAAGAACATACCATTTGTAACCGAGGCTAGTAAATGGAAGCAGAATTATGAGCGAAATATTGCCTGCTAATAACGAGCTGGCTATACAGAAAGCCTTAGAGCTACTTCAACGAGGTGATGTCGTAGTGTATCCCACGGATACCATTTACGGCCTTGCCACAAGCATTACCAGTAAAACCGGCATACAAAAAATCTACCGTATTAAGTCACGCAGTCGAGAAAAACCTCTTATGCTCCACATTGCGACATTTGAACAATTCCAGAATTTGACACGGGACGTTCCTGAAAAAACACTTGATCGTCTCCGGAAAATCTGGCCAGGTGCCATGGCCGGTATATTTCTGAAAAATGATACGTTGGTTCCATCCTATGTCACCTCAGGAAAAGAGACGATCTGCCTTAGAATACCTGACAATTCGCTTTGTATGGAGTTGGTAAAACGAGTTGGCCATCCGCTTGCCGTAACCAGTGCAAATATTTCCGGGATGGAAACACCCAAAACCGCCGACCATATTGCTACTCAGTTAGGAGCACACATTCCACTTGTGCTGGATGGCGGTCCAAGCCAACACGACCATGCGTCCACTTTGATTGATTTCACCGGACAAAACCCAAAACTATTGCGCGAAGGTGCCCTTTCTATCTTTCATCTTCGGACATTTCTGCCCAACCTGGAAATACCCCAAGAACTGGGCCCATAATATTAGAGACATCAATATGAATATGAAATTCTGGCAAACTGTAGGAAAACATAGTAACTCTGTTTTAAGTAAAACCGACCCCGAAATTTTTTCAATTGTCGATCGTGAAAACCTACGGAAAAATAATACGATTGAACTCATTGCATCTGCAAACACCGTCAGCCCCGCTGTTCTTGAAGCGATGGGTTCTGAACTTATAAACAAAGTGGTTGAAGGGTACATAGGCCAACGCTACTTTAGCGGCTGTACAGAAATCGATAAGCTCGAAAACCTGGCTATTCATCGCGCCAAACAAGTATTTGGCGCGACCTATGCTAATGTTCAACCCCATTCTTGCTCACAAGCTAATCAATCCGTCCATCTGGCGCTTATGAAACCTGGCGATTCTTTTCTGGGGATGGACCTAATGCATGGCGGGCACTTGAGCCATGGCGCGAGAACTACTCTCACAGCACATCATTATACGAGTCTTTCGTACCCTGTGAGTCGGGAGGATGAATACCTTGACTATGATCAAATCCTTAAACAAGCTAAAGAAGTCCGCCCCAAATTAATTATCGCTGGGGCAAGCGCTTATTCACGCACCATTGACTTTAAGCGCTTTCGAGACATTGCCGATCAGGTAGGCGCTTTTTTGCTGGTAGATATGGCACATATCGCGGGTTTAGTTGCAGCTGGTTTGCATCCTTCTCCCATTGCTCACGCCCACATAGTCACGAGTAGCACACAAAAAACCCTGCGTGGCCCACGCGGCGGCATAGCCCTAATGGGAAAGGAAACAGCCAATGAATATGGACACAAGCTAGATAGCGCGATTTTTCCGGGTCTGCAAGGTGCAGCACATATGCATACGATTGCCGCAAAAGCAGTGGCGTTAGAAGAAGCATTACAGCCGGATTTTGTCGTCTACCAACAAAATGTCCTTGATAACGCCAAGACCCTGGCAGAGGCTCTGATGCAATCCGGTTTTCGACTTGTCTCCGGAGGGACAGATAACCACTTGATGATTCTGGATTTGCGTTCACAGGGTATGACTGGGAAAGAAGCAGAAGAAAGACTCGAGAACGTTGGTATTACTGTTAATAAAAACCTGATTCCCTATGATCTACAAAAACCTTGGATATGCAGCGGCATTCGAATTGGAACAGCAGCAGTAACGACACGTGGATTTGGCCCTACGGAGATGCATGCTATCGCAACCATGCTAGACAAAATACTTAACAAGAAATTGACAGCCCAAATTATCCAGGAAGTACGTCATCAAGTATCAATAATATGTCGCCATCATCCATTACACATAGAAGAGGATATTGATAATGAACACAGCTACCGTGCATGACACGGCAACAGAACAGGCACGTAAACATTATAATAGTCAAGATGCGCACAATCTTTACCAATTCGTGATTGGCACCGATACCCTTAATCTCGGACTGTATGATGATCAACCAACACGAACCATTGCCGAAGCCATGAAGAAAACCACTGAATGGATGGCAGAAAAAGCAGTAGGACTAAACGAGCATAGCCGCATTCTAGACATTGGAGCAGGCTATGGTCCTGCTGCGCGCTATCTCGCCAAAACATATGGTTCTCATGTCACTTGCCTCAATATCAGCGAAGAGCAGAATGAGCGAAATAAGATGCTGAACCACCAGCAGGGTCTTAGCAATCTCATCAACGTTGTCTATGGTAACTTTAAGGAAATGCCTATAGAAGACACAACATTTGATCTAGCCTGGACCCAAGATGCCCTCTTTCACACTGATGAACTCGACAAGGTATTGTCTGAAACCTACAGGGTCCTCAAACCGGGAGGACAATTCCTACTTATGGATATTCTACAGGCCGACAATTGTCCAGATGGGGCTCTAAAAACAGCACTGAGCCGAATCAGAATTGACCATGATCGCATTGGGTCTTTTGAGTATTACAAGACCATAGCGAATGATCTGGGATTTGAACTGCTCAGTGTTGTTGATCTATCTCCGCACTTGCTGACCCATTATACCCGGTGGAGAGATGCTGTGATTGAGCATGAGACTGAACTTGGAAAGATCTGTTCGATGGAATTTCTTGAGTTAACAAAAGTCGGGCTGAACCATTGGGTAGAAGCCGCCGAAAATGGACTGTTTACCTGGGGCTTGTTTCACTTTCAACGACCACCGTCAAAACATCACCAATCAATAACAAGTAGTAATACCACAACACACGCACACGGAAAGATATGATGGATCGCACACAAATCATAGACGCACACCGCAAGTATGTTTTATATCCATGGGGAGCTCAAAATCAAGTACACAATCCTATTGTGATGGACCGCGCCGAAGGGGTGTATTTCTGGGACAAGGATGGGAAACGGTATCTTGATTTTTCCAGCCAATACGTCAACATGAATATCGGGCATAATCACCCAGCTCTGCTCATGGCATTGGCAGAACAAAGTATTCAGTTGTCTGCCGCTCACCCTGGTACCGCGACCGATATCCGAGCCAGAACAGCGGCTAAGCTAGCAGAGATTACCCCAGGCGATCTCACAAAAACACTCTTCACGCTCAGTGGTGGCGAGGCCATAGAGAATGCCATCAAAATTGCCCGACAATATACGGGACGTCATAAAATAGTCACTCGTTATCGAAGCTACCACGGCGCCTCTATGGGTGCTGGCACAGCGACAGGAGATCCCAGACGCCAACACAGCGAAATGGGGGTCAGTGGCTTTGTGCGAGTACATGATCCCTACGCCTATCGCTGTCCATTCGGCTACGCGCCGGAAGGCAACCCGCAAGTATACATAGAACACGTGATCCAAACGATTGAGTTTGAAGGACCACAGAATGTCGCAGCAATTCTTATGGAAAGCATCACGGGTTTCAACGGTATGATTATTCCCCCCAACGGTTATTGGCAAGCATTGAGAGAATATGCAGACAAACACGGGATTCTGCTAATCTGCGATGAGGTCTTGGTCGGTTTTGGACGAACCGGAAAAATGTTTGCCATTGATCACTACGATGTTGTTCCCGATATCATGGCCATGGCCAAAGGATTAACTTGCGGCTATGTTCCGTTAGGGGCGGTTATTGTAAGACAACACATCGCCGACTACTTTCAGGAGGTACCCCTTGGCTGCGGACTCACCTATAGTGGCTACCCTCTGGGCTGCGCTGCGGCGTTGGCAACCATGCGCATCTATGAGGAAGAAGACCTAGTTAGGAATAGCCAGGTTCTCGGCGAATACATGGCTGAAAGGCTGCAAGAAATAAAGTCCAAACACCCATCGGCAGGCGATGTACGCAGTTTAGGCCTTTATGGTCTCATTGAGTGCGTAAAGGATCGTGAAACGCGAGAACCCTTAGCTCCCTGGAATGCAACATCAGCACAAATGAAGGTGATGAACAAAGTCGCCACTTATCTTCTAGAAAAAGGAATGCACACGCTATTGCGTTGGAATTGGATCTTCATCGCACCTCCCCTTTGTATCACCAAGGAGCAACTCGATGAAGGCCTTAACTTGATTGATGATGCCTTGAACATCACGGATGCAGCATATACAGGATCAGATACTCCCAAAGCTGTTTTGACTGACATGGATCTCACCCAAGAACCAAGCAGTCCACCCAAAAACAGCATACACCTAGCCATTATCGGTTTGGGCACAATCGGTGGTAACATGGCAGCCAATCTTCTCAAGCAAGGTTTTATCGTTTCTGTATATGACATCCAGCCGACAAGAATACAGGAGCTAGTGACTGCTGGTGCCTTAGAGTGTCACTCGATAAGCGATGTCGTTCGTCACGCTGATATAATCATAACCAGTCTTCCTGGACCACAGCAATTGGAAGCTGTGATGTTGGGAGATTCTGGGGTTCTGATTCATGCCCAGGCAGGAGCGATATGGATTGATACAGGCACGAACTCAATCGACACCATGACCAGAATCTCGGCACGTGCCAGTGAACTGGACATCAATTCGATTGCCGCACCGGTATCCGGCGGCGCTCCCGCTGCCGAAGCCGGGACTCTCTCCATCTTTGTAGGTGGAAACCGTGAGACATTTAACCATATAAAACATGTACTCGAAGCGGTTGGTGACAACATTTACCATGTCGGCGAGCTCCCCAAAGCATCAATTCTTAAACTATTGGTTAATTATCTTTGTTTTGTCAACACGAAGGCCATCGGAGAAGTTCTGTCTCTAGCAGAGGAGGCAAGAATTGATTCCGATTTCTTGGCAACCATGGTGCAGATGAGTACAGGGAATAGCTGGGTAATGGAAAAGCTGGTTCCCTCATTGCTCAAAGGTGAGCCTGGTCCGGATTTCACGTTGGATCTTGCACATAAGGATACTCTCTTGATTGATGAGTTATCTTCACACTTCTCCACTTCCCTGGCTTTTAGCACACATCTATGCGCAGCATTCGATGAGGCCCGTGGTATCCACGGCGGAGATAAAAGTTTTGTTCAACTGATAAATACTGGGAGGTTGTCGAATGACTAGCCACACAGCGAAATACGTCATCTCATCCATTCAAAGGAAAGACAATCGGTTAATCGTCCACTGGGGCGACCAGCATCAGAGCACTTTTCACTACATTTGGTTGCGCGACAATTGCTCCCACGGGGGTAATCCACTGCTTGGTAAAAAGCAGGGTCTCATTCTTGAGATTCCACTGGATATTGTGCCAAAAACCATCAATATCAATGGTAACAATCACCTAGAAATTATCTGGCAGACAGACAACCACCGCAGTCTCTATGATACACAGTGGTTACGACAACATTGCTATTCTGCTCCAGAACGTAAATTTTGCCACTACCAACCTATCCTGTGGGACAGCCAGATGAATGAAAATCTACCAGAAATGGATAGCCCTTCCATGCTGACAGATGATACGGAACGTCAACAAATGCTGGAGTATTTGCGGGACTATGGCATCTGTTTTGTACGCAATGTGCCCCCAAGCATGGGAGTACTTGAATCTGTCGCGTCATCATTTGGACCTATTGTCGAGACCCATTTTGGACGTGTTTTTGAAATCGTACTCAAACCAGAAAACGAAAATAATAGTGTCGCCAATTCAGGCCGAGAGTTGATACCACATACAGACGATGCATATCGAAATATCCCTCCGGATATTATCTTTTTCCACTGTCTGGCTGCAGCGGAAGATGGCAGTGGGCAGTCCATGTGGGTTGATGGTTTCAAGATTGCAGAAATGTTGCGCTTACAAGAACCAGCAGCGTATGACTTGCTCACTCGCTATGCAGTTCGTTTCCATAAACGAGATACTAACACCAATATTAGTGCTCGTGGTCCTCTTATCAGTCTGGATGCTCATGGAGAAGTGAAAAGCGTTCGCATAAGCAGCCTCTTTGTCGCACCATTCGATGTCCCCGAAATAATCATGGAGCCATTTTACAGAGCGTACAGAATGCTCTTGCAGCGTTACACCAATAAGAAATTTTGGCTGCTACAGAGTTTATGTCCCGGTGATATGGTGATATGCGACAACCATAGAGTCTTACATGGTCGCACTGCAATCAATACTAAACAAGCCACACGCCATCTGCGCCACTGTTATGTAGATCGTGATTATCTGGCTTGTTAACACGGATTAAATACCCTATGGATCTTCTTACCTCATCAACCATGACCACTTGCTTAATCTTGGCTCGTAGCACTATGTTGATGAGCTTTAATGATACTGCCATAGATATATTCTGGTTACTTTACTAATGATATTGCCTCCGTTATATAAACAGCACATCAAACCATACAATCACTATTTTTAATTCGCTATAGCCTTTAACATTACCTTATTTTATTTGTTATCGTTTTTCTCCAGCCGACTGTCTATAGTTCATTATAGTTAATAGCGCCCTATACATTTTATTATTCTCTGTATTATTTATGAAAAAATATATTTATATTAAACGACCTTGAAAATAAAAAAAGTGTCATATCAGATTTATTTAAAAATGAAGGATATATATTATGCATCCAATTATATCCGGCGAATTATTTATCAGAATAAAATTCTGTCTTTATCGCAGTCATAATAATCATAAAAAACCACTGATTACACTAAACAACAAAAATACCCACTCTTTTTCCATGACGTTTAAAACCTATTTTAAACAACCCAAAAGACAGCATAGAAAAAAGTTGCCCCAGAAGTGACCCCTAGAAAACAATTGTCTTGTAATATTTTTATCTGTAGCTACTGTTATTGGTCATTAAATAAAGAATAGCCACCTTTAAAAACCTCTCTATATACGAAAATATTTTATACGAAATATGAGATATTAAATACTAAATATGAATTATAAAAATCTGCATTATATACAATAGCCTCTACAACCGATTAACGCATTATTTAATAATCCATATGTTTTAATCGTATCGTTTTTTATAGAAAAAATCGTTTCACTCTATCCACAAGGCAGTAATGTGTGTGAATGTAAAAAAAGAGACACTATGTTATCAAACGACTCAGGCAACAAATCTTGGCATCCTATTTATAGCAAGTCTAAAAAAGAAAAATCTACCGAGGAAAATGTGCAACACCAAGGTTATCAACCGCAGGAACAGCTAAAAGTTGCTGACACATACCGTCAGCTCACATATGTCCACAGTTTTTTTACCATTACTTGCGCTCGATTCAGACGACACAAGACGTATAGTCATTTTTCCATACACAACAGACATCAAGAATAAGGGATAACACCTGGAACCTATCGAACTTCCATGAACTGAATTTGTAGCGATATATCGTCATTCTGCTAACCAGGAGATCATAATGAAATCACGTGCCACATTCCATCATCTATATCAAGACTATGCCCATGTACTACAACCCTTGGGATACGAATCTCCACTCCACATTAGTCAGCAATCTTTTGCCACCTTCAGGCAAGCACTTTTCGGTCAATTACATTTACGCGAAATCCAGGCAGTCTATGACCAAGCTAAACGTTATGTTGCTTATCAACACATGTATCAACGCAAGTCGATCGTTCGTGCCAACCCGCAACTCAAACACATTCAACATTTGAGCACAAACCATACAGACATCATTCCCCAACGTACTCATCGCTATGTCACAGCGGATTCGGTAGCGTCGATGTTCTCGCCAGCGGGCTATCTGACCGAGCTTTATCAAAACGCACAGCCGTTACATGCCAACACAGACCCTCTGCATCTGGATAAGCGCCGTCCCGACCTGAAATCCCTAAGCTTGAGCCAAAGTCATCTAGATACAGAAATCAGTACTCTGACACTGTCTAATAAGATTTTACGCAGCCACATCAACAACCCTGACCTCGATCAAACGATGGCCACTTGTTTTTACCCATTTGAACTGCCCTATCACGCGCCATTTAGCCATATTGACACCACACTGGAAACACAGCAAAGCCGCTTTGAAGACCTCGCAGTCAAACTGGGGCCAACCATGGTTGACGCTGGTGTTAGTAATAACACCCGTAGCGCATTTGCCAATTACATGCCACCAGCACTGGTAGCCGCTTTGGTGGAGTCGATTCCTACGGATACAGCTGAGCTGAACGCCCTGGTACAAAAACACTTTGGGACGGATATCACCACCATACAACAAGCGAATGCTGACGGCTTCTGTGATTACACGGGGATCAGTCGTGATCAACTCAACGACTGTTTATCTTTACCCTTGTTGCGTGAGAGCTATAACACACAATTGCATGCTAGCTCGGTACAAGCCAAAAACAGCATTCAAGCAAACCTACTCACTGCACCCCACCACTATGGAGGCCATTATTTGAATGCAACCACCAAACAGTGGCTAGGTTTTGTCAATGGTCGTATTAACAGGGTCACTATTGAGACCGACGCATCAATAACAGACCGAGTAACTATTTTACCATCGATTAATGATAGCCATATCATCTTTGCTGCATTTTCGGTAATGGAGAGTGATCAACCCAGTACTTATATCGATATCAAACTGGACAATGAGCATATTACTGCTGGTCAGCCCGATACGTTTACGGATGATCAAGGTGTGCACTCACTCCCATTAATTAACGGCTATCGAATCATTGAATCCCCCGTTACCGCGGGTAAACATACATTGATTGTGGGTGTGGGTGACCAAAACATTTACCATCCTGGTGACTGGTATCCAGCAGAGGAACCTTCTAGCGATAACTTTACGGTAACCTTCGAGCCTATGACTGGCAATGATCTTATCAAGCTCAGTCAAATCATTCGCTACTGTCAGCATACCGGGCTAAGTCCTGCCACACTGGATACGCTGATTGCTTTATCCCATACCGATACGAATACTGACACACTCGCGATCACCGAAACGACATTGGAGCTAACCGCATGGGTACTTGAATACCAACAACGCTATTGCCTGAGCGAAGATGAAGCCGTGGTGCTGGTGGGTGGTTTGATTAATGTGTATGCACCCGATGACAAGTCAGCACAATTTGACCGTTTGTTTAACACTCCTCCTCTGGATAACCAGCGATTTACACTGACCAGTGACGCCACACTGACTAATGCCTATCAGCGTACTGTACTCAAACGAGCGCTGGGTGTGGATGATGTAGGTCTGTCAGTACTGACTAATATCGCCGGCCTTGACGACCAGGCAACGCTCAGCCTTGACAATATCAGCTCGCTTTACCGAGTTGGACTCTGGGCCACATTGCATGATCTGACACCACAGGCATTACAGTGCTTACTCACACTTAGTCCAACAAACACCGACACTAAACAGGAATATGCTCCGATTAACTCACTTGAGTCAATTTACGCCAATTGTCAGTGGCTGCTTGAGCAGAAGCTGACGGTGGCAGCATTGGATGCAATGACCTCGACCCATTATGTAGACACCCTATCGCCCGAGATTGACGCATTTATCGGCGATTTATACTCAGCATTACAACATGCTGACGAACAGACACAAACCCCCGACCCCCGCTATACATGGCAAATGCAAGTATTGGCACCCTATATCGCCTCAGCCTTTACACTGACCGATGTTGAAATGGCATTGGCGCTACAGGTCTGGATTGAACAGGTGGCCGCCGAGCAGGGTCTTGTTATTACCACCATCAAGACTTTCTGCACGGATATTGTGGACTATATTGAAAACAGTGAATCCACTTGCGGCCCCTCATTAGCGGCCTTTTGTCAGGCACTGGGGCAATTAACCCTGATCATCAAGTTCTGGACGCTCGGTACTGCAGAATTACAGTTAATGGTGAATACACCGACAGCAATGGATGGCATGGACCATGTACCCCTAACACTGGCGTCACTGCAACTCATCAGTGACTTTAAAGTGCTTGAATTACATAGCGGGGATAATACTAACAACCTACTGACCCTATTGAGTACTGCAACCCTCACCAGCGAAGCACTGGCGCGTGTGCTTGATGCATCCGCGAGTGAAGTATCTGCCATTAGCACCTATATGAACGTTGATAGCTATAATGTCGCTCGGGCCTCAGCGTGTTTATCCTGGCTGGATATGGCAGCACAATTGGGTGTGTCGGTAGAGGTCGTCAATCAATTACTGTGCCTTTCTATTGATAACACCGATTATGATACATGGCGCCAATGTGCTGCTGATATCCAAAGTGGAGTACCCACCAACCAGCAAGATACACTCAATGCAACCCTTGACGAATACCTCAGTACCGCACTATGTGCTTACTTTATTGGCTATATTGCGCCCTCTTTATCCACCAATATGACGTTGACGGATCGGGATGATATCTATGCCTACCTCTTGATCGATAATCAAGTATCCAGTGACATTATGACCAGTGATATTGCCGAGGCTATTAGCAGCGTACAGCTGTATATTAATCGCTGCTTGCAGGGCATAGAGAAGGGAGTTGATACTAGCATATTGCCGTACCCGTTTTTCCAGCAGTGGGAGCAATATAACAAGCGTTACAGTACCTGGGCCGGAGTCTCACAATTGGCCTACTATCCGGAAAACTATATCGATCCCACACTGCGATATAACCAAACCGCGTTACAACGCAAACTGTGCGATCAAATATCACAGGGGCAGATCAATACCGATCTGGTGGATCAGGCCTACCATGATTACCTGGATAGTTTTGAAGAAGTGTCCAATCTCAAGGTTTTATCTGGCTACCATAACAGTTTACAACTCACTACCGGTAAAAGTTATTACGTGGGACGTAGTGGTACGCAACCCTACCGTTACTACTGGCGTAGCCTGAATCACGATGTGTCCGATGGCCTGGGGGGCTATGTCGCGTCTGCCTGGACTGACTGGGAGGAAATTTCCTGCCCGATCAATGCCATCAATGATCAGGTACGCCCGGTGATACGCAATGACAGGCTGTATATTGCCTGGATCGAACAACAAACGACCACTGACGGTGTGGACGAGAGCGGACAACCTAAACAGAATAATGATTACAACCTGATGATGAGCTACCGCAAGATTAGTGGTAATTGGGCTCCGGCAATCAGTTTTCCTCTCACACTGGGGACAAACTCTGATGATTTTATTGCTACAGCGAACTTATACTTGTGTTTTTACCCCAAAGAAACCGCCATTGTCGCGATGCTCTACACGCCACCCGATGATATAAGCGCGTTGGGTAGCTGTTATGGTGGTTTGATTGATAACCACCTGGAATTCGACAGTGATATTGATGATTGGTCTACTATTTATGGGAATTTTTCCCATAACCTCAATACCAGTGCGATACCGAACAAGGTTATTCGACAACTGGCTGATGTTCGTTACACTGAAGAAATCAGTAATAAAGTCATCACCGATACCACTGAAAATCTGCTAACAATTGACAGTAATGTCACAGCACAAATCGATAATGATACATTCCCCGCTATGCTGGAATATCAAACAGCAGCAACCATCACCGCCTCAACACTCTCCCAAACTATCAGTGCAGAAAATTTTTACTTTTGTGAGTTGCTTGGCCAAGACACCAACGTATCTTTTTCAAATACCTCTGTTGATGACGGTAACGAGAATATCACGTTTGATGCAGAGATTTTTTTAGATGCAAGTATGTTTGCCGTGCCTTTCGACCAAATAGTGTATAGATTTACCGAAAGTGGGAGTGGAGACAAAATAGATTCATCCCTGACCAATTCACAAATCATAAACTTCACGGATACAGTAGCTATAGATAAAATAGATTCACATTCAGTACTTTACATGGTTAACATACAATTCGGTGCAGCATGGTATCAAGCGGCATTAGCGTTCAATTTAGCGTATACCAATGCAGCTTTTAAGGTCACATTTGGTAGTCAGAAGGGCCAAATTGATGATCCAAACAAACTAACATTAGAGCTTAGCGAGATTATGGATGAACCAATACCTGCTGGTGGTATGTCCCCATCAATCGAGCTGTCCGTAACACAATTTAATAGCGAAATATATCACCAACAATTTACCATAGAGGTTACCTCAGATTCTTCTACTCCAATTAATCCCATTGATCACTATCGTATTGTTGAAGGAGCCAATAGCGAAGTCTACATTGAGCCATCAAATGCGGTTAAACGAACCCGCTTAAATACCCTGTTTGCCAACGAATTAATCCAGCGTTCCCATGCTGGGCTTGATCAGGTTTTAAGCTGGGAAACGCAGCAGCTAGAAGAGCCTATGTTGGGAGAGGGAGCCTATGTTAGCCTGACATTTGAACCGTATAATACGACGACCTACGGCACTAACCTTGATGTTGACGTTTATATGGTGGACGTTTTTAGTATAGGTGATGAGTACCTTCTTGCCAGCTTTACCTTAGACACTGCCGACAACAAAACGATAACAGTGTTTTTACCCCGCCATCCTGATAGCTTTGGTGATAAAGATCATCTCTATGTGAAAGCCAGATATCAAAAAGGCGATACAGTTCAAATTAAGTTTGATCGCATTGATGATACCAATCCCCATGGCTGGTTTTTGGATACAACATATAATGGTGGGACATTTTCAGGCTTAGTGTCTGCTAAGGCATTAACCCAAGGCACTGAACCTATGGATTTCAGTGGTGCCAACGGTCTGTATTTCTGGGAGCTATTCTACTATACCCCAATGCTGGTGACCCAAAAACTGCTACAGGCTCAGAGTTTTGAAGCCGCTGAGCACTGGCTACACTATGTATTCAACCCGGCAGGATATATCGAAGATCAACAGTACACCGACAGGCTGTGGAATACCCGTCCGCTGGCGGAAGACACCGCCTGGGATGATACCCAGATTGACAGTACGGACCCGGATATTGTGGCACAGGGTGATCCCATGCACTATAAGGTGGCGACATTGATGGCCCTGTTGGACTTGCTCATTGCCCGTGGAGACCATGCCTATCGACAACTGGAACGTGACACTCTGGCAGAGGCCAAAATGTGGTATGTCGCCGCTCTGGAGATTCTCGGTCCACAACCAGACATACCGCTTTACACCCTTTGGGATAATCCATCGCTTGCACTGGCCGCAGATAAAACCAGTCCACAGAGTGGATCCATGCACTCGCCGGCTATTGGGGAACAATCGCTTCGTACGGCGAACACACTGACCAGCTTATTCTTGCCTTGTGAAAATGACAAACTTAACGGCTATTGGCAAACACTGGAACAGCGTCTGTTTAATCTGCGGCACAATCTGACGATTGATGGCCAACCCCTAAACCTACCCCTGTATGCCGAACCTGCCGATCCCAAAGCCCTGCAAAGTGCAGCGGCAGTTGGCGCAGGCAGCAGTAGCCCCTTGCCTCAAGTGAATATGGGTATTCAGCGTTTTACAGTGACGCTGGCCAGTGCCCGAGGTCTGGTTTCACAGCTCATGGATTTTGGCCGTTCATTGGCTGGTGCCATCGAACAAAAAGATGCCCAAACACTCAACACACTGCTGCAAAC
The DNA here is from genome assembly GCA_001723645.1 of Candidatus Endobugula sertula. Classification (GTDB taxonomy): domain Bacteria; phylum Pseudomonadota; class Gammaproteobacteria; order Pseudomonadales; family Cellvibrionaceae; genus Endobugula; species Endobugula sertula. The sequence goes on along the minus strand of MDLC01000014.1, from coordinate 26,479 downwards.
TCAAGCCAAAGCACTGTACGGTTATTCCCTTCAGGTTCTACAACAACAACTGTTAGCGCTGACAGAGCAACAAACAGAGGTGGAACTGGAGCGCGAGCAACAACAGGCAACCTATGACCGCATGGCAGGCTACTATGAGCAAAACATCAGCCCCACAGAAATGGCAGCCATCACCTTACAAACAACAGCATCGACACTGCAATATGCTAAAGCCGGATTTGAGCTGGCCAGTGCCGGGCTCGCAGCGATGCCCAATGTCTTTGGTTTGGCTGTCGGTGGTTCTGATCTCAGTGCGTTTTCCGATCTGGGTTGGAAATCACTGGATTTAAGCTGTAATGCGAGCATGATCACCTCGGGGGTACTGACCCAAACCGAGCAATGGCGGCGGCGTCGAGAACAATGGAAAGCAGAACGGGATGCCGCTGAGCGCGGTATCAGTATTGCAGATGCCAAACTGCGCAGCATCGATATTCAGCGACAGGCAACCCAACTGCAAATAGACCAGCAAAACCTGCAAATAGACCAGACCCAAGCACAACTCGACCTGCTGCAAAGCAAGTTCAGTAATGAGGCACTCTACTCGTGGATGCAAGGTCGCCTGTCGACACTCTATTACCAATTCTATGATCTCACTGTCAGCCGCTGTCTAAAAGCCGAATTGGCGTATCAGTGGGAAACTGACAAAAAGACCCGGTTTGTTCAACCTGGTGCCTGGGATAGTAACCATGCCGGTCTCCTCTGTGGTGAGCAGCTAATGTTAAATTTGGCACAAATGGAATCATCCTACCTGGATTGGGATACCTCGGCGCTAGAAGTGAGTCGCACCATCTCCATGGCAAGCGAATTAGCGGATCAACTGACAGATAGCAGTCTCAATGCTGAAATTAACAAGGTACTGGATGGCGATACTTCTACACTGACAACGCATACACTGGTATTAGATGACAACCACTCTCTAGTGGCCAGTATAGATTTGCAGGCACTGAAAATGACGGACGATTATCCTACTGCGGTGGTCAGTGGCACGGTGCGTCGTATCAAGCAGGTTAGTGTTTCATTGCCCGCTCTGCTGGGGCCTTATCAGGATATCCAGGCGGTGTTGAGTTACAGTGGTGATAACAAGGACATCAACCAGAGCCTGACCAGTACGGCAATCTCGCACGGTCTCAATGATAGTGGTGCATTCCAGCTAAATTTTAATGATGACAGCTACCTGCCCTTTGAAGGATTACCGATTAACGGAGGAAACGGAGACGACTCGGCCAAGCTGTTACTAACATTCCCTAATGCAAAAGTAGAAGATAAGCAGCATCGTCTATTACAAACGCTAAGCGATATTATTTTACATATTAACTACACCATCCGTTAATCATTCAGACGTACTATTGTTGGAGTTGTTATGTCAGAACAAATACAAACTAATCATCAGGTGGCAGTGAATCCCCCCCAGCTACCCAAGCAAGGGGGGACTATCAACACTGTTCAGGCGACACCTGAACAAGCGGGTGCCACGGGTGATATACACTTTTCCATCCCCTTGCCCGCATCGGAAGGCAGGGGCTTTGCACCGTCGCTGTCACTGAATTATCAAACCACACAAGGCAATGGTGCCTTTGGTGTCGGTTGGCTGCTGCCAGTGCTCAGTATTCGCCAATACACCAAAAAGGGAACCCCGCGATACGATGCAAGCGACCAATATGTAGGACCAAGTGGTGAAGTACTGGAGCCCTTGCGTGATACACAGGGGCAAATGATTCGTCAGCGCCGCACACAATTTGGCAATACACCGATTGCCGAGCATGACGTTATTCGCTACCGTTCCCGCGTTTCTGAAGGTTATGAGCGCTATGAACGCTGGCAACGCACCGATGATCCAACACAGCTATTCTGGCTGGTGTTTGGTCTGGATGGCAGCCTGCATTGTTTAGGTAAATCCCCATTGGCGCAAACCTGTATGGACGGGCGTATTGCCGAGTGGTCATTGGAAGAAAGCCTGTCCCCACTAGGCGAACATATCCGCTATGTGTACCAAGCAGAAGACGATGTAGGCATTGATGTGTCGCAACCTCCTGAACAGTTCAGAAAACGGGGCGCATTATCGTACTTACGCCAGATATTTTATGGCAATACCGAAGCCTCTCACATACTTTACAGTTGGGATGATAGTTGGCCAGACGATACCAGTGGCTGGTTGTTTAGTGTGGTGCTGGATTATGGGGAGCACAACCAACAAACGGATCAATTGGCGCAATGGCAAACACAGGGTCGCTGGTCTGCACGTCAGGATGCCTTTTCCGACTACCAGTACGGCTTCGAAGTGCGCTGTCATCGCTTATGCCGTCAGGTATTACTCTTCCACCATTACCCAGACGGACAAAATGCAATCCCCATGAACGTACGCCGTTTGCGCTTGACCTATGATGAAAACCCAACACTCAGTCGTTTGGTCTCAGCGCAGGAATGGGCCTATGGCAAAGAGGGAGAGGATGTGTTTGTTGAACATCACCCAGCATTATTAATAACATATCAACGTCCGGCACAACCAGCATCGACCTGGCAGAAACTGCCCCCTACTCCCGGCATTGACGATGCATCATGTTACCAACTTGTGGATTTATATGGCGAAGGCTTGCCCGGGATCCTCTATCGGGTAGCCACCGATTGGAGATACCGCTCACCGTTACGGGATCAGCAAGCAGGCGCTGCCGATGCCATCAGTTATAGTGATTGGCTCAGTGTCGCTGAGGTACCATCATTGCAAAATGGCACCCAAACACTGGCTGATATCAATGGTGATGGTCACCTGGATTGGGTGGTGTTACAGCCGGGTCTCAACGGGTTTTTTACCATCAATGAAGATAAAACCTGGCAAACATTTACGCCGTTCTCAGCAGTGCCATCAGAATTGCTCAGTGGTCAGGGCCAGTTTGCCAATATCACCGGAGCTGGTTTATCCGACGTGGCTGTGATTGGGCCACAAAGTGTACGCTTTTATGCCAATCAACGGGATGGCTTTGCCAACAGAGAGTCCACCCACCTTGATAGCCTGAATCGACCACTGCCAATATTTGGCAGAAATCAACGCACATTAGTCGCTTTTAGTGATCTATTGGGCTCAGGACAAGTACACCTTATTGAAGTTGATCAACATAAGGTGTCCTGCTGGCCCAATCTGGGACGGGGTGAATTTGGTCCCTGTATCGAGTTGTCATGGAACTGGCAGGGTGCAAACACCTTTGATCCCCAGCGAATCTACCTTGCAGATATAGATGGTTCCGGTGCAAATGATCTGATTTATGTACATAGAGACAAACTAACCTTATACCGCAACCAGTCAGGCAATGGGTTTGCAACGGGAGAGGATATCCAACTGCCTGCAGGGGCACTTTTTGATAACACCTGTCGATTATCATTTGCGGATTTGCAAGGCTCTGGTGGCATGTCAATTCTGCTGAGTATTCCGCATATGACGCCAACACACTATACACTGACATTAACCTCCCACAAACCTTATCTACTATCTCAAGTGGACAATCAGTGCGGTGCGTTCAGTCAGGTGGTCTATCGCCATTCAGCACAGGAGTGGTTAGATGAAAAAGCACAAAACGCGCAGGCACACTGCTTGTTGCCGTTATCATTGTATTTGGTCAAGCAATTGATCCAGATTGATGCCATTACCGGCAATCGGCAGGTGCAAAGTTTCACCTATCGTCACGGTGTGTATGATGGTACGGAAAGAGAGTTTCGCGGCTTTGGCTATGTAGAGACGCTTGATAGTGAACATCTATCAGATGATTCGCCAGACACAGACAGTCCTCCACTAAAAACCTGCTGCTGGTATCATATGGGTCAATCACTGACACCGATGACACCTGTCTGGGAGGGTGATGCCGAAGCATACACTCTCGGCAATACTGCTCTAGCAGGAGGTGACAGCCCGCCGTCAACCACAGAGCAGTGGTGGCTTAATCGGGCATTAACCCAGTGTTTATTACGTCAGGAAGTGTATGGCCTAGATGGTAGCGCTCTACAAGATAACCCCTATACAGTACAAAGCCTGCGCTACCAGATCACACGTATTCAGCCTGAAATAGAAGCTGTGGCAGCGCCCATACTCATGGTCCAGCCGCTGGAACAATTGCATTACGACTACGAGCGTGTCAGTGCTGACCCCCGCTGCCAGCATACGCTGACCCTGGCATTTGATGACTATGGCTCAGTGACCCATCAAATCAACATTGATTATCCCAGACGCAACGCCATCTCCAGCGCATGGGATGCCATTTATCCCATCTCTGATAGTGTGGATGTCGACGAGCAACAAGACGTGCTTCGACTCAATGAAGCCCTCAGTGCTCACCTTAACGAAGAAACACCGTCCTATTGTGTCATCGGTTTAGCCTTCGAAGATCGTCAGAATGTGATTGAAGGTGTCGCCAGTGATATCCCTACGGGTGGGTTTAGTGTGGAATCATTAACACAGAGTTCGCTGATGGCGGCTGGATCAACACGCCGCTTTGCCGGACAACAGAAAACCTATTATATCACCACAGAATCAACACAGGACTTCTCATTCCCCCCACGGGTGGCATCGGTTGAATCAGCAGTATTGGATGACATAGTGCTAGCAGCCTACGATGGGGTGTTATCCGCCGACGAACTTAAGACCGAGCTGGAGGCCGCGGGTTATGTCCAATCGGGTCGATTACTGCCAATCGGCACTACAAAAGCGGAAACACCCATTTGGGTAGCACCGCAGGCACTCACGCGCTTTTTAGCAGCAGAACAATTTTATTTACCCGTCGGCCATCGAAGCACACCATTAGTGGAGGAGAATCAGCTACATTATGATCCCCATTACCTGATGGTGACCTCAATGACAGATGCACTGGGTAATGAAGTAATGGTTAAGGTGAATTATCAAAATCTGACACCACATACCATCATCGACACCAATAACAATACCCAACAGGTTACTCTCACCCCCTTCGGCCATGTGTCTTATGCCACTTTTTATGGTACAGAAGGCAATCTGGATGTCGGCTTTCCGGCCTTATCACACAGTCTCTCCGCCCCATTGGATGCCAGTACGCTTATCGAACAAGCTGGCACAACCACACAGCAAGTAGCCTCCCTGTCTGCACAGGACCTGTTTAGTTGGCAATCTGCAACGCCACTACCACTACACGAAGTCAACCTGGATGCAGACCATTACCCCACTGTGCCTGAGCAACAGACGCAAGTCCGAGTCAGCTACTATGATGGCTTCGGTCGAGCATTGCAACATGCGCAAAGGGTGCCGCCAGGTTTGGCGTATCAACGGACACCGGAAGGCGAGTTATCGGTGGATGATGATGGCCATCTTGTTGAGGCTCAAACTACCACACGCTGGCGTATTTCCGGTCGGGTTGAATACAACAACAAAGGACTCGTCGTCAGAGCCTATCCGTCTTACTTTGTTGATGACTGGCGTTATATCACAGACAAAGCCCTGCGCGCGCAGGGCTATGCCGATACCCACTATTACGACGCAATGGGTCGCTTGCTTAGGGTAGTGACAACCAAAGGCTATCTGCGACGTCACTATTACACACCCTGGTTTACGGTATCAGAAGATGAAAATGATACCTGGTCAGAGACCCAAAACTAGCCTAGTGCAACTGACTCATTCAGATTGAGTGACACTAGGTTTTTTTACCACTCGTTTATCAAGGATTTCTTCATTATGAACTCGACACCATCTCCAGATCTATTTAAGGATACCCCCACCATTATCGTCAACGATAATCGGGGCTTATCCATCCGCACGGTGGCGTTTAATCGACAGAGTACTTCCGAGGCCCTGGATACACGCATCACCCGAACCACCTATAATGCCCTCGGTCAGCTAAGTTCGTCCGCTGACCCACGTTTGTTCACCAATGACAAAACCAATCTGTCACAGATAAACAGCCTGACTGGTCAACCCTTGCGTATGGATAGTGTTGATGCAGGCTGGCGCCTGATGCTACCAGACATTGAGGGCAGCCCACATAAAGAGTGGCAGCAACGGGGCACCGTCAGACGTTATGATTACGATACCAGTTCGCACCGCCCGACAGCTATTTATGAACAACGTGATGACCTCAATGACGGGGCTGAACAAGTGACAGAGCGCTTTGTTTACGGTCAAGCTACCGATGCAGATAAACAGAATAATCTGAATTTACAACTTATTCGTCACTATGACTCTGCAGGCATGCTGGCCACCACCGCTATCAGCCTCACGGGACAGCCACTGAACCAACAGCGCCAACTGCTTGTGGCAAAAACCACTGACAGTGATTGGCAGGGAGATACTGAAACCACTTGGCAACAAGCCTTAGCCACGCCAGCCTATACCAACCAATGGACCTATAATGCCTTGGGCATCGCACTGACCCAGATTGACGCCAAGAACAACCAACAACGCAGTGAATATGATGTCGCCGGTGCCTTATCAGCGACTTACCTGCAACTCGCCAACACAAGCTCTGAGCAAATTGTCGTCTCTGCTATCGGATACAATGCCAATGGTCAGAAAACCACAGAAACAGCCGGTAATGGTGTCATCACGAGCTACCATTACGACAACCGTGACTGGCGTCTGCTGCGTATGCAGACCACTCGCCCAGCACAAGGAGATCGGACCACCTTACTGCAGGATTTACATTACGGCTATGATCCGGTGGGCAATATCATCTCTGTTAATGATGGTGCCGTCAGTACCCGCTTTTACAAAAACCAGCGGGTATCGGCACAACAAACCTATGCCTATGATGCCCTGTACCAGTTGATCTCAGCCAGTGGTCGCGAAAATGATGGCCGTCCCCCACAAGACACAACTCTGCCGCCGCTACAACCCTATGATAGCCACCAGTATGTGAACTACACTCGTCGTTACGATTATGATCGAGCAGGCAATCTTTATGGTATTCATCATAATGGCGCCAGTGAATACACACTAGATATGGTGGTCTCGGATAAGAGTAACCGGGTAGTACAACAACACCCAACAACACCCATTCTGCCGGATGCAGTCGATAGCTATTTTGATGTTCATGGTAACCCAAAGCAACTTGAACATAGTAAAGCGCTGGTGTGGGGGCGCTATGATCAATTGACCCAGGTTACCCTAACCGATCATCAACAGGAAAACTACCAATATGCCAACCAGGGCCAACGGCTGCGTAAACGGCTAATCGATAGCAGCACTCATAGAGAAGCTGAAGTCATCTATTTGCCGGGGCTGGAACAAAGAATCACCCGCAATAATACCAATGTGACCGAAGACTTGTCTGTGACAACCCTAACCAACACCGGGCGCAATCAGGTGCGGTTACTACATTGGGAAATCGGCAGGCCATCTGATATCCCCAACGACCAGTTGCGATACAGTCTGGACAACCCTCTGGGCAGTAGCCATTTGGAACTCAATCAGGATGCCGACATCCTAACCTATGAAGAGTATTACCCCTTTGGTGGCACCGCCGTCTGGAGTGCCAGCAATCAGACAGAAGCACAATACAAATTTGTACGCTATTCAGGCAAGGAACGCGATATGACTGGACTCTACTATTATGGTCATCGCTACTATGCCGCCTGGATGGGGCGTTGGTTAACACCCGACCCGAGTTGGACAGTGGATGGATTAAATTTCTATTGGATGGTGAAGAATAATCCTGTCAATCGTGTTGATATGACCGGTCAAAGTACACTCGTCGAGCGTTTATTTCAAGGTATCACAGGACTGATTACCGGTGATATCCAATTACCCAGTTTGTCACTGCCAAGTTTTTCATTCCCCAGCTTTTCGTTACCGAGTTTTTCATTACCCAGTGTGTCTCCGGCAACACTTATCCGTATAGCAGCCCGTTTTGTTTACAGAAAGGCGTTTAAAAAAGTCGTGAATCATATACTCAGTAAAGCCAAAACGGATGAACAAAGAATAAAATATGTCCGGTATATAAAAGCAGTAGGTATTGGCATTGGGTTGGGTGCTACCGCATTGACCACATTAGCATCAGCCGGTGTAGCGCCCGCTATTGTTGCAGGCGTCACTATCGGTGCGTCAGTCGCTGGTGGTGCAATGGGTTACTTTAGTTCCAAGATAGCATCCGGCTTTTCCTGGCTATTACGTAAACTCCCAGGCAAAACAGCCACAAAATCTGCTGCTGCTGCACAAGTTGGTAATCTGGTGAGCGGTGGCAATGCACAGTCTGCCGCCAATACTGCGTTGATAGAGGCACCGACCAGTCAAGCCTTAAAAGCGGTGGGTAAATCGTCAGAGGTTAGAATTGAGGCGGGTGCTCAAATAGGCGTTGCTGCCGGAACTGATGTCCAAATCAATGCCGGAAAACCTGGTGCCACAACACAATATACAGCTCCTTTAGCCGCTTCTTTCGCCGCATTCGGTGCTGAAAAAGCCTCCGACTTACACGATGCCGGAGAAATTGCCGCCATGAGCTCCAATCAGGGGGCCCGGTTAGGAAAGAGTTGGGATGAGTATCTCGGTTTGGATCATTCCAGTATTGGGGGAATGATTGCTTCAACAGCCGCCCGGATGACGCTTGGTAATACAGCATCCAGTGTGGTCGATAAGTTAGCTGATAAAAAGACAGGGGTATTAGAAACCACATTTTCAATGGCTCAAGGCTCTGCAGCAACCTGGACGCATGTGAGAACCAAAGCGACAAATAATTTTGAGGAGTTTAGGCACTTATCCTTTGATTAAATGGCCGCTATTGTTGGTTAGGGTGGATACAACGACAGTACCAAACCAGCAATCTGTTAGAGTGTCATATTAGAATAAAGTCCCTCTCAACCGAGGGGCTTTATGAAAGTGCTAATCATACCAATAACGTCGATTATCAAGCCGCCACCGCTCTAAACGCCAACCTCCATGTTCGTCTGCATTATCCGCAATGGAAAAGCGAATAGCACCTGCCGTTGCCGTATTTAACCATTGGCTGCCTACTTGCTGGTAACGCTTAATAACCTCAGGGTGTGGATGATTATACGGGTTATTAAATCCAGCGGTTACAATAGCCCAGGTAGGTCGAAGCTGACTAAGCCAAGCCAAACTGGAAGAGGTTTTACTACCATGATGAGGAACCAACAATATATCGATAGGGCCCACTGATTGGTTATCCAATAATTGCTGCTCTACTTGCTTTTCAATATCTCCAGCTAACAATATTTTTTTCCCAAAAAAACTTACCAATAACACACAGGAAGTATTGTTATCTTTAATCATTTGATCTGTTAGTAATTTTTTTGCCATAGCACTATTAGGCCACAAAATTTCAAATGTCACACCATCCCACTCCCATTGCTGCCCCTCAGTACAAGGAACCGCATTTTTTAATGGTTGGCCAGATAAAATCGACATAGTATTCATATTCTCTAATAAACCAATAACCCCACCCACATGATCACTATCATTGTGACTCACCACCAGCCTGTCGATATTTGCGATACCTTCAGAACGCAAATAAGGCACAATAATATGTTGGCCTGCATTAAAGTGTTGACTAAAAACACGCCCGGTATCGTAAACCAGAGTATGTTGTTGAGTTCTCACAATCACTGCCGTACCCTGCCCAACATCCATAAATGTAATCGATAACGCTAATGGTTTCTCATTAGAAAACCATAATGGTAAAAAACACAGTAAGCCAAGGTATCGAGCAGGAATCCCTTTTGGTGCGAGTAACCAAAGTATTCCAATACTGGCTATAATCACTACACCAAATGGTGGCGATGTGATAATCGCTGGAGTCCAAAAATCAATATCAGTAAACCACGATAAAATATTTAATAACCACTGTATCAAAAGCTCTACAAAAATATATAAGGCTTTATATGCTGACTCGAAAACCCCAACGACTGACACACTCATTAGAAATAATAATAGGAATAATAATGGAACAATAACAAAAGAAACCAGTGGCACTGCAAATAAATTCACCATTGGAGCACTTAAACTCACCCCCTGTAACAACAGCACACTCGGCAGAAACAAACCTATCACAAGAACCCATTGGGATTTCACTAATGAATAAAACACTCGACCAAATAGCGTCTTGTTTCGATGCCTACGCCCCATAAAGCCGTAAAATAATAAACTGACCGCCAGAAAAGATAACCAAAAACCTTGATTATATACAGCCAAAGGATCAAGCACTGCCACCATAGTTAATGCACAAACCAATACAAAATATGGGCGAAGAGAACGATAAAATAAAGAACCTAAATGAAATAACAACACCATAATGAGCGCTCTCTGGGTAGGCAAACTCATCCCAGCAAGTAAACTGTAAAAACTGGCTACCATGATGGAAGCTAATGCAGGAAAGTGATGCAATCGAATAAAAAATGGAAAAAACAAAGCCCCCACATGCAAACAAAGTTTTCCAATAAAAAAACCAACCGTTGCCGCAATGCCAATATGTAAGCCTGAAATAGCCAATAAATGGGCCGTACCCGTATGACGTAGTAAATCCCATTGCTGATTATCCAACTGGCTGGTATCGCCTAAAACCAGAGCCAACATCGGACCTATTGCAAGCGGATAAGATAACTGAGAAACTAATCGACGTTTAATCCACCAACGAACACAGTCTACTACAATCTGACGACAATCCTGCTCCAACAAACGGGTCGCTTGTTGATTAATAACATAACCTGTAGCCGATATTTTCTTCTGAAGAAGATAAGCCTGATAATCAAACCCTGCAGGGTTAACAAAGCCCCGAGGACGTTTTAGCTTAACGGTCAATGACCATCGTTGCCCAGGCTTTAATACCAACGATCTATCTTTGCGGTAATACCAGGATAATTGGATTTTACGACCCTGCAGAGATGGAACTTTATGCCCTGCTTTGTCGATCAGAGAATCAATACGAAAAATAAAGCGCTCTTTTTTTTGCGTTGATTGTGGTAAACCTTCAACAATACCGATAACCTGAAACTGTTGCCCATCCAGAAGCAGAGGCAATTGGATATTCAGTAAATAATATCCAAGCAGGGAGCCAAGCAATATGCCTGACACCATAGAAAACCCCACAAACCAACGCCAATAAAAACAGACAATAAAACCCAGAAACAACAGTCCCAACAGATCAGCTGAAGGAAGCACAGGCAATAGAGAGACAGAAAAGAGACCAAGATTAAAAACGAATAAATACCACATACCTTCATCCTTGAAAGAGATTGTTTTCATGTGCCTAATACTGCAATATTTAGTGATCAATATCAACCAAATGTTACACGTTCATACGGACTAGAGCTGGCCTATGGACAAAATGAATAAGGAACAACAGATGTCAAAATAATAAAAATACCCATCGATTGCTCCAGCAGTATTTGCCAAAAAAACGGTTCTAGCTGCCCATACTCAAGCTCGACTAGCTGGTATTGCTAATGAGCTAAATGCGAGGTTAAGAAAAACCTTAAAATGTTTACCACCAGCAGAGAAAATTTAGCCAGTTCCGGCTTAAAAATACGTTGTACTCGTTGGACACAATAACGATAGGTCTCTACTAACACCAAACTCTGCTTTCATTTGCTAGAATATACGCATTGATCACTGACAGACGGGGGCTGTTTTAAGTCCCAACAAATTGAAAAAGCAGCAAGCAACCGAAGGATAAGATAACCACAATCCAGCTCCCACCAACGTCTCTGTGTTGTGGCAGACGAAGTAAACCTGTGATGATTATTGTGCCAACAAGCACCAAAACTTAACAATACAAACAATGCCAAGTTTTTGCTATTATCACTGGTTTCATAGTTTCGATAGCCCACAATCGCTGATTTGAGGTGACCAGTACTATTGATGGTAAAAAAATACATGCATAATAATTAGCACAGCCAATAGATAAATCATCGTAATCATTCCCAGATGATACACCCAATGTGAATGGAATTGTCCCCAACTTAATAATGCAGTTACGGCTACCCAAAGACACGGAACCACAAGAGAATAGCGGTCAAGCAGTATGAGTTCAGGAAACGTTGTCCAGTCTTTAACACGATAAAATTCCGTCTCACACATGTTCTCGTGATAAAACCACCACAAATGAGAGTGAAAAAAGCCGTCATCGGGAGAGTGAGGATCTCTGGATTTATCGGCAAAACGGTGATGCTCCCTGTGTTTTGCTGCCCACCACAGTGGACCACGCTGCAAAGATAATGTGCCTAATAGCGCTAGCACCAGTTGAAACCAACGGGATGTTTTAAACGCACGATGCGAAAAAAAACGATGATACCCAAGTTCTACCCCCGCACCTATAAGAAATAACATCAGCAATAAAAACACTAACTCAGATATACCCCAAGGAATGATAAACACAAATAATAACGGGCTATGCAGCAACGCAAGCTGTAAACGAACTTTTATTTTGTTAGATAAATTCACTTATTAATACTCAATATAAAACCATGTTACCCATTACACATTTAAGAAAAAGTTATCAAGATAACGTGCTAAATGCACAATGGGTCAATGTGAACCTGCTACAGTTTAACGGATACCTTAAATAAGCGACAATAGTGGCTTAGGAGTATCTGAAATGACAAGAAAGAGACAGCCGTATAAAACGTATACGAAAGAATTTACATTAGAAGCGCTTCGCTTGATGAATGAATCAGATAGGCCAGCGTCAGAGGTTGCCACTGAATTAGGTATTCGCCGTAACCAGCTTTATAAATGGAAAGAGCAGCTAGAATCGAAAGGAGATGTTGCTTTCTCCAGTAAAAAAGGGCGACCTTTAAAAGAGAATCAAAGCGAAGTCACCACGCTGCAACAAGAGAATGATCGGCTACGAGAGGAAATAGACATATTAAAAAAAGCCGCGGTATATTTTGCAAAAGAGCTCAAGTGAAGTATGCCTTTATACGAGAGCATAGAAAGAATCATAGTGTGTTAAGGCTGTGTTCAACGTTAGAAGTATCTCCCAGCGGTTATTATGACTGGTGTGATAGACCGTTGAGTAAAACGGCTAAAGACAATCAACGATTGAAGACTAAGATTCGTTGTTATCATCGTTCTAGTCGCGGTATTTATGGATCTCCACGGATTCAGCATGACTTATTGAATGACGGTGAACAGGTTAGTCGTCAACGAGTTGCACGTTTGATGAAAGAAGAAGGCATTGAATCGAAGATGGTGAAGAAGTTTGTTGTGACGACAAACTCAAAAAGAACAACATCACCAGCGCCTGATCGTTTGCAAAGGCGTTTTGAGCAAAAAAAGATAAATCAGGCATGGGTATCGGATACGACATTTATCCGAACGCGCCAAGGTTGGTTATATTTAGCGGTGATGATTGATTTATATTCTCGGCAAGTGATTGGTTGGTCAATGTCAGATCGCAATGATACGAAGTTAGTATCAGATGCGTTAATGATGGCGAAGTGGCGTCGAGGAGACTTACATGATGTGATCGTTCATTCAGATCAAGGAAGTACTTACGCATCAAGTGGCTATAGAAAACTGCTTAACGATAATAATATGCTATGTAGTATGAGCCGTAAGGGAGAATGTCACGATAATGCAGTAGCGGAGAGTTTCTTTGGTACATTAAAAACAGAGTTAGTTGATCACGAAGATTATCGGACAAGAATAGAAGCTAAACAAAGCCTGTTTGAATACATTGAGGTATTTTATAACAGGCAGCGACGACATTCTTATCTGGGCTATGTAAGCCCAGTAGAATATGAACAGGCAAGTGCCCTTTAATTAAATTATCCGAAAAAGTGTGGCAACCTCAATGTTATATCTTTCAATAATATAACTAGAGACAATCCTCCAAAAGGTATAACCCAGTTTGACCCTGGCTTGCAAACATAATCGCCTACTCAATAACCGGAATAAAACTTTTTCTGTCATTAATACGATGGGTAATACGGATGGTTTCCGATCCATTAGAAAAAAGTACCTCATGCTCACTAACCCCGCTCCCCAAACGCAGGGAGGCGACACTATTAGGGTTATTGGGTTCCAACCCAAGTCGCTCAGCCAACTTAATCGCAGTCCCACTAGGTGCATCGGCTTTAGCTGCATGATGAATATCCAAAATGGCAGTGTCCCAAATGTGCTGATCCTTATCAGGCACACTTCTTATAAAGCGAAATAACTGGATAAACCCCTGTGAAAAGTTACTACCATAAACAACGGAGTTTTTTTCAGCTACTATCGCCAGTGCTTCCAAATAAGCATTACCACCACCACTGACACCACTAATTAAATCCACATGATATTCAAGAAGGACAGGCATCATTTTGCTGATCATTTGCGGCTGGGTAAAGTCAACCACGACAGGCTTTCGGGGGCCAGGATCACAAATAGCACTAATGAGTTCAAACGGCTCAAATGCGTTTGCTGCAACTGATTGTACATGCCAGCCTGCCTGCGATAATCCAGAGGCTACGCAAGACGCCATCTTTCCAGATTTTCCCAAAACGATCACGTTTACTGTATCTTTAAATACCTTATTCATCACAAAACCATTATGTTCTGCCACTATCGTCAAGCATGTTTTTCTTTTTTTTCTGTATGCCATGAATAATAGTCAACAGCATAACAACAATAATCACAGGCAATACAGCAATGTTCAGGTACACCCAACCAACCGTTGCCAAAGCAACACCCGCCATTGCAGAGGCAATACTATTGACTGAAAATACAATCGTATCGTTCACACCTTGAATAAACGCTTTATTATCGACAGGAGTATTTTTAGACAACAGGTAAGAACCACCTAAATAGGTAAAATTCCAGCCAAGCCCCAGAAGCACCAAAGCAGTGATAAAATTAAAATAACTGTCATCAATAGCGGCAACCAGTAACGATAACAGTAAGGCGACTCCCCCGAAAAAAATAATGATGTGAACGCCGAACCTATCAATTAATCTACCAGTAAAAAATGACGGGAAATACATGGCAAAAATATGCCAGCGTATAGCTTCGGCGGCATGGTTAAATTCCATATTATGTTGATACTGCATAGCAACGGGGGCTGCATTCATTAAAATAGTCATAATGCCAAAACCACAGGCCGCCACAATAACAGCAACTATTAGAGCGAAGCGATAGGAACTCTCATGTTCTGTAACTGCGGTTTGCTGCTGAGTATCATATGACGGCACCGGTTCTTTATATAACACCAGCAGAACAACAATCTGAAGAACACATAAAACAAGAAGACCAAGAGAAGACCCCGCAAAACGGTTATCAAGCATAAATTCTGTACTAGAAGCAAGCCATGGGCCAATAAAAGCCGCTAAAACACCGCCAGCTAGAACCCATGACATGGCGTTAGCGTGATGGTTTTGTTCGGTGACTTCTACGGCAGCAAAGCGAAAATATTGAGCAGAGGCATTCTGAAATCCAATCAGCAACATACCAGCACAAAACAAAGGGAAACTAGCAAACACAAAAGCAATATATGCCACAATACTACCTGCTGCACCACAGGTTGCTCCAATCAAAAAAGAGTTTTTACGCCCAAAGGCTTTCGCTAAATATGACGCAGGAAAAAGAAATAAAAAAGTTCCGACAACTTGCGCAGTAATAGGCAATGTTGCCAACTCAAGTGTCCCACCTAATTCTTGACCAATCGTTCCACCTACACTCAGTACCAGAGTCATGCTAGACATAGCAAATACTTGGCATAATACGAGAGCAACTAATGAAGGATTTTTTAACAATGACAACACAATTGATAGCATTCCTGTAATTAAATGATTGTATTTTCCAAATCACCAAGTAGTGGATTGGATATGCGAATAGTGTAGTGGTCTAATATTTTCGTACCAACCGATAGGTTATTTATGCTGTTTTTTCAGCCACAGCAGGGCTTAAATATTGATTGTAACTATGACCACGTTGATAATTGTAGTAACGCATGTAAGCCGCAATATCTTGTTCCGCTTCACGATAGCTTGAGTAGCCACTACTGGGCATCCATTCAATTGTATAACTTCTAAAAAAACGTTCCATTGAAGCATTATCCCAACAATTACCACGACGACTCATACTCTGTTTTATCTGGTAGCGCCATAGTCTTTGCCTAAATGCTTGACTCGTATAATGGCATCCTTGATCAGAAGGAAACATCACCGCTTTCGGTTGTCGGCGTGATTCATAAGCCATCCTCAATGCACTGATCGTTAATTGAGAATCGGGGGATGCTGAACAAGCCCAGCCTACAATACGTCGCTTATATATATCCAATACTACCGCAAGATAAAGCCAACGTTGACCGCACCACACATCAGTGACATCGCCACACCATACCTGATTAATCTTGTTAACAGTAAATTGACAATTAAGGTGATTAGCGGCAACCACGGATTCCTCTTCTGCTAATCGATAACGGTGGCGTTTGAGTTGGCGACTCACAAGACCTAACTCCTTCATCAAAGAACGTACCTTATCGCGTCCAATCGCTTCACCTGATTGGCGCAGCTGGCCTGCAATGGTTCGTGAACCCGCAGAGCCACGACTGGCTTGATGAATAGCTTTCACTTTTACTTGAAGCCGTTGTCATTCACTGTCGCACTGCTTGACCCGTTGGCGATGATATTGGTAGCTACTACGATGCATATTGAAGGCACAAAGCAATTCTCGTTGAGAATACTGCGCTCTTAATCGGTCAATGATCACTACAACCTCATCGTGTCTGACATTAAGAGCGCGGTAGCCTTTTTTAATCTCTCTTTCTCCCGTTCAATCCGTTGTATTTTGGCTTCTAATATCTGAATTTTTTGTTGTTCTGGTGTTAACGCCTTACTACCCACAGGCGTGATACCTTGCCGCTCCTGCTTTCATTGACTGACCCAGAGCCTCATTGCTGTTTCGCTCACATCAACCGCCTCGCAGGCTTGTGCAACTGAGTAGCCTTGGTCTAACACTAAGCTGGCTGATTCATGCTTAAATTCTTGACTGAATTGCCTTCGACTCATGATCTTTCTGACCTCTTAATCAGTGGAGTTTACCACCTATCTATTGGTACGAGTTTGTTAGACCACTACAATTAAAAGTTAGAGGGTATAGTGACCCCTCTATCTCTATAGAGGAGCGAGGAGTTGGTATTATTGAACAGGTCAGTGCTTTACCAATCATTCAGGCAAAGTATCCTGCCAAGAAAGATAAAAAAGTAACCACACTATTGGCCAGTGGCGCTGACAAGCGTCGTGATGGTACGCTCAATAAATTCTACGCCAGGATGTCTTTAAAAGCTAATAAACTCGCTGTAACAGCGACATTTAATGACTCCACTCCATTGTTCATTGGGATATGAACTAATTCATCGCAAGCCTTACGTACCTCCTGGCTCATACCCTCTGTTTCATTCCCCAAAACGTAAATAATAAACAGATCGTTACTTTTGTCACTAATGGATTGTTTGGCATGTGATGAAAGGCCATAAACTTTAGCCCCATAATGCTGACAATCTTTTAAAGCATTAACCAGTTGTTGGCAGTGTAAAAGAGACACTTTAAATAGGGTGCCTGCACTGGCTTTAACAACCAGGGCATCAATTTTGGCGCAACCTTTTTCTGGTAATAATAAACCATCAATGCGACCTGCACACACAGAGCGGATAATCATACCTAAATTTTGTGGATTGGTAATACGGTCTAAAGCGATCAGGCGAACAGGCTTATTGTTGCCGATGGTATGTGAGGCTAGAAAGGATTGGTAGCTTTTATGTTGGGGACATAATACATCGACACAAACGCCTTGATCTTGTTTACTGTTTTTTGAAATACGTGATAGTGCTTGCCGACTATGGTAGACAATGTCAATGCAACGCTGTTGGGCCTGGGTGATAATTTCATTGATGATGCCCTGAGTTTTATTGCTTTCAGCAAGGTGGACACGATAGATCGCTAAACGATGATCATTGAGTACTTCTAGTACTGGTTTTCGACCATAGAGAGTCACCAACTGATTAAAGAATTGTTTTTTTGTAAATAGTCGGGGATGTCTTTGGTTGGCAAGGTAATAACCCAGTTGATGAAAAAAGCACATTATAGGTTGATTGCTTAGGTGCGAAAAGTGGGTGCAGGTCACCGCGCCTACGCACCTCCTACCTTGAGGAGCAACACAAGATGCTATTTTGAATTCAGCCTATTGAGGTTTGTGGAAATATCCATCTTCTTCATGTTTCATTAGCGCTCGTAAAACATCGCTACGGCTGATCAACCCGACTAACTTACCTTCTTTTTTCACGGGGTAGTTTTTGGGGCGGTTTTTCATAATGATTTGTGCAAGTTCCACAATGCTGGTTTCGGGGGATACACTCATGACTTGATCTTGCATGACCTGAGAGACTGGGCCTGGTTCTTCGCTGTAGAAGGCATCATTTAACATATCTTTTACACAGTCTTGTTCGGAAAGGTAGCCGATTAACTTTTGGTTGTCATCAATCACCGGGACCCCATTGAGTCCGTATTTGAGCATCATGGCAACGGCATCCTTAATACTGGTGGACGCGGATACCGCATGAGGGTTGTGGTCCATAAAATCTTCGACAAGAATTGATAGCATATAACCTCCACATTCAGTGCATATACTTATTTTTTGTATGTTTAAGGGTCTGTTATTTAGTTTACGCTACTTTACATATTTTGCTATAGGAATATACGGCATTTTTGTAGCCTATATGTAATGCATCAACGGTTAAGGCATGGCCGATAGACACTTCTGCGATATTGGAAATACTGAGAAAATCTCCCAAATTCTCTAAATTAAGGTCATGGCCGGCATTGACTTCCAAACCTATCTGTTGTGCATATAAAGCAGCTTCACGATAACTGGCTAATGATTGTTCTTGTTGATCGGAGCCAAAGTGCTTCGCATAGGGACCAGTATAGAGTTCAATACGATCAATACTCAGACTTTTTGCCTGCTTTATTTGTTGGATATCTGGGTCCATAAACAGGCTGATACGGATATTCCACTGTTTGAGTTGTTCAATAATGGGCAACAATCGTTCACCATGATGAAATACATCAAAGCCGTGGTCGGAAGTGAGTTGTTCATCACTATCTGGTACCAATGTGGCCTGGTGTGGACGAGCTGAGTCTATCAACGCCATGAAACCCGGATAATTCCCTTGGGGACCAGCAAACGGATTGCCTTCAATATTAAATTCTACGCCGGGATGCTGTTTCAGCAGTTCGGTGAGTTGTTTAACATCACTAGGGCGAATATGGCGTTGGTCTGGGCGGGGATGTACTGTAATGCCTTGCACTCCAGCGTCGATAGACTGTTGTGCAAATGTGACTACGTTAGGATAATTTCCTTCTCGGGAATTGCGTAACAAAGCAATTTTATTGAGATTAACACTGAGGGCGGTAGACATGGTAGTTTTTAAGGGTCGGTGTTTATAAAAGAGTTAAGGTAAGACCTTTTTAAAGGGTTTAACGGTGACAGAAGCGTAAACACCTGCTGCGAGATAGGGCTCGTCATCAGCCCAGTGTTGAGCATTCTCCAAGCTGGGAAATTCAGCAATCAACAGGCTGCCTGTAAATCCAGCTTCACCGGGGTCTTCATTATCAATAGCTGGATTGGGTCCTGCTAGTAATAGGCGTCCCTGGTCATTTAGCACCTTTAAGCGAGCTAGATGAGCATCGCGAGTTTGTTTTCGTAATTCTAAGCTATTGGGTGTATCTTCACAGATAAAGGCATACAACATACTTTATGATCCTTGGTTAATTTGTCGTAAGAATGCACTAAGGGCTGTTGACGAGTAGTGAAAATGAAACGTCAATAGACCCTAATGTGCATTTAAAATCTCTTCCAGCTTCAGTTGTGTTAATCGGGTAATCTGGCGAAATAGATAAAATAGGGCAAACATCATGACGATGGTTGCCGGAACGGCAATCACGGGGAAACTTAAGGCGGTCATTTTGCCAAGTTCGGCATTAAATGCCTCTGTACCCGGTTCACTGACCAGGATAACGACGGCTAATATATAATTCAGTACGGATGACACGAGAAATGATAGGGCGATTAAATAGGATGCATTTTTGAGCGAACGTTCAAAAGCATCTTTAGTGCCTAGCTGTTCTAGCGCCCGGTCTACTTTCTCAATTTGCATAATTTTATCGTTATACAGGAAGGTTTTTACCAAGGGGAAACGGGTTTTTAGTGAAATCAGGGTAAAAATGGCAAAAAGTGCCGGAATACCCGCTTCTTTAATAGCAATATACTCTGGAGGAAACTTTAGCAAAGCCATCCCGCCAGTAACCATAACACTGAAAATCCCAACGGCTGAAAACAGGTTAAATTTGCCCGTTTGCATCATTTCCCGCAAACCGTATAACAGGGGGAAGGCCAGGGCTATAATGATCGCTAATTCAACACCCAAAGCATCTCCCCCACTAAATTTTGACAAAATAACCGTAGGGGCAACGATATTGATGATAATATTCATCCATATGTTTTCTTTTTTAACGGGCTTTTCTTGTGTTATCTCTTGCGTCATAGTAAAGCTCAGCCATAATAGTATCTAAGTGGTGAAATTACAGAGAATCTTAAAGGGCTTCATTCTACAGGTGATTGCTCAGGGTTTTCAAAGTAAACTACCAACTTTTTATACACTTTGGGACTATTTTACTCTTGATCCCCCGTTTTTTAACTTTAGAGAATGTGTCTACTTGTACGATCTTCACACCCACAGCGCCTGTTCTGATGGCGAACTCTCCCCCTCAGCATTAGTTGATTTGGCAAAAAGTCGTGGTATTACCACCCTAGCATTGACTGACCACGATACTGTTGCCGGTCTCATCGAGGCTCAAAGGGCAGCAGGAGATGATTTGCGTATTATTCAAGGTATTGAATTTTCTTCTTTGTGGAATGGCCACGGTATACATATTGTTGGCCTACAGATTGATATGGCCTCCCCGGTACTGCAGGCCGCAGTGGCGCAACAGCAGCAATCTCGTTTTGAACGCGCACGAGCCATAGCTCAACGTCTGGAGAAGGTTGGGATTCAAGGCGCTTGGGAGGGGGTCCAGTATTATGCTAAAGATGCAGTGATTGGAAGGCCACATTTCGCACAATATCTGGTTGATACTGGTTATGTTAATAGCTTTGCTCAGGCTTTTAAGCGTTATTTGGGAACGGGCAAGCCGGGCGACATTAAACAGTGTTGGTCTAACATAGAAACAGTGGTTCAATGGATACGTAGTTCAGGAGGTATTGCTGTATTAGCCCATCCTGACAAGTATGGTATGACTCACACCAAACTTTATCATTTGCTGGAAGATTTTGTTGCCATAGGTGGTCATGCACTGGAAGTGGTTAGTGGGCAGCAAGATAGTAGAGTAACGGATAAGTTGTATCGAGCGGCCAAGGATTTTTCGCTGCTGGCTTCCTGTGGAAGTGATTTCCATGCTCTCGGTCAGGGGAGGCAACCTCTGGGTCAGTATTCTCCTATGCCAGAGGGTTGTCAACCAGTCTGGGAATACTTTTCATAAACTGAAACTCATATGAGTTAAGATGGTATGAATTCAGTACATTCAAAGTCGCTTGGTGAATCCGGCATTATGCCTAGGGAAACTCATGTCACTTAAATCACATGCCCAACTGATGGCGGATTACAAAAAGCGATGATCATTCTTAGGCTGAGTTCTCGTTAGAGCATGACATACTCTTTAGCGATATCAATATTCATAATTCTAGCTAGGTATTCCACTGCTTTATCGCCTCGAACAAAAGAAGGTCTATAAACACTCAATGGTTTATCATGGTTTCGCCAAAAAACACCATAAACATAGAGTGAAACAGACCGTGAGCCATCACACATAGAGTTATTACTCAAATGCTAACATTGATTCCGAGACATAAATTTATTGAAGCAGAAAAAAATCGCTTAAACATGTGCCCGGAAAAATGTTGACACATCAACTGTAAACGGCAATGTTGTTATTTCCATACGCTCATTTTAACAAAATCAGTGTTAACACGCCTAGTCAGAATATCTACCAAGATACCATTTTTCAAAATCAAAGGCTGGCATTGGCCGGGCAATATGAAAACCTTGGGCCTGCTCGCAATACATATCGCCCAAACATTGCATAATTTTTTTATTTTCAACTCCTTCTGCAATCACCTGCAAACCCAAATTGTGAGCCATGTTGATAGTCGAGTTAACAATAATCTGGTCCTGTTCATCCTGCAACATATTAATAATAAAACTATAATCAATTTTCAACCATTTAACCGGTAAACGCTTTAAATAGGCTAGCAAAGAATAACCAGTGCCAAAATCATCAATAGATAATTCAACACCTACTTCATTTAGTTTATGTAATGTTAACAACGTTTGTTCTGTATTCTTCATAATCGTGCTTTCTGTAATTTCCAAACCTAAACACGACGCAGGTAAATCATGATCCGCCAGTAAACACTCTACATGCTCACAAAAATTCTCCTGCAACAAATTTCTTGCTGAAATATTAACAGCGATTTTAATATCTAAGGATTTTCGTCTCCATACTTTTACTTGGCGCAAACTTTCATCTAATACCCAGTCGGTCATATCATTAATCAGATCGGTCATCTCGGCAATAGGAACAAACTCTGCTGGAGAAATAAATCCCATAACAGGGTGAGTCCAACGAGCCAAAGCCTCGACCCCAACAATATTTTGATTACACACAGAAACCTTTGGCTGAAAATACAAGGTTAAATCATTATTGCGAATCGCTTTACCCAACTCACTGATCAATGATAAGCGTTTGGGAGAATGAGCATCCCTCTCAGAATCATAAACCTCCAAACCAATCATATCTTTTTTAGCACAATACATGGCCACATCAGCATAACGTAACAAAGTAGAAAAATCACTCGCCTGATCAGGGTAAATCGATATTCCCATACTCGCTCTGATTTCCACATCAATATTTCCAATATGAAAATATTTACGGATACCATTGAGTACCTGTTTACCCACTATTTCTGCCTGAGATTGATGATTAATATCGACCAGTAAAATAGCAAATTCATCTCCCCCCAATCGAGCAATAACAGATGAAGCACCCAATAATTGTTGCTTAATACGAGGGCCTATTTCCTGAATAATATAATCACCAATATCATGCCCAAGTGTGTCATTAATCTCTTTAAAACTATCAAGATCAATAATCATTAAAGCCACTTTTTTATCTTTTTGGCAGTTCACTATTGATTGTTCAACCAGTGATTGAAGTTGTATTCGATTAGGTAATCCCGTCAGGACATCATGTGTCGCCTGATACTCTAGACGATCAGTATACCACCTAAGCTCAGTGATATCGCGAGTCACCCCCCAAATTCCAACCAATGCCTCATCAGTAACGATTCCCTGAACGGATGTTTTTAAATACTTATATTCATCATTTGACAATTCAAACTCAACAGCTTTATCACATAAACGCAATTTATTCGACACAAATTCTTCAATGTTTAATAATTTATCCTGGAATGTGATATCTTGTAGCTGAATACCTTGCAGACTTTGATTATCATCAATCTCGTAAATTTTATTAAACAAATCATTACAATCACCAAACACCGCTTGCTGTCGAATCAGTTTCACGAGTATTTCAGGTTTTTGATTTAATGATATCATTGATGGAAATTCAACACGCCAAATTGTATCATCACTATTCTCAATAAAAGCACGATAGTTAGCCTCACTCTTAGAGAGACTCTGTTTCTGTTGTGTGAGCTGACTAATGTCATCCAACGTGTAAACGACTCCCCTAAAACCATGAGATGCATTTTCAACAGCAATTTTATCGGTTTGAAACCAACATTCCACGCCGTCAATATATATTTTCTCATTAAGACCCGTCACCGAATGGCCAGTACGAGCCACCTGTAAGATTTCCTGATATGATTGTATTGGCTTATCCCAATTACCAAACACTTCTAAAGCCGTTTTTCCTGTTAAGTACTGATCATCAAATAGCTTTTTCGCCATATCATTGGCTGAACGAATACGTCCCCATTTATCAAGATAAAGAACTGCGGTACGTAACGTGTCAAAAAGAAACTGACTATAGCAACTGTCAGGGTCATCACCTAAGAAGTCAGAAGTTATCGCTTTTGAATGATTGATAGTATTGAAGTCTACTTCCCGCATTACTGCTCCAAAAAAATAAGGAAAATGCTATTAAATACAATGGGCTAATATCTAGTCATAATAGGAGTCCTGAACACTAGATTATATTAAGAATAGTCAAACTATCGCATTTTGACAAAACTCTTGCAAAAAAAGATGTTTGTTAATCAAGTCTAAGAGCGACAAGATCGACTCAAGGAATACTGATTCAAGATATGAAGAGATTCTTAAGAAGGGAAACGAATCACTAGCAAGCGTTAGTAATGTGGCGGTTTTTCGATACCTCCTACTGTTGAAGACTCCAGATTATCGGCCAGTTCATCAAACCTAGACTGCCATCGTTCAAGCTGCACTTGCAATAAACTAATGGTTTGGTTCTGTTGAGCAACTATTTTATCAAGGGATTGCAACATATCCTCCTGAAATGTCACTCTAGCCTGCAAGTCAATCATTTGCTGCTCTAATTCTGCTATATTTGACATAATTTTACCTATTCTATCTCTCCGGCAATGTTACACTACAATGCCAACACTATTCAGCATTATAACCATTGATCTTGTGCAGCACATTGTAGCGATCAACCCTATCAGCCTCTATAATCACTAACCACGACAAACAACCTCGTAACTACATTTTGGAGCGTTTATTTATGAGCAAAAACAACCCGCTCGTTTACTCTACTGAAACTGGACACATTAAAGAAAAATCACCTCACAATAGCGCGCCAGAAACCGATGGAATTGTCCGTATACATCGAGAAACTAAAGGTCGCAAAGGCAACGGGGTAAGTTTGATCAAAGGATTACCACTAACCAAACAAGAACTCAAAACCGTTGCAAAAGCTCTCAAACAAAAAATGGGAGTTGGTGGCAGCATTAAAAACCATACGATTGAGATACAAAGTGAACAGCGAGATAAACTGAAAATATTGTTAGAGGGGATGGGATATAGGGTTAAATTGGCAGGATCGTAGTTTCGCTGAACCATAGAACTGAAGATGAAACCTCAATAGCCTCTGGTGACCCCAAAAGCAAAAGTTCTTGATGGTGCTTCAGGCTCTATAGCGTGAAGCATCGTTGGGTGTTGCACCTAAAAAAGTGTTTGACCTCTTATCATGGTCCATTATTTGCTGATATTCCTAAAAACACATCCAATGACAAGTTTCTGACAAAATAGGTAGGTAACACTATGAGTACAGAAGTACTATGGCAACTTTTCGACACTTCCTCCAAAATCGGTATTGGCATATTAATTACTACATTTTTCACCATTATTTTTCTTCACCGACGCCCTTCTACTCCCAGTAGTAAAAGCACCTCACATCCAGATCAGAGAAGACTGATGATATTAGAAGGTATTTCTGCTGACGTAGGCCATTTAAGCCACGTGTTTGCCAAATACTCTTCACTGGTTATTGAATCCATTCAATACGGAAAACACTGGCCAGAAGCACGTAAAAAAGAACTGGAATTAGTTAACCATGAACTAGTGCGAGAATTTAAAAAACTCTCTGATGCAGAGTCAAAACTTCTTATGCTGGGAGAAAAAACATTGGAAAAAACTTTGCGTCTCTATGCCTCCAAAATTGCCAACTTCCGTCGTCAAGTTTATGTTGGCCGAACTGACATTAAAGACGAAACTATTGTTGCCATGAAAAAGGATATTAATTTACTTCGTGAGCAATTCTATGAATTCCTCAGTAAGAAGTATGATCGATTATTGTCTGGAGCCATTAGCCCATAAAAAGCATCGCTAATCATTAACCCCTGTGGCCAAGATTGCTCGCCCGGTAATATACGCTTTATCATGTTGGACCCAAAACAACCACTCTCACCTACGGATAAACCTGTTTTATTCAGAATATCAACCCACAAGAGTGCCAATCCAATCTGTGGCCATGTGGGTAATGCTCCACTTGTGTTTATGACCACATATCAACCATTAACTGATCAATCCCTGCAACACAGCCATTGAAATAATCGGTTGATCAACTTGATTATTGACCAACGTTACTATATATCTCGCCCATCTTTGACCGCTACCAAAGATGGACGAACCACTCGATAACTCAACCAAAATGCTAATGCGGAAAATAACAAGCTGATCATCATAGCATTCGAAAATAATACAATCGCTTTATTTTCAAGAAAGGATATACCATCTATTAAAATGTCCTGATAAGAATAGATAGAAACACTAAGATCATGAATTTGCCCAGCTTCAATAGCATATACCTGTAGCGAATGATTTTTAGGCATAATTCATCTCAAAGCCACCAGCCATAATTGAAGCGATCTCTTCAGAATATTGTTTGATATTTCTAAAAAATTGAA
>MDLC01000013.1 GCA_001723645.1 Candidatus Endobugula sertula | reverse complement strand
GAGACTGATCACGTTTAATCGCAGGGGGTGATCATTTTCAATTGGAGAAGGTGTTCATCTTGGAGTGGAATATGCAACTATTGGTCAAAATGCGACTCAATTGGAAAAAAGCTCTGAGGAGTCAATTAGAGTCATGGAAAAAACGCTGGAAAATGTTGAGCAACAAAGGGACGAAACCGCCATGGTAGCCACCGCTATGTATGAAATGGGAGAAGCCACACAACACGTAGCCCAGAATACCTCTGAGGCAGCAAAAGTAGCAGAAAACGCTAAGGCATGTGTCGCAAAAGGTAAAACAACGGCCCTCGACACTCAGGAAATCATCACCCAGCTCGCCGCTGAAGTGAATAATGCCTCTACTGTCATCAAGTCTTTGGCTACAGAAACAGATAGCATTGGTAATGTACTGGAAGCTATCCGTGGCATTGCTGAACAGACCAACTTACTCGCGCTTAATGCGGCTATCGAAGCCGCACGCGCGGGCGACACTGGCCGAGGCTTTGCAGTGGTTGCCGACGAAGTGCGCTCATTAGCACAGCGCACTCAAAACTCAACGGGTGATATTCAAAAACTGGTTGAGAGTTTACAAAACGAGGCCAAAAATGCCGTCAACAGTATGCAAAAAGGGGTTAAAAGTACCGAGACGTGTTTGGAAAAAAGTGACGAAACAACCTCTGCTTTAGAAGCCGCCACTCAAGCTGTCAATCAAATATCAGATTTAAATACCCAAATTGCCTCAACCGCAGAAGAACAATCTGCAGCAGCAGAACAAATTAATAGCAATGTGAACAATATTTCTAGAATCGCAGAAAATACCTCGACGGGTGCGATTCAAACAGCTTCAGCCAATCAGAAGACCGCTAAAAGTATTATTGCATTACATGGGTGTCTTAAGCAGTACAAAGTGTATGCTGACCAGAACTAATAAGCACTCCACATTCTGACCACACTAGAGCTGAAACATCATCAATGGTCATAAAGAAAAGTGGGGTATTGTTGTGCCTGACCTAGGCATTCACCGGAAAGATAACCATTCGTTGTTATCTACTTTGATTAAGGAACATCAGCTACTTAAACAATAGATTTTTTATTATGCAGGTAACGCCCCAAAAATACACCACATTCAAACAAACACCACATGGGAATAGCTAACAAAGACTGCGAGATAACATCAGGAGGCGTCAGCAACATGCCAATAACAAAAGACCCTATAATAATATAGGGACGTTTTTGCACCAGCTCATCTGCACTAATCACTCCTGAACGAATGAATAATATCGTCGCAATAGGGATTTCAAACACCACTCCAAAGGCAATAAACAATTTAGTCACAAAATCCAAATAACTTCCAATATCCGTCATCACGGTCACGCCTTCCGGAGCCGTTGAGGTAAAAAACGCAAAAATTAATGGAAATACAACACTATAGGCAAAAGCAATGCCTGCATAAAACAGAAATACACTAGATACCAATAAGGGGAAAATCAAGCCTTTCTCACTCTGATATAAACCTGGGGCCAAAAACGCCCACAATTGATAAAGCAAAAAGGGAATGGCAATCAAAAAAGCCACAAAAAAGGTCAATTTAAACGGGGCTAAAAACGGGGTAGCCACTTCAGTGGCAATCATTGAACTCGACTCAGGTAAAAACACCTGCAATGGTGCCGAAACAAAGATATAAATATCGTTAGCAAAAGGGAATAGCATCAAAAATATAACCAATAGGACAACCAGTCCGTACAACAAGCGATTACGCAACTCAATCAAATGCTGCACTAAAGGTAAAGATTGCTGGTCTGTATCACTCATAGATTGATGTTGTCACCACAAGGCTAACAGAATCATGGTGCTGATTGTGGAGGTCATTGATCATCCCCGCGTTCAGGCTTACTGACGGTCATCTGAACAGAGGGGTGACTCTGTTCAACAGCGGCTTGTGTCAGTTGCGACACATTTTCTTGAGCCTCACTAATACTTTTCATCACGTCTTCATTGTGTAGCTGCTGACGAATTTCATCGACACCCACCTGCTTTTCAATATCCTGGAAAGCAGTGCTAAGCATACGCTTCACTCTGCCAATGGTTAACAAGGTGGAGCGCACAGCATCAGGCATGCGCTCAGGTCCAACCACCAGCAAGACAACCACTGCAATTAACAGTATTTCAAAAAATCCCATGATCGTTGCTTACTTTTTTTCTGACGTATATTCTGCTTTTTCTACTGCATCGGCAGTGGTTGATTGTTCGTCTTCTATTTTGCTATCGTCCTTGCCTGCTTCATCTGCACCGATGGCTTCCCTAAAGCCCTTAAAAGCACTGCCTAAATCAGAACCCATACCACGTAATTTCTTGGTTCCGAATAACAATACAACAATCGCCAGAATAATTAATAGTTGCCAAACACTAATACCACCAAAGCCCATAATGCTATACTCCTCAATCACTCACCCAGTGAATTACTGATGGCGTGATGCTTTTTCGTTTAAACCAGACACGCCGGTACGCCGAACCAGTTCATCAAGAACCTCTTGAATCTCAATATTCAAGTGAGAGAGCATCACCATCGAATGAAACCATAAGTCGGCAGTCTCGTAAACCAAATCCGCATTATTACCACTCAGAGCAGCATCTTTGGCAGCCAGAATGGTTTCCGTCGCTTCTTCACCCACTTTTTCCAGAACTTTATTTAAACCTTGACTATGTAACTGAGCCACATAAGAGCTGTCAGTACTACCTGCACATTTACGTTCTTTAAGGGTTTGGCTGAGGGACGCCAATATATCAGTTGCTGTTGTATTAGTCATACTACTCCAGAAAGGATGGGTTAATGTTCTAAATCCTTATTATTATATTTGCGAACCTTAACAACGGTCAGTGAAGGAATAATAACATTATTTCTATAACTGTGAAGGTGATTAGTCAACCTCGCTACGATTTAACAAATTTATTTAGGCTTAAGGGCAACGAATGACACCGTACATTAGCTCTTATATCGAGCGTTTCATAAAACGAAACCCTACTGAACCGCACGTTGCATAGCATCTAATAACGCTCGGAACCCATTCATGCGTGAAGCACTTAAATGCTTATCCAATAACAACTGTTGATATCGTTGCTGTACATCAATCGCCATAATCTCCTCTGTGGTCTTGCCATTAAACCAGAGCAACAGCAAAGCAGATAAGCCTTTAATCACATTTGAATCACTATCCATTAAAAAATAATGCTGCTGGCCCTGCATTTGATGTTGTAGCCAAACATGAGACTCGCACCCTTTAATACGATACCGCTCATCACGAATCTGAGGCTTGGCGATTATTTTCCCTCCCCAACGTAGCAACTGTGTATAACGACGTTGCCAAGATGATGCACGTAATAACTCTTGCCACTCAATATTGGATAAATTATCCATCATAGCTATATCAGGCTTCACTAAAGCTACAGAACCTTCAACAGCCTGAAAGAACTGACTCACCACAACAATCAACTGATCAATATCACTTTCACTATTATACGCCGCCAATGAAAATCGTAAGCCTTTATTCTGCCCATATTTTGCTTGCAAAGCCTGCCATAAAGGCTGGGCACAATGGTCCCCCACTCGAACGGCAATATCATGCTCATCAAGCCACAGCGCTAAATCGGCCAAAGCATAGGTCTCATCACAGGAAATCAAGGTGGCAATACCTACATTATTATTGGCCTTAGTAATCAGCTTTAGCCTATTATCCAACTGAAAAGATTGAAGGCATTGTTGCAACTGCTCATGTAAATAACGATTGAGCGATTGCTCATAGGCCATCATGGCCTTACGATCTTGCTGCTGCCAAAAATCAAAACATCCCCCCAAACCTGCAATCGCTCCCATTGATGAAGTCCCTGCTTCAAAACGCTGAACGCCCTTAACAAACTGGCTTTGATACAAACCTGCCGTATCAACCATTTCACCCCCAACGACTAATGGAGGCAAAGCCTGTAATAGTGATTCACGACCATATAGCAAACCCATACCCGTAGGTCCATAAAATTTATGCGCGGAACACACTAAAAAGTCACACTGCCAATCCACAGATTGTAATGGTATATGACAAGCCATTTGAGAGGCATCCAGTACCACAATCATATGTGGATAACGCTGTTTAATCGCCCTAATCATTGATAAATCCGTTAAACTACCCAAGACATTGGAGGCTCCTGTTAACGTAACCACTTTTGTTCTTTCACCGACAACGACTGACCATTGATTCCATAGAGGCACGCCTTGTTGAGCGGGGAAAAACGTCAGCTTACACTGTCGACGGGACGCCCACTGCTGCCAAGGTAAAAGATTTGCGTGATGCTCTGCATGAGACAAAACAATCTCATCCCCTGGATTCACCCCAGATAACAAACCATATGCCAATAAGTTCAGCGCTTCTGTAGCACCATGAGTAAACACAACTTCACAGCTCGAACCTGCCCCCAGAAAAGTTACCGCTTGCCGCCGTACCTGCTCGATATGTTCAGTCGCCGCACGAGCTAGACGATGACTGGCTCGCTGGGCATTACCATTAATGGATAAATAAAAATGACTGATTGCCTCAATAACACAACGAGGTTTCTGTGTGGTAGCCGCATTATCAAGGTAAATCAGGCGTTGATTATCTGGCTGATCAAATAAGGGGAAATACTTTTTAAAATGTTGTGCATCGAAAGTCATATAAACATCTTTGGCTGGTCTCTAAATGATCATAGATAGCATTGTATTTATGATCCACTAACAACACTCACTCGTGTTTCATGTTGATGATTTGGTCGAGGCGCGATCCGGAATACATCGTCAGGCTCAGGGGGATTAGCAGAATTAGATTTCATGAAGCGATGATCCCAAATGACAAGATTATGCGTACTATAACCAAGAAAGCTTGCCATTTGGAAGGGAGATTTTGGTAAAAAAACGGCTATGCTATTGGACTTTTTACATTTTTAACAGGCAACTAGGTATACGCAAGCTAGAGATAAACATGCCCATATAGACATGTTTATCCGCCTTAAACAGAGAGACTTGTCGATGCCCGAGAATCGACACCCACTTGATTAATACACGCTAAAATAGCATTAAGGTTTGCACTAAGAATATCTTTATTTTTAGCAATACCACAGTAACGTCGCCCATTAATTTTTAACTGGACATAACCCACGGCAGAAGCGTCTGTTCCCGCACCAATGGCATGCTGATCATAGTGGATAATTTCAACGTCTAATCCAGTACTTTGTCGAATGGCATGACAAAATGCAGATAAAGCGCCATCACCCTGCCCCGTTAGGGTGATATCCGCCATTTTAGGATCACTGGAAATAAGTGTTGCCTGAAGGCTTTCTGTTTCACCCTCCTTCTCCAAGTGATAGGTATTGAGCTGATAATCCTTGCCTGTATTCATAAAAGTCTCTTCTACAATTCGCCACATTTCCTGGTGGGAGACTTCAACAGAGTTTTGCTCTGCATAGGCTTGCACCTTACGGCTAGCTTCTATTTGCAGCCAGCGAGGCAATTGCAAGCCATACTTCTGCTCTAATACATAAGCAACTCCGCCTTTACCTGACTGACTGTTAACGCGGATAACCGATTGATAATCTCGACCGAGATCCCGTGGATCGATAGGAAGATATGCCACATCCCACATCATATTGTCTTCCTGTACGCTTAAACACTTTTTAATGGCATCCTGATGACTACCAGAAAAAGCCGTGTAAACCAGCTCACCAAACCATGGGTGGCGAGGATGTGCGGCGATTTGAGTGCACTCTGCCACAACACGAACAATTTCGTCGGCGTTGGATAAATCGAGCTCTGGATCAACACCCTGGCTATAAAGGTTCATCGCCATAGTAACAATGTCCATGTTACCCGTACGTTCTCCATTACCCATCAAGGTGCCTTCAATTCTATCTGCCCCCGCCATAACACCCAACTCAGCTGCCGCTACGGCACAGCCACGGTCGTTATGAGTATGAAGACTCACAACGATAGCATCTCGGCTATTGATATTATCGCAAAAAGTCTCTATCTGGTCGGCAAACACATTCGGTGTAGCACACTCTACTGTCGCTGGTAGATTAAAAATGGCTTTGTGATCTGGAGTAGGCTGCCATACATCGATAACGGCATTACAGACGTCAATGGCATAATCAATTTCAGTGCTAGAAAAACTCTCTGGAGAATACTCAAAATACCAATCAGTATCTGGGTATTTTTTAGATTCATCGAGGACTTTTTGAGCACCTTGACGTGCAATATCCATAACACCAGCTTTATCTAATTTAAAAACCTTTTTACGTTGTACTGGAGAGGTTGAATTATAAACATGAACAATGGCCTGTTTAACATCACACAGGGCTTCGTAAGTTCTTTCAATTAACTCAGGACGAGCCTGAGTTAACGCTTGAATTCTTACATCATCAGGAATTTGATGCTCCTCGATTAACCAGCGACAAAAATCAAAGTCGGGCTGAGAAGCCGAAGGAAAACCAATTTCAATTTCCTTAAATCCTAGTTTGATCAGCAACTTCCATAAACGCTGCTTTTGAGCAACATTCATAGGTTCTATTAATGCCTGGTTCCCATCCCTCAGGTCAACAGCACACCATATGGGGGCTTTTTCTATAACTTGCGAAGGCCACCGACGGTCCGGTTTATTAATGGTGGGAAACGGACGATACTTTCTATAGTTAAAATATCTATGATCAAACGGGTTCATAATATTCAATCAACTCATCATAAGTAAATAAGACACCACGAGGATCAAGTGGTGAGCAATGATCAAGCAACTTCATGTTCATTCACCTTATGGGCATGTGAACTTTTACTTCCTCATGAGAAGTAAAGTAAACCATGAGCAGGAGTAATGCAGACGGTTGGTATTATTTATTTTAGAAGTTTATCTGGGAAAAAGTATTGCTAATTAACCTCCTTATCACTATTTTTTTAGTACTAATACCTAAAATAGGTTATTTTAAGGGTTAATTATTGCTTAACACTGTCATTGCTTATACTCTTAGACAAGTTTTTGAGTAAATTGAGAGGGGAGTAATGGTAAAGCTAGATCGTACAGATAGACGTATATTGTCAGAAATACAAAAAAATGGGGGTATCAGCAATTTAGAATTAGCGGAGAAGGTCGGCTTATCAGCCTCGCCTTGTTTACGCCGGGTAAAATCTCTAGAAGAAGCGGGAATTATTGGTAAAAAAGTCATCTTGTTAAATGAAAAAAAACTGGGTTTGACTTTAACAGCCTTGATTAGTATCAGTATGGACAGACACACACCCGAACGTTTCGACCATTTTGAATCTATGGTATCCAGTTACCCAGAGGTTCAGGAGTGTTTGCTAATTACAGGAGCTGCGGCTGATTACCAGCTGAAAGTCGTCGTGAAAGATATGGAAGCCTACCAAGCCTTTTTATTAAGTAAGCTGACCACCATAGAAGGAGTCACTGGTGTTCATTCCCGTTTTGTCATGCGTAAAGTCGTCAATACTACGGCATTACCCTTAGACATTTTGAACATATAGGTAACGGCAACAACGATACATTGCACCAGGAAATTACGGAAATCAGCACTCCGCTTATATATGATATCGCCATGTATTTACTATAGAAAAACGAGTGTTAACAAGCCCTAGTCTGGCCACTCACCCGGTGAAGTTTCTGCACCATCATCAAATTGTGACAGATAATCGATAATCAAAGGGCGGGTATTGATAAGTCCTTTGTAAGTGACTAACTCAATAGGTAAGTCACGAACCACCCGGTGCAGACGACGTCCCCACTTAGGAATGGTAACCAGTTCTTCCAGTTTGATGAGATAACACCTGATTGGGAAAGCCAGTGCATTGGATCGTGGCAATCTAAAAAAAGTTTGTAACTCCACACGCAAATGTTGTTTACTACCCACATTCTCTGGTGTCATCGTTGTTTTTTGCATACCCCACTGATGATAGTTTTCCGTACTGGTATCCAATATCGGGTTTACTGTCATGGACCAGTTGAGACGCCGTGCAGGTGCACCATATTGAATCGCAAGCAAAAACCGTAATGCACGTTTAAAGATACCCATTTCATGGGCTTTAGGTACCGGTGCATGCCATTCAAAAAAGTTCATACCCAGAGCAAAATCCAGTGACCAATTTGCCGGAGAGGTGACCATACCAGCATCCATCCATAAATTTTCGTCACGCTGATCAAGTAAACAAAAGTCACCTTGTGTTTGACGAGTAATGTATTCCATTGGGCCATAAGGCAATGTCGTGTTATCTAAAAAGGTAAAACTATCGTCAATGTTTAAGACTCTGTTGATCCAGCGCTATTGATTACCCTTCCGCTGAAGCTCAAATAAATCAGGGTAGTCTTCGGATTTTGACACCATAATTAATTCAAGGAGATCCCAGCCCACCAGAGTCATATGGGGGAGAGATTGACAACGTAAGGGATCTTCCCCCAGCACAATGTCTCGTTCTTTTATCTCGGCAATATAGTGTTCATCAACATCAAAGCACTTTTCATAAACACTGCCTACAGGTCCGCCACAATGTGGTTCTATATTAACAGAGTACATATAGCTGTCTTCATGGAAAGGAAAAGGAAAGCGCTGAATGGCCCACTCAGAGTTGTTAAAGCTATAGTCGTCGCGAAACGTTTCTTGTTTGAATTGAATAGACACAATCACTCCTTTCTAACGGTCAATAACGAGGGATTTTCCCTCGAAGCGTGATACGCAAGGCATCATTTTCTTACCGCTCGCTCGTTGTTCGTCGTTCAGCCAATGGTCATTATGGATAAAGTGCCCCTCGGAACTGCAGACGTCGGTTTCACACTGACCACAGACACCACCACGACATAGATAAGGCGCTTCAACTCCAGCGCTTTCCATGGCTTCCAACAGGCTTTGGTTTGCGCTAACCTCAATGGTTTTATTGGATACGGCTAATGTCACCTGGAAGGGTTTTCCTGACCTGGGAGTTAGAAACTCTTCATAGTGTACGGTCTCTCTAGGCCAGCCATATTTCGCTGCTGTCTTACATACCCATTCAATCATGCCTTTGGGGCCACAAATATAGAGGTGTGTGCCTAGAGGTTGTTTTGTTAAAAGTTTATCCAGGTCAAGGTACTGTTTGTGGTCACTATAGTAGGTGTGAACGTTATTTGGGTACTGTGCTGTTAAGTAACCAACATAGCTACCCAATGCCGATGAACGTACAGAATAATGCAGTTCGAAGTGACCATGTAGACAACTAATTTGAGGTATCTGTGCCAAAAATGGTGTGATACCAATACCGCCAGCAATCATCAGGTATTTCTTGGCGCGCATGTCCAAAGAAAATACATTTACAGGATAACTGATAGTCATTTCATCACCTATCCCAACTTCTTGATGCATAAACAAAGAACCACCTCGACCTTTATCATCACGACGAATAGAAATACTATAGTATGAAAGATCAAAAGGGCTGGACATCAGTGAGTAGGGATTACGTCTTTGTTGATCACCATGCTGCATTTCAACAACGATATGTGCACCTCCAGAGAAAGCTGGCAGCAGTTTGCCATCGGTACGTTTAAACTTAAAACGAGTCACTAATTCATTCACTGTTACAATATCGGTCACGGTAACAGCTATTGTTTCTGCACCAATACTCATTGATATAATTCCACTGGCGTTGGAATGTTGCCAGGGTCTTCAGCATCAATACAGACTCCTTGGAAAGCAGCCAAACGACGCGAATAATGATCACGCACCAACAAATTCAGATGGCAATGGGAGCAAACAAATGGGTTGGTAATAACATTTTCGGTAATGCCTTTACAATGAACACATTGCATTCTGCGCGCGACTGAGCCACGATGTTCTGTCTGGATCGCTGTATGAGGCATGCCTGCACTGATTGCTTCAGCCATGGCTTGTCCCATAATATTTTCTGTTCCCGTCAAATATATTTGAATCCCCATATGTGCCCGAGTAAGACATTGACGTAGGTGCGACAAAGCCTCTTTAAAACCTGGCTTGATATAAAGCTGCTTTGCTGACAGTGCTTTCAGTTTGTCAATATAGGTATCACCCGTACTTTTAGGAATATAAATGATGTGCGTCTTTAACATCATGTCTGAATGATTTTGGCCAATGGCTATTATAGCCTCTGCACCTTCTGCGTCAGCGACAAACAGATGATGAGTACCACGCCTTGGTTCTAAAGTGCCATAGGTTGGACGGCTTTTTATGGATTCTGGAAATTCAAATGTAGACATTACTCGTGATAGCCTTATTGAATATGGTGACCGTCAAAGCACTCTGTTAATAAGATAATCCCTTCTATTTTGCATAACTTTTGTTATTAAAAAGCCATATAACAAACGCTAAGATAACACGTTTATTGATATTGTAAACCTACAGTAATAGGCGTATTGTGCCTTTATCGGCAGGGTTTTCCTCCGACTCATAGAATGTGTTTTTAAAAAAATGGGAATATACAAGCGCGCCCTTAATTTTAGAAAAAAAACGGCTCAAAAAAAAGACCATAGCACTACACTTCAAAACCATGTTAGGGCTGATTAACTAAAACGTAAAGACTTTAGTGGCCAATGACATCCCCTAATAACTGACTCAGTACCCATTCAACGGCTCGCCAATAGTCTTCAGCTTCATTAATGAGTCGATGTTTCGCCCCTGGTATTATTTTTGTTGTACTGTTGGGAAAACATCGTTGAAGAGCGGAGAGGTTATAACGCCAATCAACGGTTAGGTCGTCATTACCTTGGATAATAGATAATGGGTAAGTATTAGTATCAGAATATTTGTCAACTTTTTGATACCACTGCTCCATCGCTCCTAGCCAGTTTAAGGGGATGCGTCGGGCTTGTAGGGGGTCACCTTTTTCCAAAAAATGATTGAAGTTATGGTCATGGCTTGAAATATGGAATTTGCGTGGTACGGAGTGAATACAAGGTCGGAGTAAAAAGTACAACCATCGCATACTGGGCCAACCCAAACTGCGAACCAAAGGGGCCAAGAATATAATTTTGTCGGGTAGTTGACTGGGAGCCTGTAATAGGTAATTGGCAATGGTAGCACATCCCATACTCTGACCTATGGCATAGATAGGAGATGAATGTTGCTGATGTTGAACAACATAATCCATTGTTTTTTTAAATACGAGAGTATATTCGTTGAAACTGTTGATTGCTGCTGGAGTGTCACTACTGAGTCCATGACCGGGAAGATCAAAACTGACAACCGTGTAGTTTTTTTTCAAAGCCCATTGTATAAGTCGTCCATTAAGCCCTGTATGATCGAAATAACCATGACTAAGAATAACTGTGCCTTGAGAATGTGTAGGTTTCCAGCAATGATGAATAATCTGGTAGTGGCTGATATTGCTTTGCCAGATATGGTAAGTGCTGGCAAACGACTGTTAAACGAAATGAATAGAATAATGAGAGAGATAATTATTGAGCAAAGGGGTGAACTCTCTGTCAAAAGTCTCATCAGGATGGTTAGGTATGAGTTGTTTAAATTGAGTGATAGACGTATAAAATAAGGGAGGAGAGGACTTGCTATGCATGGACTTTAGCAGACCTCTTGCTAAGAATTTTCTGGAAAATCACCCGCGTATTTGTCAATCCACTCTGCGGCTGCTTGATCACTGCTAAGCTCTCTGCCTTCTTTCTTCTTAATCTTCTGCCGGTATTCTTCTATGTAGCAAATCTGTTCTACCATTCTTGCTGAGAAGGCCTTATTAGAGTTGCAAAAACTTACGCCCACATCATAATTTTTTTCACTCTCGATAATTTCACACCAGCGTACTTGGGCATCGGTTTCAAAATAGTTATCATTACAGGGAATATAGAGATGCACCCATTTATCAGGTGCAATATAGCTGTTTGAGTGGAAGCGTAAACCACCTCCACTGGCATTATTAATGTAATCCATACTACAGTAAGGCGGCGTTTCTGTTATGCGATACTCCAGAGGGATTTCTGAGGGATGACGGATGTATTGGCGATCAACAATTGTCATAGTCTTGCCATTGCTTGTTACTTGCTATAAGCATAGCATGTATCCATTATTTAGAAAGATGAATTGTTGGTTAACAAAAAAACTTTTTCTTCTTCTGTAGATTCTCGCCCCAGTGGTTGATTACGGTGTGGGTAACGTTGAAAGCGTGCGATAATATCGCGGTGTTTGTGTTCAAAATCGAGATTATTTTCTAATCCTGGTTGGCTAAATAAGATAATAGCCTGATCGTGGACGAGTAGTGACTCACTATGCATATAAGGCATATAGAGGAAGCTTTTCTCCGCATTTTTTAAATGTTGATCTACCTGTAGATTAACCGCCTCCTGAGCAAGAGCTAAGGCGATACCATCGTAGGCAAAAGCTTGGGCTTGGTTACGGAAAATA
Source organism: Candidatus Endobugula sertula (assembly GCA_001723645.1). Lineage (GTDB taxonomy): Bacteria > Pseudomonadota > Gammaproteobacteria > Pseudomonadales > Cellvibrionaceae > Endobugula > Endobugula sertula. The sequence continues at coordinate 52,242 of MDLC01000013.1, read as the reverse complement.
TTGCGTGAAAACTGATCAAGCACAATAATTTCAGCGAGACGACCATAAGGTTCTGCCCTCCATGCGTAGAGTTCCAAAGCTGTAGCTGCAGTATGAATATGACCAAAACGTGCATTGATAGTGTTATCAAGCTCATCACTTTTTCCCCACCAATCAGCGGGGGTTAATTCATTAAACCAAAAATCAATCACCATTTGATAGTGCATTTTTTTGTCATTCCTCTATACTTTAAGAAAAAGAGTCTTTGAGTATAATGGTTTTAAAATAATCTTAGAGCCTATTCAGTATCTTTCTCCTATCGCCACAATAGCAAAACAAGAAAAACCACATTCACATACTATAGACTGGTATTGCATTGACGTTCACCGTTTCCCCATAGATGATGTATTGAAATACGCACAGTTTCTGTTACCGCTCTAAATAACGTCGTCTATCATGATGATACTCTTGATGTTCTAGGGTAAATTACGGATTAATTCCCTGTGGATTTGGGTATGATTCACGGTTAAATGATGTTATCTTACCCGTGCCTATACCTGCGGTTGCAGGTTTCCCCAAGCTTATTGAATAAGCATAAAAAGTATTTGTATATATAAAGGAAAAATCATGAAATTAACGACTCTGGTGGTGCTAGTGACCACGACATTGGTATTAGTCGCGTGCGGTGGCGAAAAAGCTGAAAAATCTGAAGCTGCGCTTGAAGAAACCCCTGGCACTGCATCAACTGACGAAGCACCAGTACTGGAAACAATTGATCAACGTATTAGTTATATTGCGGGTATTAATATAGCCACCCAATTTAAGCGTGACGGTATTAATACGGATGTCGATGCGCTGTCATTGGCTATTGAGGATATTAAAGCTGATAAAAAACCTCGTTTATCGGAAGAAGAGAGTCGTAAGACCATTACCCAGTTACAGGCTCGCGTTCAATCAAAGCAACAAACTGAAAGAGCCGCCATTTCCGAAAAAAATAAAGCCGAAGGGGCTGCTTATCTGACTAAGAATGGCGCTAAAAAGGATGTGGTAACCACATCGAGCGGTTTACAGTATAAGGAAGTGATCGCAGGTGATGGCGAGCAACCTACGGCTGAAGATACCGTTACTGTCCATTACAAGGGTACACTAATTGACGGAACTGTCTTTGATAGCTCTTATGAGCTTGGAAAACCCGTATCATTTCCTGTAAACGGTGTTATTCCAGGTTGGGTAGAAGCATTGCAGCTAATGAATGTGGGAGACAAATTTGAATTGGCCATTCCTTCTGATCTAGCGTATGGCGCCAATGGAACGGGCGCAAACATTGGCCCTAATGCCACACTGTTATTTGAAGTGGAATTGTTAGAAATTACAAGAGCAAAGACATCAACTCCATCGGCAAATGCAGAGCCAACAGACACTACAGCAGAGTAAGTTTTTACAATAAGAGAGGTTCTTCTGATTGCCCTTAGTATAAAGGCAATGAAGAACCTGAGCTTGGTGATCGTTATTGCAATAAATGTACAAACCCATCCGAAGACATGGCCCGATATTGTTTATCCTGCTGATCAAATGCGACATCAATGACCGCAGCATTAGTCGGTTGCCAGTGTTTGCGTTTGGGCAGAGTCCAGGTCTTGAGTAGCTTGAGTGACTGTGTTGTTCTGAGTTCTATCGTGCGGTTAGGGTAGCCGATCAGTAATTGTTTGCTATCATCACTGAATCTGGCTGAGGTAATATACAAACCACGTTTTAATCGCTCTTTTTTTAATGGGAGTTGGGCAATGGATCGTTGTTTTTCTACACCCCATAGTTCTGCACGATCAAACTGTGCAGCCGTCACGGCATAGCGACCATCGTAGCTAAGTTTGACAAACTGAACGTCTTCCTTGTGTTGTATCGTGAATAGAGGCTTGCTGTTACTCACTTGCCAGATAATCGCAGAATGGTCTTCTGATCCTGTAATGGCAATCAGATTGTCATCGCTCAGGTCAACACTACGCACTCTACCTTTATGAGAAAATTTGCGCGTAATCCCTCCCTGAATGGCATCAAAGATAACGGCGGAGTGATCGGCCAAACCTAGTAAGGCATAACGGCCTTCGATATCCAGTTTACTATCGAGTACTTCCGCAGGTGAGGTCCAGAAACGGGTTGCCGCTCCGGTACTCACATCCCATAACACCAGGGTAGCTGCGTCGGCTGTCAGAGCCCGTTGATTGGTAGCATTGATATCGGCGGAGATAATAATGCGATCATCAGTGCTGTCTTTGCTGTGATTCCAATTGTATAGTCGTTCTGCATCACTATTACGCCATAAACTGCCACCATGAAATACCGACCCCACTACAGAGTATTGTCCATCTCTTGATAGAGCACCACCATTGATACCGTTACGGGCGACCTCGATAGACGACAGGGGGGAGTATTGTGGGCGACAAGCCGCCAATAGTATCAAACCTGCATAGCACCAATGTTTTAAGTCAAATAGGGGTTGGAGTGTTGATAGGGTATTCACTGTTGCCTCTCTTTGTGTGACTACATTTAAGAATAGTCGATAATGAGAGGCACGATAAGGGAGAAGTTCAGGCAACCAGCTCTTTATGACAAGTATGTAAAACTTCGATCATCTGGTCTTCGGCAGTAAACTGTGTTTCCAGCTGCTGTCCAATAATTGACAAGTCTATCGCTAAATCAGCTAAGTCATCCGTTTCCTGATACTTGTCATTAAAATCCAGTAGCGATTCGGTGGTATTATCAATGATTTTATAGAGTTCTGCTGCCTGTTTAAGAGCATGCTTTTCATTAAAGTCACGCCCTTCCTTTATCAATTGTTCATAGACTTCGAAGTGACCTGCAGAAACATAGTCAACCAAAATTTGACACAGTTGCTTAAGTTGTTCCTGGTGTAACGGGTTTTCTTCATCGAATACTTGAACAGCAGATAGATTACAATACTCTACCAATAGTTGTTGTCTCTCATGTAGCCAACGATCAATAATGTTATTGACTCCACCCCAGCGTTCTTTGGCAGATCGGCAATTTTCTAACATGGTTAGACTCCTGTATTAGAACTAGTTAACTCTACTTGCTATGTGTTGTTATGCCTATTGATGTTAATAATCGCAGTCACTAATGGCCTGCTTTAGTCACCTGATGGTTTATAGTATATAAAATAGAAGAGATTTACATTCTCCGCAAATACTACCGACAGGGTTGCCCTGTATCCCCATGCTGATTACCACTCAATTAGCCTTATTCTTATCCCTGTCAAATAAGTAAAGACTACGCCCTTTGTTTCTCGCTGGCAAATATTTAAGAGTATCTATACTGAAATATATGAACTCGTTTTAATAAAAGTGGGGTAGTAATGAATAAGATTATACTCATAGGATTAACGGTTGTTTGTTTAGTTGGTTTTGGTATAAGGGTGGAGGCAGAAGAAAAGCCTGAGGAAGAGGCCCAAGATGAGAAAGCCCCAGCCGTTTTGGAGCGACCTATATATGTACCTGTCAAGCCAGCTTTTGTGGTGAACTACGGTGGGCCGGGTAAACTAAAATACCTTAAGTTGGAAATATCCTTACGAGTAAAGGATACCAGTGCATCCAATGCCACTCGTCACCATATGCCATTGATTCGCGATTACTTGGTAAAAGTATTCAGTCGCCAGATGGATGAGGATATTGATACCCAACAAGGTAAGGAACAACTCCGTGTATCAGCGCTTGAAGGCGTACAAAACCTATTAATGGAAGAGGACGGTGAACAGGGTGTCACTAACCTATTGTTTAATAGTTTTGTGATGCAGCGTTAAAGCAGGCGCTTTATCCGACTTTATCGAGCCTTACAGGCATATTGGGAGAAATAGTTTGTTAGGTAATGATCCAAGCTCATGGTATCGCTGTGCTCTATTTGCTCTTGCTTTTTCAGTGAACTTCTTGCCATATCCCGATAATTTTGGGGGTTATTCAACGTTTGTTCAAGAAAAAACTGCTTATGTTGTAGAGACAGCTTCATAACAAGATGGTAAAAGCTCATCTGTTGTTCTTCCATATCTATCAGTATACGCGCTGAAGGAGTCAATGTGTCATCTTGTAGCTTTTCTGCCTCAGTCATTACGCTGTTTGAATACATTGAAGCATCTATTGCGTTGTCCAACACATTGGCCACCTGCACCAGATGAACCATGATGTCGTGTCCCCATTCCCTCATGGAACGTTCTTTACCCCGATCATAGATCATTAAATTCGGATCACGCCCTTGGTATACCATACGCTTTTGGTTTTCTTGAATATAATGATGTTCAACCTCATCAGAAGCCGGACTGTCAGAGAGCAAGCAATACAATAGAAAAGTATCCAGAAATTGCATTTGTTGCTTATTGATCCCTACGGGGTTGTAAGGGTTTAGGTCCAAGCAGCGCACCTCAATATACTCTACGCCTCTTTTGGCAAGAGCTGATAATGCAGGTTCACCACTTTGGCTAGTACGTTTGGGTCGAACAACACTGTAAAACTCATTCTCAATTTGCAACAGGCTATCGTTAAGCTGTTGATATTGGCCTGTATTGTCTTTAGTGCCAATATTACGGTAATAGGGATGTGTTTGAGTAATGGCGCAACATAGAGTTTGAATATAACTTTCGAGACAATTGTAAGTCATAATGAGTGATTGCTGAGCATTGCTTTGATACCCTAAATCACCTATACGAAGAGAGGTTCCGAAAGGCGCGTATAAGGTACTGGTATCATTACCAAAAGGGACTAAAGTGTGTTGACGGTTTTTAATAAAACTTTTACAAACACTGGGTGAAGCGCCAAAAAGATAAACTAATAGCCAAAAATAGCGGCGAAAATTACGTATCAGGCGAAAATAACCTTGGGTTTTAAAGTCTTTAAGTGATAAGTTACTGTTTTCTTGAGATTGCAGAAACATCCACAACTCATCGGGCACCGAGAAATTATAATGGATACCTGCAATGGTTTGCATGGAACGTCCATAGCGATGCCCAAGACCCAATCTATAAATCGATTTCATAACACCACTATTGGATGAACCGTATTGTGCAATAGGGATATCGTTCTCTTTCCCCAACATACAGGGCATGCTGCTAACCCAAAGTTGTTCATCCCCAATATGTTGATAAGTATAGGTATGTAATTCATAGAGCTGCTTTAACACCAGCTCAATATCGGTATTGGGACTGGTAATAAACTCTAATAACGCTTCGCTATAATCCGTTGTCATGTGTGGATGAGTCAGTGCTGAGCCCAGAGCCTGAGGGTGCATGCTGGTAGCAAGAGTGCCTTCGGGTGTCGTACGTAGGCTTTCCTTTTCAATACCTCGTACCGTATGGATTATACCAGCATAGTTAGGACAAGTGGCAATCGCTTGTAAAGTCTGTGTCAATGTAGGCAAAAACAGTTCCTCTGATGAATCATCTAAACGTGGTCGAGTAGTGGTGGGGGCAAACGATCTTGTGGAATATTGGGGTGCTTGTGTGCGTTTATGGGGTATTCTTTTATGGAAATACGTAAATCGACATCCTGAGCACTGACTTCAAATTGTCTATTAATTGCTTCATCTTTATGAATGGTACGAAATAGCAAACGAAGGTCCTGGCCATCAACCCACTCACTGGTCCTATTATGACCCGTCACTTTTTCGTCGAGGTTTTCTCTCCCCTGACTCTTTTTTCTAAGGAAATAGCCGTGTTGGTTTTGCAGAATATAAAGTGTGCTCATGAATATCTGGTAATTCCTGACAATAACAGTGGGTAGTCGGTTAGGACGCTTCACCACTGCTGGAGACGAAGCGCCAACGGGTTGTAGCATTTTAGCGTAATTATTGCAAAAATAAATTGCATTATCCTAGGGTCTGTTGATAATTCACATAAGCAGCCATCAAAACCCACAAGCCAGTGCTATCATACTTTGGTTATTGTGTTTTAACTTAAATTGGGGGATTGCAAACTCGTTTTATTGATAGTGTTGGAGCCTCAAGTTTACACGCTTGCTCTTTTAACTCAATGAGTGATGACCAATGATCAACAGGCCCGAGGGTCCGTTGACGTTTCATCTTATCATTTTAAGGTACGATGAAGGATAATGATCAACTCGCTTTTAATAATATAAAGGTGTCCTTTATGGATATTACTGAATTACTCGCATTTAGTGCCAAACAAGGTGCTTCGGATTTACACCTCTCTGCTGGCCTACCACCTATGATTCGTATTGATGGTGACATTCGTCGGATTAACTTACCATCTATAGACCAGAAACAGGTTCATACGCTTATTTACGAGATTATGAATGATCAGCAGCGTAAGGATTTTGAAGAGTTTTTAGAAACGGATTTCTCTTTTGAGATAACAGGCATCGCTCGCTTTAGGGTCAATGCCTTTCATCATAAGCGGGGCGCGGGGGCTGTTTTTCGGACTATTCCTTCTAAAGTGTTGTCAATGGAAGAATTGAATATGGGGCAGGTGTTTCGGGATATTGCTAATTCCCCTCGTGGTTTGGTTTTAGTGACCGGACCAACAGGATCGGGGAAGTCAACTACACTGGCTGCCATGCTGGATTATATTAACGAACAGCGTTATGACCATATTTTGACCATTGAAGATCCGATAGAATTTGTTCATGAAAGTAAAAAGTGTCTGGTTTCCCAGCGGGAAGTTCACCGAGATACCCATGGTTTTGCTGAAGCTTTACGCTCAGCGTTACGTGAAGATCCCGATATTATTTTGGTGGGTGAAATGCGTGATTTGGAAACCATTCGTTTAGCTTTAACCGCAGCAGAAACGGGTCATTTGGTGATGGGAACGTTACATACTACGTCAGCGGCTAAAACCATTGACCGTATTGTAGACGTTTTTCCTGCTAACGAAAAAGCGATGGTGCGCTCTATGTTGTCAGAATCTTTGGAAGCCGTTGTGTCTCAGGCTTTACTAAAACGTAGTGGGGGTGGCCGCGTTGCAGCGCATGAAATTATGCGCGGAACAATGGCGATCCGTAACTTAATCCGGGAAGATAAAGTAGCGCAAATATATTCGGCTATTCAAACGGGAGCTGCTGTTGGCATGCAAACCATGGATCAAAGTTTAAGTATGTTGGTCAATAAAGGCCTTATTGCTAAAGATGAAGCGAAAAAGAAAGCCAAAATGCCCGATAATATCTAATCATCAATAGGAACTTTTGTCAGTGGATATTGAAAAACTATTAAAAACCATGGCGGATAAAAAGGCATCCGATCTATTTCTTACCGCAGATATGCCTCCTGCTATAAAACTTCATGGGCAATTAATACCATTAGCTAATACACCCTTGTCAGCAGAGTTGTCGCGTCAAGTCGTATTGGGTGTGATGAATGAAAAACAACGGACAGAATTTATTAAAACGAAAGAGCTTAACTTTGCCATTACCGTAAAGGAGCTTGGGCGTTTTCGTTGTAATGCGTTTTACCACAGAAATTTAATCGGAATGGTAATACGCCGTATTGAGACCGTGATTCCAAAGCTTGATCAGTTGGGTTTACCGAAAATTATCAAAGAGTTGACAATGGCCAAACGTGGGCTGGTGGTGGTTGTCGGAGCCACCGGGTCTGGTAAGTCAACATCATTGGCTGCCATGATCGGCCATCGTAACCTGCATAGTAAAGGGCATATTATTTCTATTGAAGACCCTATCGAATTTATACATCAACATCAACATTGTATTGTTACCCAGCGAGAAATAGGTCTGGACACGGAGTCCTATGAGGTCGCGCTGAAAAATGCTCTACGACAAGCCCCAAATGTTATTGTCATTAGTGAAGTGCGTACACGGGAAACCATGGAACATGCGATTGCCTTTGCTGAGACGGGGCATTTGTGTCTTTGTACCTTGCATGCGAACAATGCTAACCAAGCTCTGGATCGTATTTTTCACTTCTTTCCAGCCGATAGGCATCAGCAGCTATGGATGGATTTATCGCTTAATTTAAAAGCCATGGTGGCACAACAGTTGATTCCTAGTTCCGATGGTAAGGAGCGTCGAGTTTGCCTAGAAGTATTGTTAAATACTCCGCTTGTATCTGACTTGATCCGTAAAGGAAAAATCAGCGAATTAAAAGAGTTAATGAAAAAATCAACAGAGCTAGGCATGCAGACTTTTGATCAAGCATTATTTGCCCTATATAATACTGGTGAAATCAGTTATGAAGATGCGTTATCTTATGCGGATTCGAGCAATGACTTACGGCTGATGATTAAATTGGATTCGGAATCTGATACTCATGCCCTTTCTTTAGCGGCAGATAGTTTGGAATTAGAGTAAGAACCGCATTCTTCTTCTGGTTTCCCCTAAATTTTGTTGGCATTTTATCCTCACCAAAGCTTGGTTATTCGTGGTTAACCATTTGATGGGAAGTAAATTGCGAATAGCTCGGTAATTATGACAATGTAGTTTGTATCCAAGCTTGAATATCTTGCATGACTTCTTTGGTGTTTTCCGCATTCACAGTAAACGGTTCTCGTATTGTAAGCTGTATTGTGCCAGGTGTTTTTAAAAATTTCTTATTATGCCAATAGTTCCCAGCATCCTGTGCAATAACAACAATGGGAACATCTGCTGTTTTTGCAATATCAGCACCACTACGAGCAAAATTGCCTAATTGTCCAACGGGCTGGCGTGTACCTTCAGGAAAAATTAATACACGGTCACCTTTTTGTAACCGCTCCACACTGATTTTTTTAATTTGCTTTAATGCCTGTACTGGATGAGAGCGGTTTATTGCAATAGGATTGAGTATGCGTAGCCCCCAACCAAAAAAGGGGATATGTAATAACTCCTGCTTTAATACTGTCGTTAAAGGATAAAGATACAATTGTAAAAAAATCGTTTCCCAAGGACTTTGATGATTGGCGATAACGACACAGGGAGAGGGTAGCTGATTAATATTGCCGTTAATGTGATAATGAATGCCACAACAAATCTTTAGCCAAAAAACCACAAAACGACTCCACAATAAAATAACGGGTGCCGCTATTTTTTTAGGCATTAACAATAGTGGCAAACTCATAAGGCCAATGATAAACAGGCTAATAAAATAGCCGAGATAAAAAAGGGCACTGCGAATAAATAACAACATGGTAAACTTTATAAAAATTTCTATAACAATAGTATTAGTTCAATGATTGACTGGCAATGTGCAATGTAGTGACTTCATCACAAAGAATGGGTATACAACCACGGGCTTTTGCTGCACACAGTTCATCATCGTTATCACAAAAGTAAAAAGCATTATCGATCATGCAATCTAGTTCCACTCCAACAACATCCAATAGACCCGTCGCCGGGGGTCGGCAATAACAATAGTCATCCGCATCGTGTGGGCAATAAAAAATCGCTGTAATACAACCGCCCTGCTGCTCAACACAATCTGCTATTTTTGCATGAATGGCTTCCAGTTCATCAAGATCAAATAAGCCCCGGCTTAAACCCGGTTGGTGTGTCACCATGATGATCGTATAGCCTTGCTTTGATAAACGAGCCACCGTTTCAATACTTCCTGGAATCAACTCTAACTGTGTACGATGGCTGACTCCACCAGCCATGCGCTTATTAATCACACCATCGCGGCTAATAAAAAGCGGTTTCATTATTTGGATGCTGCTAGACAAGAAATATCGGCCACTTCAAAAAATAAGGCCCGTAATTGTTGCAGCAGTGCCAATCGGTTATTTCTAAGCACTTTGTCATCAGCCATTACCATTACGTGATCAAAAAATTGATCCACAACGTCATGTAAAGTCGCCAACTCGCTCAATGCTTTCTTGTATTGCCGACTTGAAAATAACGGTGCTACCGATTTTTGCTGTTTTTGTACAGCAGCATAGAGTGCTTTTTCTGCTTCTTCTATGAGTGCCGTTTCATCTACTATCACAGGAATAAAATCCGCTTTGGCTAAAATATTGGCCACACGTTTATTAGCCACAGCGAGTGCTTCTGCTTCTGGTAATTGACGAAAGTGATTAACGGCTTGAACACGTTGGTCAATATCCAAAGGGTGAGAGAGCGCTTTAGCATTGACTGCTTGAAAAACCTCCACAGGAATGGTTTGTTCTTCATACCAAGCACGAAAGCGATCCAACATATAATGCAGAGTTTGCTCGATAACCGCTTCACCCCCTGGCAGGTCTGTATATTGTGAATAGGCTAATGTTAACAGTTGACGTAAGTCCAAATTCCGGTCTTGTTCAACCAGTAAGCGCAACACCCCCACACTGGCCCGACGCAAAGCAAAAGGATCTTTCGAACCTGTAGGTTGTTCACCAATACCAAAAATACCGACTAATGTATCAAGACGATCCGCTAGCGCGACAACGGCGCCCACATCGGTAGCGGGTAAGGTATCACCTGCAAAGCGAGGCATATAGTGCTCGTTCATTGCTGCGGCAACAGCACCTGGCTCACCATCAAAACGGGCATAATGATAGCCGGCCATTCCCTGCATATCAGAGAACTCATAAACCATCTCACTGACCAAATCACATTTACACAACTGACCTGCGCGTACCGCTTCATCTGTATTCACACCCAATATTTCCGCAATAGCATGGGCCAGACTGGCTATACGTTCGGTTTTTTCAAACACAGTACCCAGTTTAACTTGGAACACGACCGTATGTAGGCGCTCACGTTTGCTAGCCAAAGTGGTTTTTTTATCGGTTTCAAAGAAAAAGGCGGCATCAGACAAGCGAGGACGAATCACCCGTTCGTTTCCGTCAATCACCTGCGCCGGGTTTTTACTCTCAATATTGGATACCGTAATAAAGTACGGCATGAGTTGGTTGTGACTATCAACCACATGGAAATATTTCTGGTGTTCTTTCATCGAAGAAATCAGTGCTTCTGCAGGCACCTCAAGGAAACGTTCTTCAAAAGACCCCCTTAGAGCAACGGGCCATTCCACTAAGGCTGTCACTTCATTCAGTAGGTCTTCACTGATCACCGCCTGCCCCCCGACTTCCTTGGCAACGGCAATCACTTGCTCCTGGATCATTTGCTTTCTACAATCAAAATCCACAATCACATAGGCAATATCGGCCAGTTTGCTAACATATTCACTGACAGAAGCAATATCCAAAGCTTGGTTATAATGAAAACGATGACCACGAGTTTTACGGTTGGCCCGTAAGCCCAGGACTGTAGCATCTACAATCTCATTGCCATACAACATCATCAGCCAATGCACTGGGCGAACAAACTCTGTACGATTGGCCCCCCAACGCATACGTTTGGGAATAGGTAATTTCGCTAAAGACTCTTCCACTATACCTTCTAGTAAAGTAACCGTTGAAACACCCCCTGACTTGGTTTTATGGACCAACTTTTCGATGTTACCGTCACTTTCGCTACGAAGTTCCGAAAGATCAATACCATTTTTATTGGCAAAGCCAGTAGCAGCTTTGGTTGGCTCGCCATCAGCATCAAAAGAAATTTTAACGGGAGGCCCCCAAACAACCTGATCAACAATCGGGGTGCAGTCTGTCAGGTCATTCACTATTACGGCTAATCGACGAGGCGTCGCATAAGCCGTAACCCTATTAAAATCTAAGCCCTTCGCCCTCAAACCGGCTTCAATACCCAAGGAAAAAGCATTAGATAAATCCGTCAGTGCTTTGGGCGGTAGTTCTTCTGTGCCTAATTCAACCAGGAAATCCTGACTCATGGCGCATCTCCTGTGGCTTGTTCCACATCTAATAAGCGCTGACGAATACTTTCTTCCGCAAGAGGAAAGCCCAGTTCTTTACGAGCATCGTAATAACATTGTGCAACCGCACGAGCCAGGGTACGAACACGTAAAATAAAACGCTGTCGTTCAGTCACTGAAATAGCATGGCGAGCATCGAGTAGGTTAAAGGCATGAGAAGCTTTCATCACCATTTCATAGGCAGGTAAAGGTAACCTAGCCTCGACAAGATGCTGACTTTCCTGTTCATAAACATCGAAGCTTTGAAATAGGAAGTCTATATTGGCATGTTCAAAGTTGTAGTGGCACATTTCCACTTCATTTTGTCTGAAAACATCACCATAAGTTACGGCTTTGCCTTCAGAATTATGGGTCCAGACTAGGTCAAAAATAGAATCCACACCTTGTAGGTACATCGCAATACGCTCGATACCATAAGTAATTTCCCCTGTAACAGGGAAGCATTCCAACCCACCGACTTGTTGAAAGTAGGTAAACTGTGTGACTTCCATACCATTCAGCCAGACTTCCCAGCCCAGACCCCAGGCTCCTAGCGTGGGTGATTCCCAATTATCTTCGACAAAGCGAATGTCGTGAACATTGGTATCAATACCGAGTTCTCTTAATGAGGCTAAATACAATTGCTGGAAATTATCTGGAGAAGGTTTTAATACCACTTGAAACTGATAATAATGCTGCAATCGGTTAGGGTTTTCAGCATAACGACCATCCGTTGGACGACGAGAAGGTTGAACATAGGCACTGTTCCACGTTTCTGGGCCAATAGCACGTATAAAGGTAGCAGGGTGGAATGTCCCCGCCCCGACTTCCATATCCAGTGGTTGGAGAACCACGCAACCTTGCTTTGCCCAAAACTGTTGTAATAGCAAAATCAAACCTTGAAAAGTATGCACGTCGGGAGTCGACACAGTATACCTCTTATATACAATTGAAGATGTGTTCAGGAGATAATAGTAAAGGCGGGGATTATAACGGGGTCTAATGGGGATTGGTATCTATTTAACCTCATGTCAGGTCCCTCGCATTAGGTGTTCCATGCTGCGTATAACATCACATCCACCCACGTTCAGCAAACGAGCACACGTCACCATCACCAATCACAAAGTGGTCTAACACGCGAATATCCACTAAAGTCAAAGATTTTTTAAGTTGGTCAGTAATATGCCTGTCCGCAAGGCTGGGTTCTACACTGCCAGAGGGGTGGTTATGGGCCAAGATAAGAGCTGTCGCATTTTTATCCAGTGCCAGTTTGACTACCTCTCTGGGATAGACACTGGCAACATTGACTGTACCAAAAAACAATTCCTTATACGCGATGAGTTGATGTTGATTATCTAATAATAAAACGGCAAATACTTCGCGTGTTTGGTGTCGGAGCCTAGAGAGTAAATAATGACGAACCTTATGGGCATTGGTGAATATATCCCCCTTATTCAGGGTAGACTCCAAATGTCGTCGTGCCATCTCTAACACAGCTTGAAGCTGTACGTATTTTGCCTGACCTAAGCCGTAAATACTACAAAAGTGCTGCTGGCTTGCTTCCATTAGTGGGCGTAAGCCACCAAATTCCTGCAGGATATCACGGGCTAAGTCGACAGCCGATTTCCCCATACAACCGGTTCTGAGAAAAATAGCGAGCAACTCTGCATCAGAAAGAGCATCAGCCCCCTTCAAGAGTAGTTTTTCACGAGGGCGCTCCGCTTTGGGCCAATCTGTTATTGCCATATTATCGTCCTTGTGTACTGATTGTGTCAGTTTCCTTAGCAAAATGTTATCGTATCAGGTTATTGTCGCTAATGAAAAGATGAGAAACTAGACCTTACTTACAAAAAAGTGATATAAATTTATGTCAAATTTGATGAATCGACGTATCCTGCTCGGCGTTTCTGGTGGCATTGCCGCTTACAAAAGTGCGGAGCTCATCCGTCGACTACAGGATATGGGAGCGGATGTTCGTGTTGTGATGACTCGTGCTGCAGAGGCATTTATGACTCCCCTGACTCTACAAGCCTTATCTGGTCATCCCGTACATAATGACTTACTAGACCCAGAAGCGGAAGCTGCTATGGGGCATATATCGTTAGCTCGCTGGGCAGATCTTATTCTGATTGCCCCAGCCAGTGCGGATATCATTGCACGATTAGCCCATGGAAAAGGAGACAATTTGCTCACTACCGTTTGCTTGGCCCGCCGTTGCGAACTGGCTATTGCACCTGCCATGAATGAGGCTATGTGGCACAATCAAGCCACTCAGGATAATTTGGCGATATTACAGCAACGTGGCATTCATCAATTGGGGCCCGCCTCTGGTGGTCAGGCCTGTGGCGATATTGGCATGGGGCGAATGTCAGAGCCTAGTACTTTAGCCAGTGAGGTCAGTCACTTCTTTGAAACTGGTTTACTCGCAGGAAAAACCGTTGTGATTACCGCAGGCCCGACTCGTGAAGCGATTGATCCTGTACGCTATATCAGTAATCATAGTTCAGGAAAAATGGGGTATGCACTGGCACAAGCCACAGTTGATGCAGGTGCTAAGGTGATACTCATTAGTGGGCCTACCGCACTACCTTGTCCAGATCGGGTGACATGTATTCATACCTCATCAGCTATAGACATGTACCAGAGCAGCATGGATCATTTACCCGGATGCGATATATTTATTGCTTCAGCTGCAGTTGCCGATTTTCGCCCCGCTACTATCGCAGAACAGAAGATAAAAAAAACCGGACAAGACACTATGCACATTGAAATGGTGAAAAACCCAGATATCGTTACCGCCATCGCCAATGCAGACCCTAAGCCTTTTGTTGTCGGGTTTGCCGCTGAAACCCATGATGTCATTCACTATGCCAGAGATAAATTACAACGGAAAAATTTGGATATGGTGGTTGCTAATGACATTTCCGATACCCATATTGGTTTTAATAGTGACGATAATATTGTCACTATACTCACAGCAGAATCAGAACAGTATCTACCGAAAGCCAATAAATTTCAGCAGGCCCAACGTATTATTCAGGCTATAGCGAAACAATATTGATAGGGATAATGAGTACACCATAGTGTATGGCACAGAAAATAAAGTTTGTATATTATTACAACAGATATGAAAAAAGACGCAACACTGAACCTTAAATTGATCCCTTCCCAACAACAACGAGCAGTGCTTGCCACAATTATCGCACTCGTCATTACAACTATCATGACCTCAGCTTTATGGTTCTGGTTCATCAAACCCATCAATCAGCAGCAGTTTAATCAACAGGTCATCAACAATGCAAAAGACTACCGTCATCGCATTCAGCAGCATATGAATCAATTGCACAATGCTCTTGCGCGTATTGCAGAAAACATTCCCGTCAGTACGTTTGCGCAGGATCAGCACCAACTTGAACAATGGGTAGCCGAACAACAGTCTTATTGGCTATCACAGTTACCCAATGTCAACAACGTGACATTGCTCGCTCATACCGCAATACAAAAACAGGCTAGAGATGATGAGCAACTTAGCTTTATCGCTATTAATATGGTTAACCGTCTTGAAGCCGGAAAACCCACTTATATTGAAGTGGCAAGAATAGCTGGTAAGACACAGTCGCAAATGCACAAAATGGTTCCCATTCATGATCATCAGGGTCTATTGGTTGGGGTGCTTTACGCCACATTTTCAATATCACACCTGCAAACGCTTTTTTCTCAGGACGATTTATCGCTAGCACACATTACCCTGAAACAATATATTGATAATGAATCACCATTACCCTTTTTATCACTGGGTAAAAGCGCCAACACCTACCCCCCAAAAGTCTTCGATATTCCCAACAGCTATTGGCAATTATCTTATTCACCCACAGAAAAACTTTTTAAACAAACCTCAATGGATCTTACATGGTTATGGCTGCTGATACTCCTCATGTTATTAACGGTTTACCTGGTCAGTTTTAACTTTCTGCTCCCCAAAAATGAGCTGCGTGTTTCTAAAAAGACAACAAAAATCAATGCCGAAACTTGGTCGAAAGCAGCAACATCAGATGCTTTAACGGATAAAAACGTAACAAATAATTCTGAAAACCCTGAAGAAAAGCCGCCAACAACAGCACCATCACCGGATAGTCAGTCTAACAGCGGTACAGAAATACCAGATAGTGTCTTTCGTGTGTATGATATTCGAGGCATTGCTCATCAGCAGATTACCCATGAATTAATGTACAGTATTGGTCAGGCTGTCGCTACAGAAGTTCTTATGGCAGGCGATAAAGCGATGATTATTGGACGTGACGCCAGAACACACTCGCTTGAATTTAGCCAGTGTGTGATTGGAGGTATTGTGAGTACTGGTTGTCATGTCATTGATATTGGTATAGTACCAACACCATTAGTAAATTTTACCACTTGCCAACATGAACAAACCAGCAGTGGTCTTATGATTACAGCCAGCCACAACCCAGAGGAATATAATGGCTGTAAAATTATTGTCAAGGGTCAAACATTGACTGATGATGATATTCAAGTATTGAAAGCCAGGATAATTAACAATAATGTTATTCACAGCGATGACAAAGGTTCAATAAAAGAAGACGATTTTTCTCAAGCATATATTGATAGGGTTGTTGGAGATATCGCTGTTATTGATGGTTGGCGCGTTGTCGTTGATGCAGGAAATGGAGCCTCCAGTGAGCTGGCGCCCAGATTATTTCAAGCCATGAAATGCAATGTTGCCCCTCTATTTTGCCAGTTTGATGGAACATTTCCTCATCATTCACCGGATCCATCAATACCAGAAAATTTGGTTCCACTTATTGATAAAGTGAAATCCGAAAAAGCGGATATTGGTTTCGCTTTAGATGGTGATGGTGATCGACTCGTTGCCATTACCCCAAAGGGTCGTATTTTATGGCCTGATCAACTATTGATGTTGTTTGCACAGGACATTGTTGCCCGACATCCAGGCAGCAATGTGGTTTTCGATATCAAATCCAGTCAGTTACTGAGTCAAATTATTACCGAACACGGTGGTTGCCCAATCATGTGGAAGACTGGCCACTCTCATATTAAAGCTAAAATGAAGGAGACCCAAGCATTACTCGGTGGGGAGTTTTCAGGACATATCTTTTTTAAAGAACGCTGGTTTGGTTTTGATGATGGCTTGTACGCTGCCGCACGCCTGTTGGAAATCCTAACATTGACAGGTCAAACGATTGATCATTTACTTACCAGTCTACCATTTACCCTTTCAACACCGGAAATAAAAATAGCTGTCGCCGAAGAACAAAAATTTGCATTAATTGATCGCTTAATAAAAGAGGCACACTTTCCTTCTGGAGACATAACCACTATTGATGGTTTACGTGTTGACTTTGATGATGGTTGGGGCTTGATTAGGGCATCTAATACTGCGCCCGTATTAACGTTACGTTTTGAAGCAAAAAACAAACACGCACTGCAAAAAATAAAAGCTGATTTTCAACAGGCGCTCAACCATGTTAACCTGCACTTGCCTAGTTTTGCGTAGCAAGCGATTAACAGTAAAAATGATTCAATGAAGGATTTTCAATGACACTAACCCGTGATACTGCCATGAATATCGCTCAGGTATTAACTGAAGCATTACCATACATCCAACGTTTTACCAACAAAACTATCGTGGTTAAATTTGGCGGTAGTGCGATGGCGGATGAAACACTACAAAATAATTTTGCCCGAGATATTGTGCTGATGAAACTGGTGGGGATAAACCCTGTAGTTGTCCACGGCGGTGGCCCCCAAATTAGCGAGTTATTGAAAAAACTTAATATTCAATCAAACTTTGTTGATGGTATGCGAGTAACAGACAGTACTACCATGGATATTGTTGAAATGGTATTAGGAGGTTCTGTAGGCAAACAAATTGTTAACCTCATCAATAGTAATGGTGGACAGGCGATTGGCATATCGGGAAAAGATGGCAATTTAATTCGTGCCAAAAAACTTAAACTAAAATCCAATCACACCTCTCAGCTCACCATGGAGGCAAAAGCATCAGAAATTATCGACATTGGTCATGTTGGCGAAGTCGACAGTATCAATGTGGATGTCATTAATATGCTAACAGCAAGCCATTTTATTCCTGTTATTGCTCCTGTTGGTGTTGGCAATGATGGTGCATCTTATAATATAAACGCTGATTTAGTCGCAGGAAAAATTGCTGAAGTATTGCAGGCAGAGAAGTTGATGTTACTGACGAATGTCATTGGTATACAAGATAAAGAAGGTCAGGTTCTCACGGGCTTAACAACAAAGCAAGTGGATGAACTTATTGACAATGGCACCATTTATGGTGGTATGCTACCTAAAATAAGTTGTGCATTGGATGCCGTTAAAGCCGGTGTTGCCAGCGCACATATTATCGATGGCCGAGTCCCTCACGCTACCTTACTGGAAATATTTACCGATGTGGGTGTAGGTACATTGATCACTAATCACACGCCATAAACAACACTATCATGATTGATGTTGAACTTTCTGGTTAATAAAGCGTAAAGCCATATTGAAGACCGTAACGTATATGGTTAGGATAGGCATCCGTTATTAATAAGGTTTTACGCCTTAGCGACTGACAATAAGTATTCAACATACTAAGTACCTGTATCAAAATATCTAATAATAACTTTTGAGTTTTATTCATGAGCAAATCCAGCCAGAAGACACCTCGTCGTCAACAGATTTTAGAATGTTTAGCCCATATGTTGGAGGAATCACCAGGGGCACGTATTACCACTGCAGCATTAGCACAAAAGGTCGGCGTATCAGAAGCGGCACTTTATCGCCACTTTCCCAGTAAGACCAAAATGTTTGAGGGGCTGATTGAGTTTATGGAAGAAGCTGTTTTTTCGCAAATTAGCATTATTATCAGCAAACCATCCGGTGTAAAAGCGCAGTGCGAACAAATTTTATGGCTCCTCCTTATGTTTTGTGAACTTAACCCAGGTATTACACGTATCATGACAGGGGATGCCATTATCGGAGAAACCGATCGTTTAAGACGGCGCATCATACAATTTTTTGAACGCCTGGAGACACAGCTTAAAAAAATCCTGAGAGAGGCAGAGTTGCGAGAAGGGCTGCGTACTCAATTGCCAGCAACTATTGCCGCCAATAGTTTACTTGCGCTCGCGGAAGGGCGTATTGTTCAGTATGTACGCAGTGAATTCAAACGATTACCCACAGAGCACTGGCCTGCTCAACTGGATATTACATTTTCAGGCTTTTTTCATCCACAAAATCAAGCTGTAAAAACTGGACAGTCTAATTTGCAGTAGATTGTATCTCGCTAAAACGTTCCATATCCTGATCATACTTTTTAGCCACACCCTGCTTATCCAGTTTTTTTTGTTCTAGTTCCTCTTCAATGAGTTGTTTATTGCTCTCCAATTGTTGCATAGCAACCAACGTCTCTTTTGAAATTTCTTTCCCTTGCCGCTCGTTGGCTGCTGCCGTTGCTTGATATTCCTTAATTCTTTCTGCAATATTATTGAGCGTCAGTTGTAAAGTAAAAATATTAGTATCAATACCTCGCAGCTTACGTTTTTTTGCGGCACGAATATCTTCAATATGGCTGTAACGTAATGATAATTCACGATCTCTCTTAGCCAAGCGTTCTTTTTCCAGGTTTTTTTTGCGTAACCGATCTTTTTCTTCCTGGCTTGGTTCAGGCGGCACAACTTTATACAACCGACCATAGATATCAACAATTTCATAACCCTTCTCCACATACTTTACTGGAATGGCATCACTCATCACAAGTACCCCTTGCTCGTTTCGATAACGAAAATAGGTTTTTCCTTGTGCATAGATATGAGCATTAAAAAGCGTCAGTAAAAGTATTGTAATAATCACACGCATTGGATAAGCCGCCTTTGTCATATTGAATTAAAACTGAATGATAAAAATCAGAAGAACAACTTACACACCATATTGATTTCGGTATTGCTTCATTAAATAAACCTTCTCGTTATGCCCCTGCTCTGCCATATAATCAATAATGTCACCCAAAGTGATGATGCTGATCACAGGAATGTTAAATGTTTTTTCAACTTCTTGGATAGCCGATTGTTTGCCCTGGCCACACTCTTGCCGATCAAGTCCGATAAGTAAAGCAGCAGGCGTAGCTACTGAGTGGTTAATAATATCAATCGCTTCACGTACAGCGGTGCCTGCTGTAATTACATCATCAATAATTAACACTCTACCTTCCAGTGGTGCACCAACCAGTGCACCACCTTCACCATGATTTTTCGCTTCTTTACGATTGTAGCAAAAAGGGTAATCCTGTTGGTGATGTTCTGCAAGTGCTGCCGCTGTTGTCGCAGCCAAAGGGATGCCTTTATAGGCAGGTCCAAAGATCATATCAATCTCAATCCCAGAGTTAACTAGCGCGGCACTATATATATGTCCTAAGGCCGCTAAAGCGGCACCGGTTTGAAATCGCCCCGCGTTAAAGAAATAGGGACTAACACGACCCGACTTCAGGGTAAATTCACCAAAGCTTAATACTTGGTGCTCAATAGCAAGTTGAATAAAATGTTGCTGAAACGGTTGCATGGTAAAACCCAATAATTGACTCAGTTGTTAATAATAAAACCATAACGAGGTATTCAATAGTATTTTTGCATAAATTAAATCTACAATAATTCTATTTAGGTCTTTGCAATCCATATGTTTTCGGTATCATACTCGTCTCTTAATTCAATGACGGACCCGCTAAAAGTTTGACTAGTCAAATTTTTAGCCTACAGGTTTAGTTTAGATGGTTTAAGTGATATGTGAAATGCATCCTCATGATCCATACTAGAGGAAACATACGCCTATCATGTCAAAGCTTAAGTCATTCCAAATGGGACTGCAAATACCATCATTGAATTTAAAGGTCGAAGGAAACTATTATCGTGAAGGCTTAAGCCTTATTTAGGTCCATTTTTCTATGAACTTGCAAGTCAAAAATGTTACAAAGTATTAGAGGGGCATATGGTTCAAGACCCTATCTCTATGTTGATAGAGACCCCGCCGAAATATTCTGTTTCTACGGTGAGTTTTGAAGAAAGACACATTAAGAAGTATCTATAGTAGAACAGGAGTAATTGGATGGTAAAGACTGGGATGAGAGAAGTCATTTTTGGCTATCCACTTAAGAGCTTTACTCAATGTTAACTTTAGTAGCCCCAGGGGCTGCTAATAACCGTCAAACCTCTCGCTTTGCGGGAGTGTTATGATTAAGTAGGTTTTTATGCGAATAATTAGTCTCAGCGTTGACGGCATTCACCAAGCAGCACAACGTGGTCTTTATAATTGGTTATCGGGGCAAGATGCAGATGTAATTTGTTTACAGGATCTACGCTGCCTAGAATATGAAATGGATGATGATATCTTTCATCCAAAAGGCTATAACGCCTACTTTTTAGATTCTGGCACCCAACATTATAATGGTGTTGCCATTTATACACGCCAACTCCCTAAAGCACTCATCTATGATTTAGGATTTCCCAACAACATTGATATGAGAGGCCGCTATTTACAAATCGACTTTAGCGATCTCAGCATTGGTTCATTTTTAGCGCCATCCGCACTGAATGATATCGCTTTGCAAGAGGCTAAAGCCCAGTTCTTTGATGGTCTACAGGCTTACCTGGCAAAACTCTCCGGTAAGAAGCGCAGAGATTTTATTTTCTGTGGCAACTGGGCAATGGCAGCCCAAAAAGCGGATGTTTCAAACCCAGAAACACAAATCAACCAATCAGGCTTCCTGCCCGAAGAACAACAATGGATGGCTCAACTCCTTCAGGTTGGCTATATTGATGCTTTCCGTCAAAGCAATAAAGATAAAGACGAGTATAGCTGGTGGCCCAGTGGTACACCAGATAAAGGAGAAGCCTGGAGAATCGATACACACATTGTATCGTCCTCGTTAAAGAAGTGTGTGGAATATGCAATTATTTATAAAAACCAACTGTTTTCCAGTCACTTACCTGTTATTGTTGACTACGATATTGAGATAGAATCGGGCTATTAAACAAAATGGCCCAATAAAACATGGCTCCCGGAACAAAGCCCGTTTTATTTCATCGTAAGCTCACATATACTAGGGCCTGTTTACACTCACGAACAATACTCAATGATAATGATAACGCTTTTACAAAGAATACTGATTGTAAATCTAATGTCCACACTCCTGCTGATTGTAGGCTGTGGACAAACAGGTCCGCTTTACCTGCCTGGTGATCAAGACAAGACCGAGACGAGTACTTTCTAGGAAAGACTGCAGTCCGTGAACTACTACGCCTTCATACACCCATATAGACATGACCATAACTGATTTTCATTACCAGAATAGCACGTTAATGTGCGAACAGGTGCCCCTACAACAACTGGGTGATCAATATGGCACACCTGCTTATGTTTATAGTCGAGCCACATTGACTCGTAACTACCTCGAATACCGCAATGCGTTGGGGAACCAACCAGGCACCATTTATTACGCAGTTAAAGCCAACTCCAATATTGCTGTTCTCAATATACTGGCCAAATTAGGTGCTGGTTTTGATATCGTTTCTATGGGTGAACTTGAACGAGTGATACGAGCAGGTGGTGATCCGAAGCGAGTGGTCTTTTCCGGTGTAGCCAAAACCGAAAAAGAAATGCGACGGGCACTGGAGGTCGGGATTTATTGCTTTAATATCGAATCACTTCCCGAACTTGAGCGTTTAAATAATGTCGCAACAACGATGGGAATAAAGGCTTCTGTCTCCTTGAGAGTCAATCCCGATGTGGATGCGCAAACACACCCTTATATATCGACTGGTTTAAAAGAAAATAAATTCGGTATTGCCATTGAACAGGCCTTAGAATTTTACCAACATGCCACCACACTGAGGCATATCACTATTAAAGGTGTTGATTGCCATATTGGTTCTCAGATTACCACCTTGTCCCCCTTCATGGATGCGTTGGATAGAGTATTACACCTAGTGGACCAACTGGCCAAATACCGTATTGCTATTGAACATCTTGATTTAGGTGGTGGCTTAGGGGTTGTTTATGATAACGAACAACTACCGACAATTAGCAATTATATTAGTGCTGTTAAAGAGAAAATGGCCGGTAGAACTTTGTCACTGTGTTTTGAGCCCGGTCGTTCAATTGCAGCAAACGCGGGGGTGTTGCTCACTAAAGTAGAATACCTAAAGCTGACAGAGCATAAAAACTTTGCCATTATTGATGCAGGAATGAATGACAATATACGCCCATCATTGTATCAGGCATGGCAAGACATACTTCCCCTAAAGGAGGCCAAGCAGCCTGCCACCATCCAGTGGGATTTAGTGGGGCCCGTCTGTGAAACAGGGGATTTCTTGGCAAAAGACCGTTTATTAACGTTACAACCGGGTGATTATATGGCAATGATGTCTTCAGGAGCTTATGGTTTTACCATGAGTTCTAATTATAATAGCCGTTGCCGCCCCGTTGAGTTGTTAGTTGATGGCAAACAAGTCCACGTCATTCGTCAACGGGAAACACTGGATGACTTGATGTTGGGTGAGCAATTAATCCCATAAACTGACCATTATGAGCGCACGTCTACGTTTTTCCAAAATGCATGGGCTAGGTAATGACTTTGTTGTCATTGATACGATTAATCAATCCGTTGATCTGACGCCTGAGCGTATACGCAAGCTGTCAGATCGACACTTTGGTGTTGGTTGTGATCAAGTTTTGGCCGTTACCGTACCCCAACAACCTCATAATGATTTTGGCTACCGCATTTTTAACCATGATGGCTCTGAAGTTGAAAACTGTGGTAATGGTGCCCGTTGTTTTGCCAAGTTTGTCCGTGATAAAAAGCTCACTGGAAAACGTTCAATCAGAGTGGAAACCCTATCCGGTGAAATGGTCCTGCATATTAACCGACACGGTGATATTACGGTGGATATGGGGTTGCCAACACTGGCGCCAGAGAACATTCCATTCCAATCACCTTTGCAGTCCCCTACCTATCTTCTGCCACTGAACGGACAGTCCTTAGAGATTAGTGCTATTTCCATGGGCAACCCCCATGCGGTTACGCTGGTAGATGACGTTCATACGGCAGCCGTTGATATTCTGGGGCCTCAGATAGAAGCTCACCCCTATTTTCCACAGAAAACGAATGTTGGGTTTATGGCCGTCAAAACACGTAACACCATCGCTCTACGTGTTTATGAACGCGGCGTAGGTGAAACACTCGCCTGTGGTACTGGTGCTTGTGCAGCAGTAGTAGCGGGCCAACTGCGTGAGCTGCTAGACCCGGTCGTTACAGTCAATCTACCCGGTGGACAATTGCAGATTGAATGGCAGGGTGAAGGACATCCCGTACTCATGACCGGGCCTGCCACTACAGTCTTTCAGGGGCAGGTAAAACTCTAATTATTGTGAAATCTCATACTATGGAAGCCAACATGATGGAGTCGAACAATGTGAAATAGGATGTTGCAGCACCATCATTGTAACATTTAAAATAATAGTGAAATTTAATAATTAAAGCACGATTCAATAATAAATCAGGCACCATCAAAAGGCATTTTTATGACGGCTAGCTCATCATTACGAACGTTCTCTATAACGGATAAAGATATTGTCGATTATCTTCAACAACATAAAGATTTTTTTGTAGATAAACTTTCTCTACTTGCGGATTTGGAACTGCCGCATCAAACCGGAGGTGCTATTTCTCTGGTTGAACGACAAGTCAGCATACTACGTGACCGTAATATAGACATGCGCCATCGGTTAAACGCCTTATTAGATAACGCACGAACCAACGATAAATTATTTGAGAAAACCAAACGTCTGATATTAAACTTATTGGAAGCTCAGGATATTAATGACTTGCTCAATGCATTGATGGATAGCTTTGATAATGACTTTGAAATCCAGCAAACCGTGCTACTGTTATTTAATGAGCGTATTGATAAAGCAACCATTTCGGTTACCGGCCATATTCAAGTTGTGCCCTTAAAAACAGCGCAAGAAATTCTTGGCACCATCATTTCAAATAACCAGACTGTTTGTGGCCAACTTGACACTGCAGAGCAACAATTGCTATTCCAGGAACACGCTAATCGGATTGGTTCCACTGCGATTACACCTCTAGCGAGTGCAAACCCTTTAGGTATTTTAGCCATTGGCAATGAAGACCCTGAATATTATCGATCCAGCATGAGCACTTTATTTTTAACATATATCGGTGAGGTTCTCAGCCGCCTGTTACCTCAACACTTAAACAAAGGTTGATCTCATTAAATCCGCCAGCAAAAGCCTGAGGGACTGGCTTGAAAACGATCTAGCAGGGCCACTAATTCTATCTTATATAGGGTGACTACCGTATCTATTTTCTGGCTTCTTAGGTGGATCAGCCATCACATTAGGATCAATAGCACTAATCCGTCCTCCGTTAGCTAAAAACTCTTCTATTTGACGGTTAAGTGTTTCTCTTTCAATAACCTTCTCAACCATTGAGGTATGATGCATCAATAACTCTGTTTCTATATGATCCTCTGAGCTATGAACAGAAAACACCAAGCTTTCTTCTTCTGACATAAACCAACTTCCTACTAACTAAAAAATGAATAATAACGTAATATTTATAGTGTATTTAGCGGCAGTTGACAGAATAAATAAGTGCATTTATTAGTTTTTTTTGTTATGTTTTTTTATCAATCATCCTATCAATGTTATAACTGTGGACATCAATGTATAAAAAAGCGGTCAGGTTTGCTGAAATCGCAAAAATAGCTCAAAAAGAAATCGTTTTAAACCGCATCAACGCCGGTTTCTCCAGTACGAATACGTACTATCTCATCAACTGGGGTGACAAAAATTTTACCATCACCAATTTTACCCGTTTGAGCAGCCTTGGTAATGGCTTCAACAGATTGGTCAACCATAGAATCATCAATAACTAATTCCAATTTTACCTTTGGTAAAAAGTCGACGACATACTCTGCACCACGATATAGCTCGGTATGGCCCTTCTGACGCCCAAAGCCTTTGACCTCCGTTACCGTCATACCTTGAACCCCCACTTCAGATAATGCTGAACGTACATCATCCAGTTTAAAGGGCTTTACAATAGCTGTAATCAGTTTCATTATCTTATTCCTTTATTAACAATAGAATTAAAGGTCAACCGGCCATAGAATAACAGCAAATGCCTGAGATGACTACTCATCCTATTAGGGTCGGTTCTATCATAGTCATTGTATAAAATGGCTTAGAACTGGCAAGTTCTGGATAAGCTTTCATACCATACTCGATGATATCAGCTGCTAAAAGCCCTTCTTCCCAAACTTGCTACAAGCACCAGGAATCACATATTAGGTTCATATTGGCATGTAAATTAGAATAGCGCTCTATAATCATGTTAATATAAAAGTCCATGTACTAGACTAAAGTGAAATAGTTTCAAATATAGATCCACCGCTCATTATTCATGCTTTTATACTCTTATAATTGATAACTGATTGAGGCTAAAGGAAAGTTATGTTTTCTATACTCGCAAAACAACTCATCAATGATGTGCACCAACACTTATCCAAAGCTTCTCACTATTCACCAGAAGTCTTTGCTCAAATTAAGTCGCAAATGGAGTCAACCCTTCAAGGAATGAATATGGTTTCTCGTAGTGAATTTGATGCACAGACAGAGGTTTTAAAACGAACCCAAGAAAAACTCAACGTACTCAACCAACAAGTCAACGAATTAGAAAAGCTTATCCAGAATAATCACTTAAACTTACAAGCTCACTCGTGTAATACAGAATAGGGTTATTGCTGGAACGGGAAACCGTTCGCGAGTTTCTTCAAAGTTGACGCCGTGTTTTTCTCTCACTAAAAAGACTTTTTTCAACGCTTAAGAGAACAAGCCATGCTTGATACCATGACATATTTCTCACCCTACTCCCTATCAATCAATTGAAAATATCTTGTCAATATTTTCAAAAAGAATGTACTGGCCAAGGGGCTGTTGAAAGCCGCACATTGACACACACGAAGCCCTATTGAACAAAAGACAACCAAAGACCAAAAATAGAGCAAAACACGTACTCAATATCCTCCCTGGCTAAAATTAATATAGAAAACCACTCTAAAAATCTGTTAGACTAGGCGTTGATTTGTGTGCCGGAATAGCTTAGCAGTGATTGCTTTTACTACCTTTCTTTTGCAGTCTGATCTATGCTTATAGTCAGGTATCCAACAATGACAAATGAAAAAATATTCATGAACAGTCAAAATATACCCTCCGAGCTTAGCAAGCTCTCTGAAAAACTCTCTGTTGCAGAAAACACCATTCAGGAATTACAACAACAAAACCAGGAATTACAGGATAAAGCCGATCATATGACATCCGAACGGGATCGGGTGATTATAGAAAATCGTCTAGCCGTAAAAGACGC
Organism: Candidatus Endobugula sertula; assembly: GCA_001723645.1. Classification (GTDB taxonomy): domain Bacteria; phylum Pseudomonadota; class Gammaproteobacteria; order Pseudomonadales; family Cellvibrionaceae; genus Endobugula; species Endobugula sertula. The sequence goes on along the minus strand of MDLC01000013.1, from coordinate 25,046 downwards.
TGAGCTGGCACGAAGCTTTAAAAAAACTGACTATACACCGTTAATCCAAGAACTCTTTGCTGAACCAACAAAGCAACTACGCAAACAAGCATTAACCATGATGGCTATAGTTATTATTGTTTCAGTTGGGGTTACCTATGTATTATCGGGATATCTAATTTTTCAAAATAACCAGTCCATGAACAAGGAGCTGGCAAAGCTCAACAAAACCATTGATCTCATCCATTTGACCAAACCAGCAACAGTTGAAGCCCAATCTTCGGCACCAAGAACAGCACGAAAAGAGATACCCGGCTCGGAAGAGTTGACCCAGGAAAATTCACAGACTATCGCTGAATCCGAAAGACAGCAAGGTGAAAGCCGCACCACTGCAGATCATCAAACACCGACAGAATCAGTTGATAAGACCAAAGAGAAAAATACTAAAACCGTAGAGACGCCAAACCCCAAAGCCATAGAAAAATCACGTATTATTCAACAACAAACTGCTCATATTATTGATTACATTAAAAATGCGGAGCGTCAGAAAAATTTTCCAAGCAATTATAAAACGGATAGAAACGAGTTGGCTCAGCTTTATCTTATTATTATGCAACAAGCGAGTAATTCTAATCTATACTATGAGTCCTATGTCAAAGCCATGATAGCTCTAGGAGTTTCAAAAGAAGTCCTGCCTAATGGTATTGAAAGCATCATGGCACTTGATCAAGAGTTTTTGCAAGCCATCTATTCCGCCTATGTCATAACTCGTCTAAAACAACAAAAGAAGTGGCGTTATAGAGATATTGATCGACGCTTTTCAAGCTATTATAGCCCAGATTCTCATTATCAATTAGGTGCTTGGCAAATCGTTAATGGCAGCAACAATTACGATCTATTACCGAAAATTTTTGCCTTCAATATTCAACGCGTGGTACAACAAGCCATATTCAATGGCTATAAAGACAACATGCTTATTCCCGACACGTTATATTATGCGGCCTACGGCCAAGATTCAAAAAATCAGGCGGTTAAAAATCTATTTAAAAATAAAACACTAAAAAATCATAACGGTATATTAGAGTTAGATATTTCATCTTACCCATTAACACTCAACAAACCCATGATTTACCGTTTGCAAAAAAAGTTGGCAGAAACAGGGGTAATATCACCCTCTATTATTAATGGTATTGCTGGCCCCAAGACAACGGCCGCCATTATAGAATATCGGATTCAAAATGATCTCACAGTTAATGAACAGATTGATTTGGAGCTACTCCGTTCACTGGATATTCGGCCTTCCTACCAGGACCTAGTATTCAATTGATCACTCACACCCTATACGGCATACACCAGATCTGCAGAATCATTCATTGATGCGACTTTTTGTTGCAGCTTTTTATGCGTTCTGAAACGACCCAATAACCCTAACACTTGATAGCATTCTCTAACCAGGCTTACGCACTTAGTGAAGCACCCGGCAGCGAATCGTCCCTTCAATCTCTTTCAACCGCCTCAACGCCATATCACTATAATCCGCATCGACTTCAATCACCACGTAACCCAGTTGATCATGGGTTTGCAAATACTGTCCACAGATATTGATATTATTCTCAGAAAAAATTTGGTTAATCGATGATAACACACCCGGCACGTTTTTATGGACGTGCAACAAACGATGCATGTTTTCATGTTCTGGCAACGCGACTTCAGGGAAGTTAACAGAGCTGGTAGTCGTTCCATTATCAGAGTATTTTACCAGCTTCTCTGCCACTTCAAGACCAATGTTTTCCTGCGCTTCCTGTGTAGACCCACCAATATGAGGCGTCAGAATAGCGTTATCAAATTCACGTAAAGGGCTCACAAATTCTTCATTGTTACCTTTGGGCTCTACTGGAAAAACGTCAATGGCGGTTCCTGCTAAGTGCTTACTCATCAAGGCTTCTGCCAAGGCATCAATATCCACGACGGTACCACGAGCCGCATTAATCAATATCGAGCCTGATCTCATAGCAGCGATTTCTTTTGCACCAAACATATTCTTTGTCGATACATTTTCAGGCACATGTAAAGTGACCACATCGCATGATCCGAGCAATTCATACATATCACGCATCTGGATAGCATTGCCCAGCGGGAGCTTGGTAATGACATCGTAAAAACACACTTTCATACCCAAACTTTCTGCTAATACACTAACCTGGGAGCCAATTGAACCATAACCGATAATACCCAAGACTTTTCCGCGAGCCTCATAGGCACCAGCCGCACTTTTTAACCAACCGCCGCGATGGCACACGGCATTTTTTTCAGGTATTCCCCGTAATAATAAAATGGCTTCTGCCAACACCAACTCTGCAACGCTACGAGTATTAGAATAAGGCGCGTTAAATACAACAATTCCGCGTTCTTGTGCAGCCACCAAATCTACCTGGTTCGTGCCAATACAAAAGCACCCTACAGCAACCAGCTTTTTCGCAGACTCAAACACACGAGATGTTAATTGAGTACGGGAGCGAATACCCACAAAGTGTACATCGGCAAGCTTCTTGATCAACTGCTCTTCACTCAGTGCTGTTTTGATATATTCAATATTGGTATAGCCAGACTCAGTGAGTGTATCAACAGCAGATTGATGTACTCCTTCCAACAAAAGAAACTTAATTTTACTTTTTTCAAGAGAAATAGAAACCATTGGCTGGTAAAACCTCAACGATTGACGTAGTGGGATTATAAAGATTGCTAAAAAAGGCGCGTATTGTAGCAGCATTAACCCCAAAAGGCATTAATACCCCGCAAAAATATCAGGACAAATGTCCAGTAAACGGTTGCTAAACATATAGCATCGCTCCTATACATGATATACCCATCGGAGCGACTTTCCGCTAACACTCCACAGTGCCAATTATTGCTCCATAGGCATCCCGATGAGAGCTATATATGAGTCGATGGTCTCCAACCTGGAGATGTGAACTCCAGATGAGTCGCGAAAAAAATACGTCATTATTCCTTTATTGGAGTTCCAATTTTTCAAAGCGCTTTTTCATTCTTTCCTGAATCAGTGGCACCAGCCTTTGACCATAACGGCGACCTTCACTCAGTGCTTCTTGAGTCACTTGTGGTAATACAGTGATTAACTTTTTTCCTGTAGGCGTTTTATAAAATATCACGATTTCCTGTAATTCCTGCAATGAAAAGTGCTTATCATAAATGACATAGACGATACTTTTCATAAGACCATTAGCGATAAATTCGTCATACATAATCTGCTTGATTTCGTCGCGAATGGTGGTAATAATTTCTGGTTGCAAGCTCCATTGTCGATGGTATAGACCATCAACCATTTGTTGGGCTATATCATTACTCATCAGATCAGTGACAGTCAGTGAACCAGTGATTGTTAAGACTTCATCAATGGCCTGCTTTTTTTCCTGGCTTATTTTTTCAATGGATTCAGCCGCAATAACATTCAAGCTGATACAATATATCAGCGTAATCAATAGCTTTTTAATCATAAGTTTTTCCGTCTTTTTAAGAGTTCTGTATAGCCTTCCCGATAACTGGGATAAAGAAATTGGTAGTCGGTTCCTAACAATCGTTTATTTGAACAACGTTTGCTGCCACGCGATGAACGAGAAGTGGGATTCGCGTTGTCCGGCAGTGTGAGTTGTCTAGCCAACCATTGTTTAACTTCATGAATCGGCACAGGCAGACAGTCGGTTGCAAGATACAGGGAATCAATAGCCTGGGTTTTGTGTTGTTGAATAAGATGTGCCAAGACACCTACACAGTCATCGACATGAATACGGTTACTGTAAATTATCGGCTCTGCGGGAGAGTGATCACCCACAATGACTTGCTGAATTAAACGTTCACGCCCAGGACCATAAATGCCAGAAAAACGTACACAACAATAATCCAAGCCACTGTTCTGTAATCGTTGTTCAGCTTCCAATAGGCGAAGCCCGCTGTAATGTGTGGGGGCTGTAACAGAGTCCTCATCGACCCAACTAGCATCCATCTGCGCATACACACTGCTACTGGAGACAAATACCACCAAGCGGGGCCGATATGGTTGTTGTTTCAGTACATCAAGCACTGTGCACATCGTATCGACATAGGCTTCACGGTACCCCACATCATTTCTGACAGTCGGTGTAAATGTCATCACTATAATATCAAAGCCTTCTGACATAATCGCTTGCATTTGTTCTAATTTACGACAATCGGCAAACCTTATGGCTACTTCAGTGTCTAATGTTGGAATATAAGGGGATGTACGCCGTACCCCAGTAATCTGGTAACCAACCAATAAGCGTGCCAGACGACGGGCAATATCACCATATCCCAGAAGCAATACTTTTTCCTGTAACATAAGTAAGTCTCGTTCAAAAAAGGGGAGAGTTAAGCTGAGTTAATCCATACTTAAGCCTACCCACCCCAAGGTTTTTAATTTACTATTAATAATCAACAATCGTTATTTTTTTCAATATGATGAAAAATAAAGGCCTATAAAAGTGACACTCACTGAACTTCGGTATATTGTTACCCTTGCCCAGGACCAACATTTTGGTCAAGCCGCTGATCGCTGTAATGTATCACAACCTACGCTCAGCGTTGCGGTTAAAAAATTGGAAGACGAGCTGGGTATTAGCATCTTCGAACGGTCAAAAACCCGTGTTCAACCCACACCGATGGGTGAGCAAATTGTGGCCCAAGCCCAGATTGTACTGGAACAATCATCCGTCATTAAGGATATTGCAACATCTGGGAAAGACCAGTTGGGCAGCCCCTTAAAAGTCGGAGCTATCTTTACCATCGGCCCCTACTTATTTCCACAATTTATTCCCCAATTGCAGGAGATCGCTCCCAAAATGCCTTTATTTATTGAAGAAGGCTATACGGCTAGTTTGCGCCCGCGCCTGCGCAAAGGTGATCTCGATGTGATTATTGTAGCCCTACCTTTTACAGAAGCCGATGTGGTAACCCAACCACTGTATGATGAAAATTTTGTCGTGTTACTCCCGAGCAACCATACACTAGCAGAAAAAGAAGCCTTACAAGCAGAAGACTTAAGCGATGAGAACGTGCTATTACTGGGTGAAGGACATTGTTTTCGTGATCAGATTTTAGAAGTTATGCCCAATATTAAAACAACCATTGCAGATAACAGTGGTAATATTCGTACTGCAACCGAAGGCAGCTCACTGGAAACCATGCGCCATATGGTAGCATCGGGTATCGGGATTACGATTCTTCCTGAGTCAGCAGCAGCCAGTCATTATACCCCAGATACTTTAGTGACTCGCCCTCTAACGGATGTCAATGCCAAACGGGTAGTGGGTCTAGCCTGGAGGGCCAGTTTTCCACGACATAAGGCGGTGGATGTATTGCGTTCTGCCATTCAGCAAGGACAACGTAAAGCCCATGGTACACTCACCCACTGATTCGGTAACTCAGCTTAAAGGGGTGGGTGCTCAGCTAGCAGCGAAACTGAAAAAGCTGGGAATTGTCACTCTTCAGGACCTACTGTTCCATTTGCCTCGACAATATACAGATCGCACCCGAATCACCCCTATAGGGAGTTTGCAACCATTCCAATATGTGGTAGTTCAAGGGGAGGTGATAGGGACCAATGTGATCATTGGTAAACGTCGCAGCTTACTGTGTCGTATTCAAGATGATAGTGGTGCGATTAACCTACGCTTCTACTATTTTTCGAATGCTCAACGTACCCGTCTGGCAACTGGCTTCACCGTTCGTTGTTACGGAGAAGCCCGCCGTGGGGCGTCAGGTCTGGAAATCTATCATCCGGAATATCAGGTCATTGGGGCAGGTACAAAAACACCCGTTTTGGAACAAACATTGACACCAATCTATCCCATCACTGATGGTGTCACTCAACCACGTTTACGCAGCCTTATTAAGTTGGCGCTTACTTACTTTAAAGGGTATGAATTTACAAGCTTAATACCCCAAAATCACCCTCAAAACACCTCTTTACTGGAGCAACTTCGCTATCTTCATTCTCCACCAAAAGAAGCGAACCTTCAACAATTATTGGAGGGTACTCATCCCTATCAGCAAGCATTGGTTATTGAAGAGCTCACCGCCTATCAACTCAGTCTATTGCGTTTACGCAAGCAACGACATAAGCAATCTGCAATACCCTTAGTCGTCGAAAAAAATAAAGAACAGGCGTTTTTACAAGCCTTATACTTTACATTAACCGCAGCACAACAACGTGTCGTAGCAGAAATTCAACATGATCTTACTCGTTCTGTTCCGATGATGCGGTTATTACAGGGGGATGTGGGGGCGGGTAAAACGGTGGTGGCTGCTCTGGCTGCTTTACAGGCAACTGCCAACCATCGTCAGGTAGCTATTATGGCTCCCACCGAAATCCTGGCGGAGCAACATCGCCGTAACTTTGAACAATGGTTTGTGCCTCTTGGCTTAACCATTGGCTGGTTAACCGGGCGACAAAAACTGAACGAACGCCGAGAACAATTGAAAGGACTAGAAGAAGGCCATATCCATATCGTGGTGGGAACTCATGCTTTATTCCAGGAAGATGTGATTTTTAACGATTTGGCTCTGATTATTATTGATGAACAGCATCGATTTGGTGTTCATCAGCGCTTGAGTTTACGCAGTAAAGGCATGCAAAGAGATGGGATAGACGGCGAAGAGACTTATCAGGATGCAGTCATTCCCCATCAATTAATTATGACCGCAACGCCGATTCCCCGTACACTAGCAATGAGTACCTATGCTGACCTTGACTATTCAGTCATTGATGAATTACCTAAAGGTCGGATTCCGGTAAAAACCGTCATTATCAGCCAGCATAAGCGACAGACAGTTATTGAGCGTATTGATCATGCCTGTCAATCGGGACGGCAGGCCTATTGGGTATGTACATTGATTGAGCAGTCTGAAATGTTTGAGGCCCAGGCGGCTGAAGAGACTGCTGCAGTTTTAAAAGAGCTGCTTCCTAAGCTCTCTATTGGCTTGGTTCATGGTCGTCTTAAAAGTCAGGAAAAAGACGAAATCATGAAATCTTTTAAAACAGGTAATATTGATCTGCTCGTCGCTACGACAGTCATTGAAGTGGGGGTGGATGTCCCCAATGCCAGTCTGATGATTATCGAAAACCCAGAGCGTTTAGGCCTGGCACAATTACACCAGCTGCGTGGACGCATTGGCCGGGGGAGTGTTACCAGCCACTGTGTGCTGCTTTATGGCGACAATCTATCGTTACAGAGTAAAGAGCGCTTAAAAGCCATGCGTACGACCAATGATGGCTTTAAAATTGCTGAAATTGATCTGCAGCTACGCGGCCCTGGTGAAGTCTTGGGAACTCGGCAAACCGGCGATATTGATTTTACCCTAGCAGATTTACGTCGAGACCTGAGTTTGATGCCCACCGTGAAAACTCACGCAGAAACGCTGCTTCGGGAAAACCCTGAGCAAACGGAAACATTAATTGCGCGATGGTTGGGAAACAGTGAAAAGTATGCCAACGCTTAATTGGAGAGATGTTTCAAGGAATATGAAAAAGTACATCTCTGATGCCTAATTCGAACTAGCCAGCCAGCATTCTTCAACTACACTTAGGATAGGAACCATTTGTATAAAGATTTTACCGAGAGGAATGCCTGTGACAGTCCCTTCTAGTATTCAACAAGTATTAAAAAAGCACAATGTGGTTTATTCATTGGCTGATCTGCCACTTCCACCACTCGCAGACGTACATCAACTAACAGAAAACTCCGGACAGCAGATCGCACGGGCACAACTGTTGCAAAATTTCCAACAAGAAAAACTGCTGGCTATTGCCCCCAATCAAAGTATTTTGGATCTGGATTCAGTTGAACGTGCCATGGGAGACCCTTACACCCCTGTTATCGGAGAAGGGCTCAAAAGGGTGGTGTCTAAGCTGGGGCTGCAATCGATGGCCGCGATGCCTCAGATAGGGAATTTACCCACGATTGTAGATAGTAAATTATTAGACAACAAAAATCTGTTATTGGCGTTGGGTATTAATAATCAACACATCAAACTAGATAATGAGTCGTTTCAAAAACTACTCTCTGCAACCGTCGTTAGTGATATATCTACCCCGCTCAATGCCATTAACGTATCCATGTCTTCTGATACGGATTATCAGCAGATTAGCCACAGTGTTGGGCAGTTTAGCCAGCGCCGTATTAAACAACGCTTGGAAGAAACCTTAGAGCTGCCACCCTTACCCGCAATTGCCAAACGTATTATCCAATTGCGGGTCGACCCTAATGTGGATGTCAGCGACCTATGCGAAGTCATTGAACTAGATGCCAGTCTAGCTGCTCAGGTGGTGAGTTGGGCGTCGTCGCCTTATTACTCGGCACCGGGCATGATTAAATCGATTCATGATGCGGTAGTTCGGGTATTGGGCTTTGACATGGTAATGAACCTAGCTTTAGGTCTAGCACTAGGTAATACCCTGAAATTGCCCACCAGGTGTCCTGATGGCGGACTGTCTTATTGGCAACAGTCCGTCTATGTCGCAGCGTGTACAGAATCTCTTATCTGTTGTATGCCTCGTGAATTACGTCCCGGTTATGGCAGTTCTTACCTGGCAGGGCTGTTACATAATTTTGGTTACTTAATTATGGCTGAAGTATTCCCCGATAAATTTGAAACAATCTGTGAGCATATTGATGGGAATCCCCATGCAGCCATTGATACCATAGAGCAAAAGATCATCGGTGTAGACCGTAATCAACTAGTTGCATGGTTAATGGACTTTTGGAATCTACCCAAAGAGGTATACACTGCTTTGCGTCATCAAAATAACCCAACGTATTCCGGTGAGCACTGGCAATATAGCGTATTGATTTATATCACCAAAAAATTGTTAAATGAAAAAGGGATTCACATGGGAGTATCTGCAAAGCCTGTATCCGATGCAACTCTGGATCGCTTTCAATTAAAAAGAGAGGATGCCCTTGAAGCGATGGACATGATTTTAGAATCGCAGGAGATGCTACAAGAGATCGCTGAAAAAATGCAGTCGTAAACCCTGGCCCCCATTTTTATTGATATCAGGCTTGCCTGGAAACGGACTTTCTATACAATGCGTGTTCACTCAATAAGTTTCGTTTATAGGTGGCTTGCATTGCCGTTATTTTTTCCACAAGACTTGCAACAGAACACTCTAGGTGTGTCTCAACCCCTTTGGTGTCAGCCACAACGCAGTCAATACAAAATTCCCCACTCTTATTATTCCTGGTTAGTTGATAAGGGGTCGCTAACGCAAAAATTAATCGATAAATCTCAAGGGCGGTTGAGTATCGAAGTGTTACAACAACGCATCCGGCGAGCGAACTTTTCTGAACAACGGGCTCTGTTAATGCCGCACCGCCACTGGGGAGTGATTAGAGAGGTAGTACTCTATGGTGATGGAATCCCCTGGATTTATGCCCGAACAGTCATCCCTTTAACCACTTTACATGGACCACTCAGGCGTTTGTACTATTTAGGTAATAAATCCTTGGGTGAACAATTATTTACTGATCCCACCATGAGCAGGGGGCCTATGGAAGTGGCTCAGTTGCAACCCCGACAGCTCCCTGAAAAACTACAGATTTCTCAGGTAACCTGGGGACGGCGGTCAGTGTTTCGTGTATCCAATAAACCCCTACTGGTCAGTGAAATCTTTTTGCCGGCGTTGCTCAACCATTAGCACATCCCAGGGACAGACTCTACAAAGATACACTAGACTAGGCACTGTTGACATTTCACCTTTATTTCCGTGCAGCCTAAAAAGCACCTCTAGCCATGGTAAAGAGAAAACGTCAACAGACGCTTAGGGATATTGCAGGGTTAAATAAACCAGCTTGGGCACTGTAGACTCACCGACAAAGTAATAGGATTCCTCCAACTGCATATTGCTGTAGGTGACAAGATAAGTCAGCACCACATAATTGACCAAGCCTTTGCCCAATTGATTACGACGTGAAATTTTGGTCTGCCTATGTTTTGCAGATTTAAAACGACCTGCGCTAGCAACGATAGTTTGTAAAGTACCAGAAACCTCCTCAAAAGGAACGATTTCAAAGTCTTCTTTCGCATACAGTGTAAATTCTTTACGAAAGCTTCCCGCTTTACGCGCTTTAAACACGTCTTCCATTAGTTTACGAGCATTGCTTTCATCAAGTTTGACACTACAATTTAACAAGGGGAAAGTGATTAATAGAAGAAAAACAATAATAAATGGACGTGCAACGGGCAAAAACAACAGAAGCCCTCCATATTTCGGTGATTACTTTCAGTATAGTGAAGCTAATAAAAAATGCTAAGATAACATTGACCAACAACAAAAGTGTCAATGGGAACCGTTTTAGGCGTTACCATCAATCTATTAAAGTAATAATGGCTAAGAGGTGCCTATGATAACTATTTTCACAACGGGGGGGACCTTTGATAAACTGTACTTTGATGCGAACAGTCAGTTCAGTATTGGCGATACTCAGGTTACTCCCATCCTGCAAGAAGGGAATGTAACGATTGACTATCAGGTAGAGGAAGTACTGCGTAAAGATAGTCTAGAAATAACCCAAGAAGATCGGCAACACATCAGTGAAAAGGTCGCCGCTACGAAATCCAAGCAGATTATTATTACTCATGGTACAGATACTATGGCACAAACAGCCAAAATGCTATCGACCTATGACCTATCGACCAAGACAATCGTATTAGTAGGTGCCATGCAGCCCGCCCGTATGCGTTGTAGTGATGCACCATTTAACCTGGGCTTTGCACTAGCAGCAGTGCAACTACTTTCAGCAGACGTCTATATTGCGATGAATGGTCGCCTATTTCATCATAGTAATGTGGCTAAAAATCGTGCCGGAGCCTGTTTTGAAACAGAGTAGAACTTTTGTTGGACGTAAAATGTAAGAAGCTTTTAAAGACACCATACCTTTAACCCGACTATCACAATAATAAAATAACGTCAGGGAAAAGTGTGGTTAGTACCTGGGTCATACGCTTATAACTACGATAGGTCTATGCTGTATAAATCACCGCCTAAATTTTCTTAAAAAAATCAGAGATCACCTAGCTCAGGCACTATACTTACCCTTAGTGAATCAAATTAAGGAGATGAGTAGTGTCGCAATCATATCCAGAAGTCCAGCCAGAAGATTTTATGAAAATTAGTAGAGATAAACCTAGCCATCTACTTATTGAACAACAACTTATCACGTTAGGATCACGAATTGGCAATGGTGGCACTTTTAAAAAAGAAATACTAAAGCTGGTGGGTTGGAATGGAGGTTCTCTAACCACCTATGCATCTCGAGCTGAATTGGCTGCTGAAGCATTTAACCGTATTCGAGCAGCATTAGAGGGTGTTGAATCTGCCGAGGAGCTAAAAGAAAAACTCATACAACTTCATTAAACGCTTTCTAGTAAGACGCTCTATATCCACATTATGGTTAATACCAGGGTAGCTTACCAACTGCCGATATTCTCCATTGAAGCCCAAGGTTCTATAGGTTCCAATGCTTCTCCTTGCTGTAGTAGTTCGATAGAAATCCCATCGGGTGAACGAATAAACGCCATATGACCATCTCGTGGTGGACGGTGAATAGTGACACCCTTCTCCATTAATGACTGGCATAATGCATAAATATCATCGACACAATAAGCCAGATGGCCAAAATTACGTCCACCTGCATACTCTTCAGTATGCCAATTGTAGGTGAGCTCAAGTAGGGGAGCCTTATGGTTTTTCGCACTTTTTACATCGTTAGGTGCAGCCAAAAATACCAACGTAAACCGTCCTTTATGATTATCCTGACGGCTCACTTCCACTAAACCGAGTTTGTCACAATAAAAGTCAAGGGCATTATCCAGATTGTGTACGCGAACCATCGTATGCAAATAGCGCATAATCTCAGGCCCCGTTAGTCGATAGCATCAGTATAATCACTCAGTTAAAAAAGTATCTTTTAGCGCAACGTAATTATTTGAAGAGTAGGTAAAAAAATCCACTTCTCCATCTCTTAAAGAACGTACCTGCCTGCAAGGATTCCCCACATACAAATAGCCGCTTTCAAGCACCTTACCTGGAGGCACCAGAGTACCGGCACCAATACAAACATTGTCTTCGATTATAGCACCATCCAAAACCGTTGAACCGATACCTACTAACACCCTGTTGCCTACTGTACAACCATGAAGGTTAACCGAATGACCTATGGTAACATCAGCACCAATGGTGAGTGGCCAGCCTTCTTCGTTAAAGAGCCCCTTGTGAGTAACATGTAATACAGAGCCATCCTGTACAGAAGTGCGAGCGCCAATACCAATGCGATGCACATCTCCACGAATAACAGCACAGGGCCAGACCGAACTATCATCCCCTATCTCTACATTACCAATAACCACCGCGGCAGGATCAATGAAAACCCGTTGACCCAACTTGGGGGTTATATTGTTATAAGTACGGATAGCATGATGATTTATTGTACCTGCAAGCATTTTTATGGGGCCTATTGAGAGGTTGATCAAATGACATTTACCGTACTATTTTATGGGAAAGCCTGTATTATAGATAGGCTTTTTATATAATACTGATTATTTCTTTACAGAGGGATTTGTGCCCATAAAATTGTGGTAGATGGTTCGTCAATTAAAGTCCCATTATCGACAATGAAGTTCTAATCCTATTCATTAGCCTGAGATAAATGCACACTATTATGTCTAACCCCTTGCTTGAGTACCACCCTCTTCCACCTTTTGAACGTATCACTGTTGAGCATATTATTCCTGCTATTAGTCAGCGTATTGAGGATGTGTTTACGATCTTGGAAAATCAACTAAAGGTCATTGAAGAGGGTACTCCCCCTTCTTGGGATAATCTGGTTGCACCTTTTGAAGAAGCGTCAGACCTGCTCAACCAAAGCTGGTCCCCTGTGCAACATCTCAATAGTGTTAAAAACAGTGATGAGCTACGTCATGTTTATGAAACCTGCCTGAAAAAAATCACTGCGTTTAATACCGCTATTGACCAACACGAACCCTTATATAGAGCCTACAAACGGCTGGTAGATAGTGAACATTATCAACAGCTAACCACTCCTCAACAAAGGGTGATTGAACAGGCACTCCGCGACTTTCACTTAGCTGGTATTGCCTTGCCCGAAGCTGACAAACAGCGTTATGGTGATATTAAAAAAAGATTGTCTGCACTATCAAACCAGTTTTCTAATAATGTGCTTGATGCAACGCAAGTCTGGTTGTGCCAGTTCGATTCCGCAAAAGCGTTGGCAGGTCTACCAGAAACCGAATTAGCGGCGGCAAAACAAACGGCGCAACAAAAACAACTTGAAGGTTATGTAGTGACACTGGATATGCCTTCTTATTTGGCAGTAATGACTTATGCTGATGATCGTGCACTTCGAGAAAAAACGTACCGAGCCTTTGTTACCCGAGCCTCTCAGGAAAGCGATGCGGATAAAAAAGATCAATGGGATAATACTGCTATTATTGAAGAAATATTAGCATTACGTCATGAACTGGCCTGCCTGCTGGGGTTTGCCAATTACGCTGAACTATCCCTGGCCACCAAAATGGCAAATACGCCTCAACAGGTTACTGAATTCTTATATGACTTGGTGAACAAATCTTTACCCGCCGCTAAAAAAGATTTACAAGAGCTCACAAACTACGCCAAAAACAGTGAGGGTATTGAGACACTGGAAGCCTGGGATATAGCCTATTACAGTGAAAAGCTGCGCCAGGAAAAATATACCGTATCACAAGAGGCTCTACGAGCTTACTTCCCAGCCGAGCGTGTTTTGGAAGGCTTGTTCTCGGTAGTCAATCGTTTATTTGGTATCATAATTGAAACAACACACGATATAGAAAAGTATCATGATGATATACATTTGTATCGGATTGAAAAAAATCAACAAACGATCGCTTATTTTTATTTGGACATGTACGCTCGTGATAAAAAACGTGGGGGGGCCTGGATGGCAGATTGTCGTACCCGTCGTTTACGTGAGAATACACTGCAATTACCTGTTGCCTTTTTAACCTGTAATTTTTCACCACCTGTTGGCGATACACCCTCGTTACTGACACATCAGGAAGTAACCACACTCTTCCATGAGTTTGGTCACGGACTCCATCATATGCTCACTCAAATGACTGATGCTGCCGTCAGTGGAATCAGCGGAGTTGCCTGGGATGCGGTAGAGTTACCAAGCCAATTTCTGGAAAACTGGTGCTGGGAAAAAAGTGTTATTCCCATGATATCCTGTCACTACCAAACGGGTGAACCTTTACCGGAACGTCTACTGGAAAAAATGCTAACGGCAAAAAATTTTCAATCCGGCATGCAAATGCTAAGGCAAATCGAATTTGCATTATTTGATATGTTAATTCATGAACATTATGACCCAAAGAATCCAGTTGACGTTCAGACAACTTTGGATCAAGTACGTAAGCAAGTTGCCGTAACTATACCCCCTGAATGTAATAAATTTCAAAACAGTTTTAAACATATTTTTGCAGGAGGTTACGCAGCGGGTTACTACAGTTATAAATGGGCTGAAGTGCTTTCTGCTGATGCGTTTTCTTTATTTGAAGAAAAGGGCATTTTTGACAAAACCACGAGTGAAAAATTCCTAACCACTATCTTGGCAAGTGGTGGTTCTCAAAAACCCATGGACTTATTTATCGCCTTTCGTGGTCGTAGACCAGAAACGGATGCACTATTACGTCACAGCGGTTTGTAGAGCAAGAACGCACAAGGTTTAAAAATAATGGTATTTAAAGCCCACAAACGATTTATTGCCGGGGCAGTTTGCCCCCGTTGCAACAAAATGGATAAACTGGTGACTTACAAAAAAAACGACAAGGAGTTTCGTGAATGTGTGAGCTGTGACTTTCACGATGAAATGCATTTTAAGCAACACTATCGCGAATTGGAAACACGAGTGAATACGAGCGAAGATCCCACTGAAATAGAGACACAAGTATTGGTTCTTGACCCCAATGGAAACAGTACAAAACATTAGAGTTTACAATCAATGACTGAATGAGCTGCGTACGCCTTGTTTTAAGACCTGAGCGATGTATAGGACAAAAAAATATTAAATAGGGCAAAAACAAGGCACATAACAACATTGATAATCAAAGAGGAAAGAATCAATGATGAAATTAATTAGTTTTAACATTTGCCCATTTGTACAGCGTGTTACTGCATTGTTGGAGGCCAAGAGTATACCCTACAAAGTAGAGTACATTAGCTTAAGCAATAAACCCCTGTGGTTTTTGAATATCTCACCGAATGGCCAAGTACCCGTACTGATAACAGAATCGGGCACGGTATTGTTTGAATCTGATGCCATTGTTGAATATTTGGATGAAATAAGCCGCCCCATTGAAAATGATATTTCACCAGAACAGCGAGCCATTGATCGAGCATGGAGCTACATGGCCACAAAAAACTACTTGGTTCAGTGCAGCACTATGCGCAGCGCCGATGAAGAAACATTGACCCAACGTTCTGAAAATCTAAGGAAAATTTTTACTAAAGCCGAAGCCTACTTAGGAAAAGGCCCGTTTTTTAAAGGCGAGACCCTCAGTAATGTCGATATCGCTTGGCTACCGTTGTTACACCGCGCTAATATTATTTTCGAGCATACAGGTTATGACTTATTGGCTGGATGCCCTAAGGTTCAAGCTTGGCAAAAAGCTATAATGAAGACTGATATTGTCAAAAAATCGGTGTCGGACGATTTCGAAAGTGCATTTACACACTTTTACTTGTCGGATAAAACTTACTTGGGAGGTAAAAATACGTCAATAGACATATTACCCGTTAACCGTTCTCAAGCACTGAGTGCAAAGTAGATCATTAAAATACCCAGCAGGCCAATATCAACCAAAAAGCATAAGTACTTTCCATACAGTTATAACGACTATTCGGCATGACCTTTAAACCTTCATAAAGCACTTAAAGAGGGGGGGAGTGCTGTTTATCCATACCTATGAATAAACAGTAATAAGTATAGAAGAACAAGTTGTTTAAAATTCTTAGCCGGCTTCTTTATACTGCTGTCCTTAAATATTTTACGTGAGTTATTGATAATATGGGTATTAAACATACGTTAACGCATCTGCAACAGTTAGAAGCAGAAAGCATTTATATCATTCGTGAGGTCGCTGCAGAATTCGATAACCCCGTTATGTTGTATTCTATTGGTAAAGATTCAGCGGTTATGTTGCACCTTGCCATGAAAGCTTTCGCTCCGGGTAAGTTGCCTTTCCCTCTATTACATGTGGATACAACCTGGAAGTTTAAGGATATGGTTAAGTTTCGTGATGAACAAGCACGTAAACTGGGTCTGGACTTAATTGTTTATATTAATCAAGACGGCGTTAATCAGGGTATTGGCCCTTTTACTCATGGCAGTGCTAAACATACCGATGTGATGAAAACCCAGGCATTAAAGCAAGCACTGGATAAATACAGTTTTGACGCTGCTTTTGGCGGAGCGAGACGTGATGAGGAAAAGTCTCGAGCCAAGGAGAGAGTTTATTCTTTCCGTGATAAACACCATCAATGGGACCCTAAAAATCAACGCCCTGAGTTATGGAATCTGTACAACAGCCACATTGATCGAGGAGAAAGTATTCGAGTATTTCCTTTGTCAAACTGGACTGAATTGGATATATGGCAGTATATCCATAAAGAAGACATTCCCATCGTGCCTTTATATAAAGCGGCTAAACACCCGGTTATTGAGCGTGATGGTGTCTTGGTGATGGTTGATGATGATAGAATGCCACTGAAAGAAAGTGAAACACCTGAAGAAAAAATGGTACGTTTCCGTACCTTAGGTTGTTACCCTCTAACGGGGGCTGTTGAA
Organism: Candidatus Endobugula sertula; assembly: GCA_001723645.1. Classification (GTDB taxonomy): domain Bacteria; phylum Pseudomonadota; class Gammaproteobacteria; order Pseudomonadales; family Cellvibrionaceae; genus Endobugula; species Endobugula sertula. The sequence continues at coordinate 8,130 of MDLC01000013.1, read as the reverse complement.
TCAGAGGCCACGACATTACCGGAAATTATTCAGGAAATGTTATTAACCACTACCTCTGAGCGACAAGGGCGTGTGATCGATAATGATAGTACAGGCTCTATGGAGAAGAAGAAACGCGAGGGTTATTTTTAATGTCACATCAATCAGAACTCATAGCTCAGGATATTGAAGCATACCTTAATCAGCATGAACAAAAAGAGTTGTTACGCTTTTTGACCTGCGGTAGTGTTGATGATGGTAAAAGCACGTTGATTGGCCGTTTGTTACACGATTCGAAAATGATCTACGAGGATCAATTAGCTGCTGTTAAGTCCGCTTCCAGTAAACACGGGACCACCGAAGGCGAAGTCGACCTAGCGCTTTTAGTGGATGGTTTGCAAGCTGAACGTGAGCAAGGAATTACTATCGATGTAGCTTATCGCTATTTTTCTACGGCAAAAAGAAAATTTATTATTGCTGATACACCGGGACATGAACAATATACCCGTAATATGGCGACCGGGGCCTCAACGTGTGATCTGGCCGTTATTTTAATTGATGCCCGTTATGGCGCGCAAACACAAACACGACGGCATACTTACATTGCATCACTACTAGGGATTAAGCATATTGTTGTCGCTATTAATAAAATGGATTTAGTGAGTTTCGATGAGGAGATATTCAAGAAGATCAGGAATGATTATTTAGAGTTTGTTGAAAACCTTAACATTAGTAGTGATTTATATTTTATTCCGATCTCTGCCTTGAATGGCGATAATATTGTTGAGCCTAGTAAAAAAAGCCCTTGGTATAGTGGCTCAACACTCATGGAAATACTAGAAACCGTAGAAATATCCGCGGATAAAAACCGGCAGGACTTTCGTTTTCCTGTTCAATATGTCAATCGGCCCAATCTCGACTTTCGAGGCTTTTGTGGTACGGTTGCCTCTGGAGTAGTTAATGTTGGGGATGAAGTACGCGTATTGCCTTCAGGTAAAACCAGTAAGATAAAACGGGTCGTCAATCATGATGGAGATATGCCTTGTGGCTTTGTGGATCAAGCCATAACGTTAATCCTGGAAGATGAGATCGACGTGAGCAGAGGCGATATGATCGTTAAAGCAGATGAAATGCTGCAACCAACGAATCATTTAAGAGCACATATTGTCTGGATGTCAGAGTCGGTTTTAGAACAACAAAAGCCATTCTTTTTTAAATTTTCCAGCCGTTTAACGAGTGGTCATATAAAGAACATTATTCACCGTGTTGATGTTAATACCCAAGAACATTTGCCCACTGATACAATTGACCTCAATGATATTGCCTTAGTACATGTAGCATTAAACCAGCCAGTTGTTATTGATAATTATGATCGTAATCGCGCCACAGGGGCTTTTATCATTATTGATCGATTAACAAATGTGACTGTAGGTGCTGGAATGGTGGTTGATGCTTTGGATTCCGTTGCGCAAAGTGTTGATACCGAAGCTTTTGAAGCTGATCTGACGAAGTTAATTAAGCATCATTTTACAGATATTGGATCGGATCAAGAGGTGGCTGCTCTGGTCAAGAAATTTACTCGTTATCTATAAGTATGTAATAGCATATCTATTACCAATAGGCCAATAAAACCGCACTAAAGAACCGTGCAAAGTCTACAGTACAACTTATTAATAACGAGAAAAAAGCTTATGAAGGGATTTAAAACCTGATAAAAGGACTGATCAGGTTTTTCCCAAATGGAGTCCACATTCTCTGTGAGTCAATACCTTGGTAGGATCAAAATAATCCCTCTCTATGGGTAAATCATGCTTTTTTAGGTAGTCTTCTACTTCAGATTCACTCCAATAAAATAAGGGGGCTACTTTAAGAGCACCAATATTGCTATCTTTTGTCACAATATCCAAAGAACCTCTAAATGCAGTTTGATCCTTACGTATAGCCGTTAACCAAATATCTGGCTTTAGCTCTAACATTGCTCTATGGAAAGGCTCCAGCTTAACTTCCCGTGTAAATACGTCGTGCGCCTGCTCGTCGTCAATACCCGGAAAACCGTCGTAGACCACCATACGTCGTTTTGCGGTCACTTTAGGTGTGTAGTAGTGCATATTAAGTAATAGACGCTGAGTTAATTCTTCGGCAAAACGGTAAGTCGCCTCTGTATTATAACCATGATCAATGCAAACAACGGGTATATCAGGGCAATGTTGGCTAACCATATGGAGTATGGCAGCTTCGTGGGGACCAAAATTAGTCGTCACAATTGTTTTTTGCTGCTGTTCCAGGGCCCATTGAATAATACTTTCCGGAGATTGTTGCTTTAATGTCTGATTGATATCCGCAAGATTAGGTTGTTCAGTCATGATGTTCTCATTAGATTTGATTTTCAAGTGTTGCAATTATAAGAGAATTCCTTGTCTTACTTTTAGATTAAATCATTCTGTGAATGTAACAAAAAGTTTGACTCAATGAATAGTGCCAAATATTTATTGGTAGATGTTTCACTGAATAAAGCTGTTTAGCACTATAGCATACCCTGTTATTCTGCTGTACCCTGACAGATTGTTTACTTTTATTGGACCCTGTTATTATGCCTAGAATTGACCAAACAAATATCATGGTGGTTACCGAGGTTAGCTCTAAAGGTGTATTTGTTGATGGTAAAGAATATGGTGCTTTATTTTTACGTGAAGCACCAAGAAACCTGCGAAAAGGCAGTGAAGTGAAGGCATTTATTTATCAGGATGCTGCCAATAAGGTGGTAGCGACAAGTAAGACCCCTTGTGTCGAGGTCGGGCAATGCGCTTATTTAAAGGTTCTGACAACCAGTCAGCATGGTGCATTTCTGGATTGGGGGGTACCTAAAAACTTATTGTTGCCTTATTCCGAACAGGCGTATCCCGTTAAAGAAGGGAGCTCTTATGTGGTTTATGTGCATATAAACCCCGATAGTGGCCGAGTCGTTGCCAGCACCAAGCTACATCATTATTTAGAAGAAAATCATGATTATTTACAGATAGGTGATGCAGTGGATTTATTAATTGCTGCTAAATCTGACCTAGGATTTAAAGCAGTCATTAACGATCGCCAACTGGGTTTAATTTATCATAGTGATTTATCCCACCCCTTATCCTTTGGTTCTAAAATAAAAGGCTGGGTAAAGGGAATTCGATACGACGGGAAAGTTGACCTTAGTATTCATACTTTAGATAAACAAACTCGTGACCAACTGGAGATGCGTATTTTAAAAGCTCTGCAACAGTCTAATGGTCGTATGGGCTTGTCAGATAAAAGTTCTCCAGAAGTTATTTTCCGTATGTTTAATGTCAGCAAAAAAAATTTTAAACGTGCATTAGGTCGTTTATATAAACAACGCTTAATTAATATCGAAGCAGAGTTTATTGAGCTAGTGGATTAAGGAATCAATGGGTAAAATCATGGATACAAAAAGCAAACATCTATTAATAGAACTATTTGATTGTCATAAAACAACCTTACAAGACCAAACTAAAATAGAGACTTTACTCATTCAAGCCGCAAAAGCAGCCAATGTCACTATTGTGCAATCGGTTTTCCACAAATACTTTCCTCAAGGGGTGACTGGAGTCGTCATTATTGAAGAATCTCACCTATCTATCCATACCTGGCCTGAGTATGGGTACGCTTCGGTCGATTTCTACACCTGTGGAAAGGGGATACCAGAAAAGGCATTGGACATTATTCAGTCCGGGTTGATCGCAGGAAGGACGGAAGTCATCTGTGTAGATCGGGGACAGTCACTTACCGATACCGCCATGTCTCTGCGATACCACAGACATGCCATGAAAAACTAATTTTTTTTAGTTCCCATCGCCTTTGCAACAATCACTCCTGCAATCATCCCAAATAAATGGCCTTCCCAGGAAACATAACTTCTTTGGGGCAATACTCCCCATATCATTCCACCATAAATAATAAATACCCCTAATGATATGGCAATAGTAGAAATACTGGGAGAGTAAAACATACGAACTAATAAAAACCCAAAATAACCAAATACTAAACCACTGGCACCAATATGAAAGCTACTTCGCCCAAATAACCAAAGCAAAGCACCTGTTATTAAGAGAATCAATACGCTGACTTTAATGTAGTAGCTATTACCCCTTAATGAAATCAAGAGAGAAAAAATAATAAATGGGAGCGTGTTGGACATTAAGTGAATTAAACTGCCATGCAACAAGGGCATAGTCAATATTCCAAGAATACCTGAAACATGCCTAGGTAGTAATTTAGGGAAAACATCGGGTAATAGTCCGACTAATCCCAAAATAGAGACTCCCCAAATAAAACACAGAAAACAAGTTGCGCTATAAAAACGACTTTTTGAAGCTTTAATATCGTTCAGCATGTAGTTAATTCCAATACATCCAGCCTTTCAAGTAATGTTCTAACACTTTGGGGTGATCGATAGAGCTTGGGGTTAATTTTCTATAAGCGATATCTTTACCGAAAACCCACGCTCTGTCCACAATACCCTCATCTAAAAATTTCGTTTCGACTGTCAACGACCACTGCACAGATTTACGTGAACGATAACTGCCTATAATAAACCCCCATTCTCCAAAAGACGGGACATTAACATGATAGGGGAGCGTAAAATCAAATCCTGCTGATTGAATGGTTGCGTAAGTTGTCCAATACGCTTTCCGCGCATAAAATGGACTGCTTGCCTGAGTAACAAATAAACCGTTAGGCTTTAGATTTATACCAACGAGTTTATAAAACTCTGTGCTGTACAGCCTTGCTAATGAAGTATTATTAGGGTCAGGCAAGTCTATCACAATAGCGTCATATTGAGTGCGGTTTTTCAGTAAAAACTGGTAAGCGTCTGCGTTGACAACGTGAACCTTTGGATGAGCCAAACTGTTAAGGTTAAGATTTAACAAATGATGATTATTTTGGGCCAGATGAGAAATTTCCGGATCCAAATCAACCAGGGTAATATGTTTAACAGACGAGTATTTTAATACTTCACGAACACCTAAACCATCACCCCCGCCCAAAATTAAAATAGACTCAGGATTTGATAAAAAACCAAGAGGCACATGCACCAGAGATTCGTGATAACGGTACTCATCTGAGGAAGAAAACTGTAAATGACCATTCAAATATAAACGAACATCATCTTTGTCTTTAGTGATTACGACATTTTGATAATGTGTTTCTTTAGAAAAGACAATTCTATCGTTATATAAATTATTACCCCATTGTTCTAATAATGTATTGGATAACAAGAATACCCCACCTAACAGTAATATTACCAAAAAAGTATGTATCCATAATAGTTTCTTTTTAGACAGACTGATCATATCAGAAAAGCACCACAGTAGAATAATGGCTATGGTCATATTAATCAAACCAAAAAAAACACTGGTTTTAAAGGTGCCGAGCAAAGGTAATAATAAAAAGGGAAAAATCAGTGTGGCGATTAAAGCACCAAAATAACCAACTGATAAAACATAGGAAATATTCACTTTTAGTGAATAATGTTTTTCCAATAAGCGGCTCAAAAATGGAATCTCTAAGCCAATTAATACACCAATACATATCGTCAGTATGATAGAGCTAGTTTGAAAATAGTCGGTATAAGCAAAAGCGGTATAGAGCAATGGGACGCTAAAGCCGCCGATTAAACCTAGTAATAATTCGAAGCGAATAAACTTAAGCAGTAAGTCGTCGTCAGATATTAATCTGGAAAGATAGGAGCCAACTCCCATCGCGGCCATATAAAAACCGATAGTGATAGAAAACTGCTTGATGCTATCACCTAAAAAATAAGACGAGGCGGTTGCAATTAACAGCTCGTAAATAATCGAACACAAACCTGCAATAAATACCGATAAAATCAGTATTTTCGTTTCTTTATCCTTCACGCATAGAAACCATTATTTACCACCACCGAACCCACCACCACGATGCCTAAAGCCTCCAATACTTCCACCTCTATAGCTCCTGCTATTATAGATTCTAGGACCACCCCAATAAAAAAAAGAAGGGCCATGATGATATCCATAGTAGCCCATATAACCATATCCTCGCGTACTAGCAAACAAGGCTATAATAAAAAATAAAGCAAGTACACCGATAATCGTAAAGACAACTGAACGCTTAAGGCTTTGCTTGGGTATTAATGGCTCTCCTGTTTTAGGGTCTGCTGCTCTATAGAGATAAAACAAAATAGCAGCGCATACCAGGGAGATAATCCCCAATATTAAAAAGGGGATATGACTCCCTGACTTTCTTGCCACACTAATCTGAATATTTTGTCCTACACCATCATTTCTTTCTGCGGAGACTCTCAGATAATACTGACCCGCTTTTTGAAAGGTGATGTCCATGGTAAACTGGTTTTTTGATTCAGTCCAACGGCCATCAGAGTCATAGCCGCTTTCATGCCACATGCCATCAGAAAAATTAAAGAGCAATTGTTTCTGATTGTCGAGAACGTCAACGCTGATATTGCTCCATGCATTGAGAGGCACATCATTATTAATCGTAATGCCGTAAACAGTATTGTTCTTTTTTACCGTAATAGGGCTAAAGATTCCTCCGCTTCCAGGTAATACCAAAGCTTTTTCATTGCTGGAGGCACCTGAAAATATCAATGCAAAAAGCAAGCAGCCTATACCAAAGCCACCTAATATATATTCTAATTTCAGCTTCATTATTTTTCCCTATTTTTTAAATGACAAAAAACAACACCGCAGCAAAACCAATAGTAGCAGAAAACTCTAAAACACCTGCGCCAGTATTTTTATCTCTAGCAATTTCTATATTGAGATCATTACCTACAATAATTAATTTATCGATGATAACTCTAAAAACAGGAAGCAAGATAAAAGCAATAACTGCATTGAGGACAAATACCGAGATATTATGTTGCCAGCTGATAAAATTTCCAGCGGAAGCTTTTGATAAAATAATACCCAAAGCAATCAGGGTTCCAGAAAAAGCTATACCTACAGAAAAATTATCGTCTTCTATTTCATCGTGTAGATTGAAACTAGTAATTAGATCATAGATTTTAGAAAAAATAACCAAAACCAGTTGACCTAATGCAAAGAAGGTTATAGTCGTCAATATCCCACCACCTTCACCATGAATAGCACCAGCAATAATCAGCCCTGATGCAATATACGATGCCGCTTGAACAACTCCAGTCCCTGTATTTTGATCATTCACTAACTCTTTAACATTGTTAAACTGATTTAAAATCAATTTGTCGTTAACGATATGAGCAACATAGAGAAGAATAATCCCGAGTAAGCTGTATTGGATGATGATAAAAAGGTCCTGTAAAACCCCTTTAGATGGACCAATGACTCCAGCAATAAATATTATGCTGATGGCCACCAGATAACCGGCTAAGGAGATTGCTACAGCACCATTATCTTTTTCTACAATTTCCTGCTTAACATCATAACTCACTTTTTTATCATAAATAAAATTGGCGACTAAAAATATTAACAGGTAAGCCAGGAGTAAGCTGCCTGCACTATAAAAACTGAAAAATAATGAGATGATATCAATGTCCATAGATTATCCTTATAGTCAAGTAGTTAATGTGAGCTTAATACAACACTAATCATATCAGATGACACTATTTTGTCTTCGCCAACCATGATTAGTAGCGCATAGGTACTCACCTCATCGTCATGGTTTGGATTTGTGATGACCCGCCCATCCATGGTGATAAATCCTAAAGGTGTACCCAAACCTGCACTTATTATTTTACAAGCAATATCTTGCCACCTAATTTGTTGCAATTGGATATCAAAACGTTTTGTTGATGTGCCATCATGAGTAAATAGATTTTCCAGCACTCGTTCTGTCCCTGGTGCTGATAATGATCGTACAACGAGCTCAGGGTAGGTGCGAATTGGGCGAATAACCGCATTCGCTCCAAGGCGCTGAAAGCGCTCTCGGTTATCATCTAAGATACATTCAGCAATAATAAATGGTTGTTGGGTTTCACTGTTAATACGGTCTAACATATCCAATGTTAAGCTTGCATATTCCACTCCAAGATGAACACCCCCTGCGATTAAACGTGATCAGTCTCTGCGATTAAAAATGATCACTTTTATGCCCTTATCGCAGAAGGTGATC
>MDLC01000012.1 GCA_001723645.1 Candidatus Endobugula sertula | reverse complement strand
AACATTCTGAATGCTTAGGAAGAAAAAGCGATCATGTTTAATCGTTGGCGGTGATCATCTTCAGTGGAATACGCAAGTCATAAGATAGAACAATCGCACGCTGTTCAGCGAGGGACTTAACCAGTTCAAAACAATCTTCAATGATTTGAGAAACAGCAACAGGTTCAATATCCAAAGATACTTTACCCGCTTCAATTTTTGCCAAATCCAATACATCATTGATTAGCTCCAGCAAATGTTCACCCGCGTTATAAATTTGCTGAGCGTTACCTCTATGTTCCTGAGAAATATCAGAACTGACCATAGTCAATTGCGAGAATCCCATAATCGCATTCAATGGTGTACGAAGTTCATGACTCATACTGGATAGAAAGCTTGATTTAGCCTGGTTTGCCTTCTCTGCATGATCTTTTGCTTTCCGAACCCGCTCTTCCGCTTCTTTCAACTCAGTAATATCAATATTAATACCCGACATCAGAATTGCTCGCTTCTTGCTATTAAAAATAGCCTTGCCTCGCGAGCGCATCCAGAACATTTGCCCTTCTTCATCAAACATTCGATATTCAATATCAAAGGGCTTGCCTTGTGTAAAATGGAGTCTCAGGGCTCTTTTAAATTTGACTAGGTCGTGGGGATGGGTATGTGAAGACCAAATGGCAAATCGTTCATTTTCGGGTAGTGCATCAGCTTCTTCTTCACTATAGCCAAGATGTCTCCAGCAGCTATGAGAAGTATGAAGCCGTCCGTTTTCATTATCATCATCAACCGACCATTCCCATATTCCATCATTGGAAGCAGCCAGTATTCTTTCGTAACGTGCTTCGGAAAGACGCAATGCTTTCTCTGTTTCTTTCAAATGGGAAAGGTCAAAATTAACTCCAGATAAAAAGGTAACACGACCACTCTCATCACGCGTCGAACTAGCACAAGCCTGAGTCCACCAATAACTACCATCCTTAGCTTTAATTCGATAGATCATATCAATGGGGGTATCAAAGCGTAAATGATTCAAGACGACCTCATAAACCATTTTAAAATCATCCGGGTGCACATAATCCTGAACATGTTCAACACCTGTAACGATCTCATCAACGGTGGTATAACCTAGCACTTCCCAAAAGCCACCACCGCAACGATAACTATTATTGTGCAACCCCCACTCCCAAAAAGCATAACCATTACCGTCCAGTACACGACGGTAGCGTTCCATAGTCTCTTTGAATACCTCAGGCTTTTTTAACAAAACATCATCATCAGGCAGCCATAGACTCATGGAACTTACTCACTTCTCATATACTTATTAGATTATTTATTAAATAAGAACAAGGGCAAATGATGCTGAATTGTGGAAAAAATGGCCCTTGTAATGCCTTGCCAAAGGCCCTTTTTTGCTGAATCTTTTGGGAGGTTCTGTATTGAAGTCAAGGCCCAGGTACCCCCATATCAACGCCTATGAATGCTCATAAAATCAACTTTACACTCTTCGAATAAGCGAGATTCAGTACAAATAATCGTTTTATTCCCCTTGTTAACAACGACTTGAACGTTTAATCAGCAACGACTTCCAAATAAGCCTCACTATCCAAAGCACCATCCAACTCTGTAATATCGGAAGGCCGTACCTTAAAAAACCAACCATCATCATAAGGAGAATTATTGATTATTTCGGGTTCATCCTCAAGTAATTCATTGACAGCGATCACCTCACCCGAAACGGGTGAATAAATATCAGACGCCGCTTTGACAGACTCAACCACACCCGCCTGATCGCCAGCCACTACTTCGGTACCCACTTCTGGCGTTTCCACATAAACGACATCGCCTAAGCTAACTTGTGCATGGTCGCTGATACCAATAGTCACAGTACCATCCTCTTCGACCCGCGCCCATTCATGAGAGGTCATATATTTTAGTTCGTTGCGCACTTCGCTCATAGTTTTCTCGCTTTACATAGTTACAATTATTGGAAATAGGTGGTTAATACCTGTAGCATGAATGCAAGATTATCACACACAAAGTACAAGCTGACTAGATTCTCCTCTCTTTGTTCGTATCAAATTGCATCCGATCCGAAAACTGGCGAGCGAAGCAGGCCATATCCCTAAATCGTAAGTTGCCTCTGCGCAGTCTCCGGCACGATGGATTAACATACACGGGTTTGCCACAAAAAGTACCTTATTCCAAGCAGACATTATTTTAATCTTCGTTGATTAATAGACAATCCATAATAAAGTCCAAACTACAGAACGGTTGGTTGTAATCAATAGGCACAGAAATTAGATGATCACTAAGGGATAAAACCAAACTGGGGAATCCGGAAATTCCTACTTTAGCAGCGAGTTGGTGATAAAGCATAATATCTTCCTGTAACAATTGTTCTATTTTATGGCTTTGAAAGGCCGATAGAAAATGATCCTGCTTAAGACCAATGGCGGTAGCACATTCAAATAAAGTATCGCTGTTAGACGGATTTTTGGCCTTGAGATAATAAGCCTGCTGAATCGCATGAATCATCACATCTTCATACTGAGCGCCCTGTTGCCGAGCAGCTATTACCGCACGGCAAGCTGCGTAGGTCGAGCGTCTGGGCTCACACTTGTCCCAAAAATCATAGTTAAACTCTGTTCCGGGTACTTTTTTCTGAATGCGGCGCCAATTCCACTGTACATATTCCCGAATGTCAGCGGACATCGGCTCATCCGTATCGGGGGCTAAGCCACCCGCTATATATTGAATGCTTAATGGATGAGTATCAAAATTTGCCAACACTTCCTTGATTTTATTCCATGCTGGCCGAAAGGCCCAACACCAACTACACATTGGGTCCTGAACATAATAAAGTATATTCTCAGTCATAAAAATTACTGCAACACTATTACTACGGATCCCATTTTATTACTTATTCTGCCTCCAAGCGTTTAATCACATCGTTTGTTGCTTTAACCAAAGCATCAAGCATACTAGGTTCACGCGAAGAATGTCCTGCGTCTCTTATAATATGTAGCTCTGCAGCAGGCCATCGTCGTTGCAATTCCCAGGCATTATCCAGTGGGCAAATTGCATCATAACGCCCATGAATAATAATACCGGGAATTCCCTCCAGTTTATGTGCATTAAGCAGAATTTGATTCTCTTCTATAAACGCACCATGCATAAAGTAATGGGCTTCAATCCGAGCCAATGACAAAGCCATATGACAATCTGAAAAAGCGTGGATAATGTCACTATTTGGCCTGAATGTAGCGCAGCGTGCCTCCCATAAGGACCAGTGTTTAGCTGCATTCATTTTTGCCAATTCGTTATCACCAACCAGCAACTGATAGTAAGATTGAATACAGTGTTTTTGCTGCTCAACGGGGATAGGGGCAAGGAAGTTTTCCCAGTAGTCTGGAAAAATATGGCTGGCTCCACCCTGATAAAACCAATCCAGATCTTTTTGTCGGCAAAGAAATATTCCACGCAATACCATAGCGCGAACACGGTCAGGGTAGGTCTGCGCATATAATAACGCCAATGTTGAACCCCATGAACCACCAAATAATACCCACTGTTCAACCTTAAAGTGCTGCCGAATTTTTTCGATATCGCCTATTAATTCCTGAGTTGTATTGCTCTCCAGACTGGCATGAGGACGAGAACGCCCAGCCCCTCGTTGATCGAAAACAATAATGCGGTAACGTTCGGGGTCAAAAAACCTTCGGTCATCAAGCGAACTACCCGCACCTGGTCCCCCATGAATAAATAAAACCGGGATACCATCTGGCGAACCAGATTCTTCCACATACAGCTGGTGTATGTCATCAACATCCAAATAGCCATGCTGATTCGCTTTTATAGATGGGTAAAGTGGTTGCATAGACAATCCCAAGGGAGACCAAATATAATCACTTCTTTAAAAAACCACCAGAGTTGGTCTTAAATAATACCAAGCCTTAAACAACCATAACTCCTTAGTAGGGTAAGCACAAGACTTAAAGAACAGAAGATGACAAAAAACAAGAATTCCAAGCGTTGCTCTTGGTGTGGTACAGACCCAGATTATTGTGATTATCACGATAATGAGTGGGGAGTGCCAGAAAAGGATAGTCGGGCACTCTTCGAGCTACTCTTACTCGAAGGGGCTCAAGCTGGCCTTTCATGGATTACTATTTTGCGTAAACGCGAAAATTATCGTAACGCCTTCGATCATTTTGACCCTCAAAAAATGGCGCTTTATTCAACGAAAAAACAGCAAGCCTTATTAAAGAATGAGGGTATTATACGCAACGAGCTTAAGGTAGCCGCATTTATTAAAAATGCAATTGCCTACGTCAATATAGAAAAAAAAGGGGGGGAATTCAGTGAATTTTTATGGCAGTTCACTAACGACAAAACACGTCTGAACCGATGGCAATCACTGAAAGAAATACCCGTATCAACACCTGAATCCGAAGCCATGAGTAAAGCACTAAAAAAAGCAGGGTTCTCGTTTGTAGGCCCCACTATTTGCTATGCTTTTATGCAATCTGCTGGTATGGTAAACGATCATACAGTTGATTGTTATCGCTATAACCAATTGAAATAGTTATAGATAAAGCCATTGTATCGATATTAAATCGTCGGTATCAACTCCAACATAGTCCCGGAACATATAGCACAAACGTTTATTTGTTTTTAGCACGTTTACGCTCAGTCTCTGTCAACAGTTTCTTACGTAAACGAATATAGCAAGGCGTCACTTCGACCAGCTCGTCATCTTCAATAAATTCTAGGGCCTGCTCAAGCGTATGCTTAATTGGCGGTGAAAGTGTTAATGCTTCATCGGTACCGGATGCGCGCACGTTGGTTAGTTGTTTGCCCTTCGTTGGATTAACAGCCAAGTCATTATCACGAGAATGAATACCTAAAATCTGACCTTCATAAACATCAACCGCATGCCCCAAAAACAAGCGACCACGACTTTGCAAATTAAACAAGGAATAAGCCGCGGTTTTACCTTTCACCATTGAGACCATGACACCATTTTGGCGGCCTGTTACCTCACCTTCTTTCACTGGCCCATAGTGATCAAAGACACTGGTCATAATGCCTGAGCCAGACGTTAAGGTCATAAACAAGCCACGAAAACCGATCAAACCACGAGATGGTACGAGAAATTCTAATTTAACACGACCTTTACCGTCAGGTTCCATATTGGTTAACTCCGCTTTACGCAACCCCAACTCTTCCATAATAGAGCCCTGATGTGACTCTTCAACGTCCATCACTACATTTTCAAATGGCTCCTGAGTGATACCATCCATTTCACGTTTAACCACTTCCGGACGAGAAACACCCAGTTCAAAACCTTCTCGACGCATAGTTTCGATCAATACCGACAAATGCAGTTCACCACGACCAGACACCTTGAACTTATCTGCAGTATCACTTGGCTCTACGCGTAATGCCACATTATGAATCAGTTCCTGGTCCAGACGCTCTTTAATATTACGCGAGGTAACAAACTTTCCATCCCGACCTGCAAAAGGCGAGTCATTCACACAAAACGTCATGCTAACCGTTGGCTCATCCACTGACAATGCTGGTAATGCTTCAACACGATCAGGATCACATAAAGTATCGGAAATAGCCAAACCATCAATACCATTAATACAAACAATATCGCCCGCTTTTGCCTCTTCAACATCAATACGCTCTAGACCTAGATAGCCTTTAACATTCAGGACTTTACCTTTACGATCTTTACCATCGACAGACTTCACAATAACCTGCTGGTTGGCCTTTAATTTTCCGCGAGTAATACGGCCAACGCCAATAACCCCCACATAGCTATCATAGTCCAATGCCGATATTTGCATTTGGAATTCACCATACGGATCAACATCCGGCATAGGCACCTTCTCAGTAATCATTTCGAATAAAGGTGTCATATCATCAGCCAGATCATCCACATCCAACCCCGAAATTCCATTTAACGCGGAGGCATATATGACAGGGAAATCCAATTGCTCGTCGGTTGCCCCCAAACGATCAAACAGATCAAACATCTGGTCAACCACCCAATCAGGACGAGCACCAGGACGATCTACTTTATTGACGACAACAATGGGCTTCAAGCCCTGTTCAAAAGCCTTAGATGTCACAAAACGAGTCTGAGGCATAGGTCCATCCACCGCATCTACTAACAACAATACCGAATCAACCATAGATAATACCCGCTCAACTTCACCACCAAAATCGGCATGTCCTGGGGTATCAACGATATTGATGTGGTAATCATTCCACTCAATCGCCGTATTCTTAGCCAAGATAGTAATACCACGCTCTTTCTCTTGGTCATTAGAATCCATAATACGTTCAGCTCCCTGATCTTTGCGATCAAGGGTTCCAGACTGGCTTAATAATTTATCAACGAGGGTAGTTTTACCATGATCAACGTGAGCGATAATGGCGATATTGCGAAATTTTTCAATCACAGATGGAGATCTCAAGATAGAGGTTTTTAGGATTAGAGCGCAAGCACTAAAAGCAGGCGCGGATTATACCCACGATTAATGCCAAGCGATAGCTTTTATGATGATTTCTTCAGATAGGGAGATTTACCGAACTGAAGATATCTACGTATTATCCGAAGCATACGCAGCAAATACTTCTTCACCGGTCATATTTTTTGTTGCATTTGCAAAACGGTAATAGGAAGGTTTATCGTCTATAAATATTTGGTGGTCAAATTCAAAGGATGGATGACTACCAAAAAGCCCAACCGACATAATATATTGGTTCTTTGCTTTAAGCCGATAAAATAGGTGTGTTCCACATTGGGAGCAGAAACCACGCTCGGCCCACTCGGAAGAATTAAAAACAGAAATATGGCTTTCTCCTTCAAATGTAACATGGCTATAACAATCAACGGATAAAGCGGGAGCCCCCGACCACTTGCGACACATACTGCAATGACAGGCGCCCACTTGCAAGCTCATTTCTTCGACTTTTACTTTAACTGACTGACACAAACAACTACCCACTGCATTTTTCACGTTATCCACTGGAACCCCCTTATGTATAAAGAATGATTACCTTATTTGCGTCAACATCACTTCGGCTGAACTAACATCAAGCCCCCCTTGTGGCGGCTCGACATTAAGGTGTATAACTACGCCATTATCCACCAGCATGGAATAGCGCTTCGACCGAGTACCACCAAAATCCCCGGTCTCCATATCCAAACCAATAGCTTTGGTAAAAGCCGCCGCTCCATCCGCAAGCATGACAATGTCACCTACATTGTTGGCCTCTCCCCAAGCTTTCATGACAAAGGAATCATTCACTGATAAACAAATAATCGAGTCAACTCCTTTGGATTTAATTTCCGCTGAGTTAGCCACAAACCCTGGTAGATGCGCATTAGAGCAGGTAGGTGTGAAAGCACCAGGCACGGCAAATAAAACGACCTTTCTATTGGCAAACAAATCGTGGGTTGTCGGTGTAGTCCCCCCCTCATCATTCAGTAATTGAAAAGTAATCTCAGGTAGCTGGTCACCTATTTTAAGCATGTTGGGTCTCCCATTGAGAATAATGAAAAGAATCTATTATTAAAACAATACATGACAATACCCTTTGGGTAACCGCCGCCATAAGATATTGAGTATCGTATCTATCATCATCGGTTTAGGTATAGCAAAATACCGGCTAATCAGCTCTACATGACTCTATCGCTACCAAAGCCTCAGATAAATTTTTAACGGCCACCACCTCCAACCCCTGAATCAACTGCCTAGGTACATTAGCAACAGGCACAATGGCTTTTTTAAAACCATGTTTTGCCGCTTCACGCAAACGCTCCTGACCGCTGGGAACTGGACGAATTTCTCCAGATAAGCCGACTTCACCAAATACTACCAGTTCAGGCGATAACACACGATCCCGAAAACTGGAAACTACCGCCATTAACAAAGCGAGGTCTGCACTGGTTTCTATAATTTTCATCCCACTGACCACGTTAACAAACACATCTTGATCACCAACCATTAAGCCTCCATGGCGATGTAAGACTGCCAGTAACATACTCAATCGGTTTTGATCCAAACCTACCGCAACTCGTCTAGGATTACCTGCGTGACTATCATCTACTAAAGCCTGAATTTCTATGAGTAATGGGCGCGTCCCTTCCCAAATCACCATCACCACCGTACCCGATGATATTTCCTCCGCACGCTGCAAGAAAATCGCCGAAGGATTAGTCACCTCTTTCAAACCCTGCTCCGTCATGGCAAACACACCTAGCTCATTGACCGCACCAAAACGGTTTTTATTTCCCCGCAAGGTCCGGTAGCGCGAATCATTTTCTCCTTCAAGAAAAATCGAGCAATCTATCATATGTTCCAACACTTTAGGGCCAGCCAAACTACCATCTTTGGTTACGTGTCCTACCAAAATTAATACGGTACCTGACTGTTTAGCAAAGCGCGTTAAAAAAGCGGCACTTTCCCTGACCTGCGATACACTGCCCGGAGCCGATTGTACCTCAGACATATGCATCACCTGAATAGAATCTATCACCATGATTTTAGGTTTAACCCCATCAGCGGTATCACACAGCCTTTCTACATCTGTTTCTGACAACATTTGCAGTTTATGGGTGGTCAGGCCCAAACGCTGTGCCCGTAATGCCACCTGCTGTAAGGACTCCTCCCCAGTGACATAGAGAGTTGAATGGGTTTCTGCTAAATAACACAGTACTTGCAACAGCAAGGTCGATTTCCCCGCACCAGGATGCCCTCCTATCAATACTACTGAACCCGATACCAAACCACCACCGAGAACACGATCAAACTCCTGAGCACCTGTAGTAATACGAGGCGTATCTTCCAAATCAATCTCTGCCAAAGACTTAATCCGGTTATCCGCAGTACCCGCATACCCCTGACGGGGTGTCGCGACCTTAGCAGACCGCCCCAAACGCACTTCGCTCAAGCTATTCCATGCATGGCAACTGGTACACTGCCCCTGCCATTTGGCAAAATCGTCACCACATTCATTACAAACATACGCTGTTTTAGCCTTGGTTATCACCATCAGTTGCTTATTACCTTATTTCTACTCAGACAATTCATAGGTCACTGAGACCGATGCACTAACGGTAATATCACCCGGGTTAATGGGAGGTGCCATATCAGCTGGAGCAAAAGACTCTAAACGCGACCGATGTTTAGCCTGAGCCACATCCGCATGGACAATGGCGGCAGCGGCATTATCCAGTTGTAAGGACAAAGTACGCCGGATGCGATTACCACTCGCCTCAGCCAAGGTGGTAGCGTCTGCTTTGGCATTTTGCATAGCCAATATAATGGCTCGTTCCCGGTATTCCCTAGGGTTGGATAAGCTAAACCGTATAGAATTCACCTGATTGGCTCCTGAGGTAGTCGCCACTTCAATAATATCCCCCACCCAATCAATGTTCTGAGTAGTGATTTGTAAATTATTATGAATGCGATAAGCAACAATGTGAGGTCGCCACTGATTACCCGCATTATTAGGCCGTCGAGACCAGATAGGTTCGACTCTAAAGTGTTGCGTGTGCAACTCCCCATCTTTCAGTCCTAATATTTTCAGTCCATTGATTATCGCATGCATGTTTTTGGCATTATCCGCCATGGCCTTCTTGGTACTCGTTGACTCTGTCGTCACACCCAATACGACTGACACTTGATCTGGAGGCACCGTCAACTGTGCTTCTCCACGTACCAACAATGTCGCCAGCTCCATCTTCGAGTGCTTATCTGCCAGTATCTGGGAGGACAAACTCATCAACAATATTAGAGTAAAACACTGAAAATACATAAAACAATCCTCAATGACATTGTTAGGGACTTTATTAGCTTTTATATATTATGACTGCCCAAATACTCATTGTAGAAGCTCAGTTGTACGCTTAAGCGGATTTTTACGAATCTCCGCTTCTTCTTTTGCCAAGTAATGAAAGATACCATTCAAGCCACCTGTTAGCACGTGTTCCACCAGGTCAGCTTTTACATCAGGCACATAGGGAATTTTCTGATAGTCACCCATCACGTTATCATACAACTTAACCGCTCCAACGTCAGATAGACTTTGTTCTACTATCGGTGACATGGCTTCACGTAAAGCGGGTGTCATTTTTTGCTGGAAATAACGCGTAGCAGCATCACTTTCCCCTTGATATATAGATTTCACATCCTCAAAACTCATTTGCTGAATCGTCTCAACAAACAGGATTCGAGCCTTAGGAACAGCATTTTCTGCTGCGTGATTAAGGCTGAGTTCTAAATCATCCATTTTTCCTCCTAACCCCACCTTATCCAACCAACGCTTAACAACCTACATTGACTCAGGTAATCGAATGCGTATATTACTATCGCTATTAAAACCACCTTGCTTACCCAACTGATCAACCACCTTTATTACTGCCTATATCAAGAGCCTGTTTAAAAGCGTCATTCATCTCTTCTAGTGAAACATCCCCGGTGTATTTCGTTGACAGAGAATCAGGTGATTTATCCGTATTGCCTTTCACTGCATCAGATAATTTATCAAGCCAACCAGCTGCTGAATAACCTGGGCTCAAGACCATAAAAACAGCAAAAACCCATGCAAAACAAAACTTGATTTTCATAACTTATTCCTCAGATAATGATGCTGTTGGAGACAAAAGGCTAACCCTATCATGTCTCTGATCTAAATGGTTACTTTTCCGTAGGATTCTACGTCATCACTAATCGCTAGAGCATCATATTCTTACGATGATGGCCACTTAATTCTACCCCCTGTCAAAGGGTAATGTTAGAATAGAGTGATGTCGCCTCTTATCCCCGAAAAACCCATTCTGGTATCCCCTTCCCTGGCCTCAACCATTGGCCTGGAAGAGGCCGTGTTACTGTCATTACTGGATGATATAACTCACCATCGCCCTGGTAATAAAAGCAGAGGGTACCTATGGTACGAACTATCGGGAGAAGAACTCAACCGACAACTACCCTTTTGGAATGACCTGGATATTCAACGCATCAGTCAACGCCTGAGAGACTTGAGTATTATTCTACTATTATCCGCTCCCTACAGGGAAAATCACCAGTTAAAGTTTGCCTTTAACCAACAAGTAATCCAGCAGTTTAACCACCAAAACAGCACAACGCCACCCCCTGCAAACAACGTTCAACATTCCGCCAAATCTGTGGGAGCATCACTGATATCACCGCATTGGCAGCCGGATAGAGAGACCTTAATCGCCCTATCACAATTGAATATACCCGAACACTTTGCTCGGGAACGAACACCGGAATTCGTGCGCTATTGGCGCGAGCGTGGCGAGAGTCAACACTCTTGGGGCTCCAAGTTTATTCACCATGTACAAAGGCAATGGACTCACTATGTTGCCCAACAACAAAACAATCGCCAACTCCCTAACGACTGGCAGCCTAGCTGCGAGCTTCAGCAACATATACGACAAGAGGGAATTCCCACTACCTTTGTACAAAAGTCACTACAATGCTTCTCGCTGTACCATAAAAACTCAGGAGCCTCCCATAGTAACTGGGATATGCCATTTTTTTCATGGCTAAAAGAGGATTGGGAAAAACAAGATACACCGTTTATTGATCGGAAAAGTACAGCCATGAGCAACGACTGGCGCCCTGACCAGCATACACTCACCTATTTATCTGTCAGCCAAGGGATTGAGCAATCATTTATTGAAGAGTGTATTCCCGAGTTTATCCATAAATGGATTGAGAAAAAAGCCATTTTTTCAGAATGGGGTAGCACTTTCGCCAAGCATATTATCGAACAGTGGCGCTTTGTTCAGGCTGGTGTTAACAAAAACCCGAACCCCAAACTCATCAGTCGACAATGGAAACCGTCTCCTGATTGCCTGGAAATACTGGAGATACACTCGGGTATTGAGCGCAGTTTTATTGACCAACAAATTGCTGAATTTATCCTCTACTGGACAAATCGAGCACAACCCATGCATAGTTGGGACAATATTTTTTTACGCCATGTAAAACACCAGTGGAAACAACACTATGAAAGACAGCAACCCACTGCTGGAGCAAGTCGCACAAAAGATCGTTCAGTCGCAGAACAACTCTCCGACAGAAGTTGGGCATCATAAACCCAGCACGGAACAGCCCAAGTTGTCACAAAGTGAAAAAGATCAGCTGATTGATACTATCAATCAAAGCTTTGAACTATTGCGCCTAAACTATCATCACTTATATTTTAGTGCCTATAGTGAAATTGACGCACTGAATTCTGCCAAACGCTTATGGATGGAAAACCTAAGCCCTTTTAAGCCAGACGTTATATTGAAAACTGTACACCTACTCATTAAAGAATCTGATTACCTACCTACTATTAGCCGAGTCATTCGTGGCTGCCTCGAAGTGGATAACACCCATTCTTTACCCGATGTTCACAGTGCTTATATCGAAGCCTGCCGAGCGCCTTCACCCAAACGAAATGCTCCCTGGAGCCACCCTGCAGTTTACTATGCAGGACAACAGAGCAATTGGTATTTCCTGGCTAACAATACTGAAGCAACCGCCTTCCCCATTTTCAAAACCCACTACGAAACACTTTACCAACGCGTCTTAAATGGTGAAGCACTACCAGAAATAACCCCGTTAGCACTACCTGACCAAAAGACGCAAGCATTAAGCAAAGAGGAAAACATAACACAGCTGCAGAAAATGCGTACCGAATTGGGCATTTAGTATTAACAATGACTTCATGATCATTATTTAGGGCATGCTCTACGACTTCTTTTACAACATCTGGCAGTTGAATTAAACAAACTATAGCGAGGGAACTATAAAGCTGAGTTGTGAGGCGCACACCGATTCTCTTGATCAGTTTATGATGCCCTAAACCATTGGAATAAAAAGGGTCGATAATATTGATTACGGGAAAGAAATAGGCTACTTTTTTTCTTTAGTCTCTTGATCACACAGTACATTAGTAAATAATTATACCTATTGTTTTTTTATTGAAGAAAGACCTAAATCCAGTTAATGCTTATTTTGATCAAGAAAATTGTGATAAGTGGAACGGGTCTATTGATTAAACTGTTAAATTTCTCTACAAAGGAGAGTGCATGCCATTCACACCATTCCATATGGGTCCAGGAATTTTCATAAAAGCTTTACTACAAAGTAGCTTTAGCTTAATGGTTTTTGGTTGGTCGCAAATTGTAATGGATATACAACCTTTCATCGTTTTAATTTCTGGTGAGGGCCACCTTCACGGGTTTTCTCATACTTATATAGGCGCAACCTTATTGGCAGTTTTTTCAGCGTTTAGTGGAAAGTACCTGTCGGAAATAGGCTTATATATTCTTTATATTAACAATCAGTGGCAAGTCAAAATATCTTGGTGGGTAGCCTTTTTATCAGCATTTATAGGCACATATAGTCATGTGGTCTTAGATAGTATAATGCACTCAGACGTAGAGCCATTTTATCCATTTAATATCAGTAATCATTTAGTTAGGTATCATCTTTGTAGCTGACCTTCAAAAATTATGCATGTATAGTGCTTTCGTTGGTGGTATTCTTTACTCTGGTGTATATGGTTTACAAAAATTTAACAAGCGCTGTCAATCGGACTAATTTTCCGCTGCGCTCCAAATTGTCCCGTGTTGCGGGCGTTAGGATTTAAAACAAAGAAGAATATGTCAAAGTTAGGATTCAAAACACTAATCATTTCTGTAGGGCTATTAACTATTAGCTCACAAGCTGTCTTGAGTAGACTAAGATTCTTGTAGTCCGCTACCACTGGGTCATGATTACCCCTATAAATCATATTGTCTGGGTACATCTACCCCCTATTTTTCTATCTACTTGTAAAAATACCCGAAATATGTCGCCTAAAAACACATATTACTTTATTCATGAGCTGGTACTCTAATTGCAGCAGATAGCTGCATTTACACTAGCACTTACTCACTGGGAACAGGAAGAAAAAATGAGTTCTGACAATTCATCAAAGCGTACAACCACCGCAAAACAGGCGGTATCGGGTCATTGGATAGGAAATACCCCAGTATTAAAAAGCCAGGTCTCCACAAGGCAAGAAGAACTCTATTTAATGAAAACCAATATGAATATTAACCATAGAGACCTTGGCGAATTTCAACACCGCGCACGTAACTTTAACCGCTCATTATCAGAAGAGATGTTTACTCTGATGCATACAGAAGCGGAACTACAGGATCATACTAGTAAAGTCTTTCAGCAAAGTAGTCATATGGTACACACGCAGCGGGGAGATATTGCCAGTCGGCACCATGAAATTAACCGTCGCGCTGCACACAGCTTGCAACAAGCCTATTCTACAGTTCTTAGCCCTCAAATGCAGCATGAGCGTAGCACGCTATCAGATATGGTCATGAATGGAAAACAAGGCCCTTTAACGCCTGCTCAAGCTCAAATGACGGGGATTGATGAGATCAATACACAACGTGCAGCCGTTTGGGATAATTACCAGAGTATAGACAAGAACCTTGAAAAAGCCATACGGCACCGGCGACAAGGTGATCTTGCTGAATATAACCCCCAAAGAGCCAGCGAATACGATAATTTGATGGATATGATGGTCAGTGGAAAAGCAGGCCCATTAACAAAGACTCAATCACAACTGGGCGTCGAAGCTGCCGCCGCTGGCCACCATATTCTCAGAAGTCAACGTGATGCAGCAACCGCAAGGGCCTATAGCCATAGCCGCGTCGGTGTCCAAGATCGTGTAGGCCACCCTACAACCACACGCACAGGCGTCGATTTATCTGGTGATCTGGAGAGCAATCAGCGTCAAGCCTCCGGTTTACCCGTGATGATGGGAACATCAGGCTCTAGCTCGGATATAGTACGCTCACACACTGCCGCCGTTCAACAAGTCAACACAAGTTCTGCACCCACTCAGTATGCCGCCCCCGGACTTAGCGACTCAGAAGCTACACAAGCCACCGTTCAACTCACCCACCGATGGATGCGAGTTGGCTCTCCAGCTCAGGGGGTTGAAACAAAAATTGACCAACAATTAAATTCCCATGGGCAACAACGAGTATCAAAAGGGCCTCTCTTTACAACCCAGACGCACACCTTGAATGAAATAGAAACAGCCGTTAAAAAAACACGCAATCCCGATAGCCACTCGACGCCTTCACTACCATCAAAACTGTAATCAAATATGCCGTACAGATATAGCCATCTAAAGAGAGCATGTCATCATAGGAGTTATGACATACTCATTTAAATTTCAACAAAAAGTTTTTTCAGCCTAAGAAAAGCGCATTTTCAAATACCATTAATTGAGTGCCCACTATGCCACAGGGTCCAAACACCAAAACCAATAATCAACACCGCAAATAATTGACGTACACCCGTCTGCTTAATCAATACCATTAATCTTTCCGCTAACAAACCACTGGCCATGACGGTAGGTAAAGTGCCTAGTGCAAATGCCAACATAGTCACCACCGCATGGAAACTATTTTGTGCGGTGGCTGAATACACCAAGGCACTGTAAATCAAACCACAGGGTAACCACCCCCAAATCATCCCTAGCATCAATGCATGGATCGGGGTTTTAACTGGCAGTAACGACTGACCCAATGGCTGGATATAGCGCCATAAATAACTGCCCACCTTTTCCAGATAAATTAAACCTCGCCACCAGTTTGCTAAATATAAACCCATGGCAATTAATAAGCAGCCTGCGACAGTGCGCATAATGTGTAATGCAAAGTAATGTGTAAGTTGAGTGATAAAAAGATAAAAAATCCAGGCGATAAAGCAGTAGCTGAGAATTCTCCCTATATTATAAAACAACACCATAAGGAAACGCTGCCGATAATTTGAGGAAGCAATTGCTACAGTTAAGGCACCGATAATACCGCCACACATCCCTAAGCAATGCGCTCCGCCTAAAATACCAATCGAAAAAGCAACAAGTAAAGAAGATATCTCAATCATTAGAGCGAATCATTACGACTATGAACAGAATTGTCAACCTCATTAGTGTCAGGCTGATGTTTTGGTTGATCATCATCGTCAAAGAGTATGCGGTGAGACTCCGTATCCAAATCATCGTATTGACCATTATTAATCGCCCAAAAAAGTATTTTAATCGCTAGTGCAATAACGAGTAATGCAATAGGTATCAGTAGATAGAGGCTTTCCACAAATTAGTCTCAAAGTTTAAATACGCAAAGCATTTAGTACCACAATTAACGAACTTAATGACATCCCAATCGCTGCAAGATACGGAGGAATGAGACCCATAGCTGCTAATGGTAACGCAATCAGATTATAGAGTAACGCCCAAGTGATATTTTGCCAAATAATCGTTTTACAGCGATGGGCAATATTGATCGCTTTCGCTAACACAGTAAGATCGTTGCTTAATAAAACCGTATCGGCATGCATACGGGCAAAATCTGAAGCGGAATCCATCGCAACAGATACGTTGGCTCCAGCTAATACAGGCACATCGTTGATCCCATCTCCCACCATGAGTACCGGGTCTTGTTTTTGTCGCTGGCGAATATATTCCAGCTTTTGTTCTGGAGAAACGCCCGCACAGTAATCAAGCCCCCCTAAATATTGAGCCATAGGGCCAACGACCTGTTGGTGGTCACCACTGAGAATTTCTACGTGAATATTCTGCTGTTCTAAAGAGTGCACCGCTGCCATCGCTGATTGACGTAATTGATCTGATAATAAAATCCAGGCAATGGGTTGAGTATTTTTGCTTAATAATAACCACTGCCCTACCGAAGGTAACGTCATTGACTGTGATGTTACAAACTCAGGTTTACCCAAGGCATATTCCTGCTGATGAATACTGGCTTTAATACCTGAGCCTGTCACTATTTGACGATGTTCGACGTTATAACGTTCCTGATACCGCCCTCTATAGCCTGCAAACGCTTTGGCAATTGGATGAGATGACCCCTCTTCCAACGCCGCTGCAATCGCTAACACAGTATCTTCCGTTATATGTTGTTCAATCAGTTTAACCTGTTCGACCTTCGGTTCACCGTAAGTCAACGTTCCGGTTTTGTCCATGACGACACGATTAATCGTTGTTAAACTTTCAATCACATGACCTTTTAATATCAATAGCCCAGCACGACGCATAGTGGCAACCGTTGCTGCCAGCACAGTGGGGGTTGCCAAAGACAAAGCACAGGGGCAAGTCACTACCAGCACTGATAGAGTAATCCACAACGCAGATTCCGGTTGATGGTTTAACCAGTATAAAAATACTGCTGTAGCAATACATAAAACAGCAGCAACAAAATAACTCGCAACTTTATCCGCAATCAGTTGCACTGTCGGCTTATCCTGTTGTGCAAAAGAAACCAGTTTTTCAATCGTCGATAAACGTGTTTGCTGATTAACCGCTGTTGCCTGAATTAATAAACTGCCATCGGTATTCACTGTACCCGCAATCACGGTATCGCCTATTCGTTTTACAACAGGCTCAACTTCTCCGGTTAGCAGGGCTTCAACTACCGCACTATTACCTTCAATAACCACACCATCACAAGGAATTGTATCACCAGTATTAACACGAAGATAATCATCAACCATCAATTGATTAAGCGGCACCAGTTCCAGTTGACTAAAGTCATCTGGCGCAGTCTTCTGTACAGCAATAGGGAGTAAACGGGTAAAGTGATTGGTTTGTTGATGATTACGATAGCGAGCACGCATCTCCAAGTAACGCCCCAACAATAAAAAAAACGTAAACATAGAAACTGAGTCAAAATAGACTTCTCCACCACCGTAAATAGTCGCCACAGCACTGGCTAAGTAGGCCAATATAATGGCTAGAGACACCGGCACTTCCATAGTGAGGTGTCGTTGTTTAATACTGCGCCAAGCGGCAGACCAAAAAGGCTGTGCAGAGAATAAAACGACCGGGGTGGCCACTAAGAGGCTAACCCAGCGCAAAAGCTTAACCCATTGTTCATCCATTCCCTGTAAGGCACCTGCATAAAGAGCAATAGCGACCATACCGACTTGCATCATGCCAAAAGCCGCCACGCTTAATCGCATTAAAGCCAAACGTTGTTGACGCCTCCTTTGTTGTTCTTGTTGATCATTAATTAAAGGCTGGGGACGGTAACCAATACTGGACAAAATCTTCATTAATTGACTCAGTGCAATAGACTTTGAGTCCCAACGCAGTAAACATTGATGAGTCGCTGCGTTAATACGAATGTGTTTTACACCGTCGACAATACTTAAGCGCTTTTCAATTAACCACACACAGGCTGCACAAGTCATATCATCCAATAGAAGATGTGCTGTACGCTCATTATTTTCATGCACTTCAACAAAATCCTGTTGAATATCTTCACGGTCATACAAAACAAAATTATCGCTATACTGCTCCGGACGGCGGTTAAGTTCGGAACGATACTGATAAAACTTATCTAACCCCCCCGAGTAAATAACATCCGCTACAGCCTGACAACCCGGACAACAAAATGTGTGCTGACAATCTTTTATAGTTAAGGTAAATGCCTCCGTATCCAGAACGGGTAAACCACAGTGATAGCACTCTACAGAATAGATGTCTGCCTTGAGCGTTGAAGAAACCGATAGGGTAACCAATACAAACTCACAGTGAGGAAGTTAAACGTACTGAAGATTGTTGGGAAAAATTAATTTTTCCGCGTAATCTCCAGTGATGAGTCAGAGACAGATATTTTGCAAATGGGTCAGCATCGGATAAACGGGAGGGGCTTCTTTCTGGTGCATTAGCTCGGACCTCCTCATTGGAGGTCACCGACTTCAGACGCAAATACCAACGATGTTCCAAGATTTTATCCAACTCTGCCTGATATCGTCCTTTGGCAATATGTCTTAATACGATTCGATGGTCTAACGCTTGTTCAGCAACATGACTGAGTTCGAGTATCAGTTCATCGGGAAAGGTCTGAGTATTGTTGTGTAATTGAATCACTAGTTCAGCCAAAGATTGGTCAAAGTGAATATCTGCTACCATATTCAATGC
Source organism: Candidatus Endobugula sertula (assembly GCA_001723645.1). Taxonomy (GTDB): domain Bacteria; phylum Pseudomonadota; class Gammaproteobacteria; order Pseudomonadales; family Cellvibrionaceae; genus Endobugula; species Endobugula sertula. The sequence continues at coordinate 51,603 of MDLC01000012.1, read as the reverse complement.
TGCCGCTTTAATATCCTCATCCAACCGCACATTAATCAAGCGGCCTTCTTTATAGTAATTATCCACAACTCGATCATCTGCTCCAATCACTGCCAAAGATATCGTGTAAAAAGAAACAATCACAACTACCACAAGCGGAATCAGAACAAACCAAGCCCAGAACTGGCAATACCAAGAGTCTGGGAATTCATCGGTGGAACGTTTGTTAAAAGCCATTGAAGTTTCCTATCGTGTTAATTAGCCAGACATGACATATTATACGTTGAGTGAAATGTATCAGCGTTTAACATCTAGCATCCAGCAAAATCACTCTGATGGCCCAATAAAAGTCGCAGACTCCTGCGCACTCATTGTCTCATCATCAGTGGCTGTTACGGTAAACGTAATATTAGATTTTACAAGATTCAACTTATCTTTAGGTATGGAGACACGTACAGGTATGCTAAATATTTCACCCTCGTCTAATAATATCGGTCGGTGTTTCACGATTTCAAATGGTAAATCACTACTTAGCTTTATACGATATTCATGGCTTTGTCGGTCCATATTATGGATTTTGACCCTATACACATTTTGTACCTGACCACTGCGTACCCTGAACAGATGTGCTCCCCGATCCCGACTAATATCCAGGGTAACAGGCTGACGATTAGCCACTGTTGAAGCAAATAATATTATCATCACAAACAGTGCAACGATATAACCCAATACTCGAAGACGGAAGTAGTGAGTTTTACCCGTTTGCAATTCATCATCACTCGTAAAACGAATTAAACCACGAGGATAATTCATTTTATCCATTACCGAGTTACAAGCATCTACGCATAATCCGCAATTAATACATTCGTACTGAAGACCTTCACGAATATCAATATCAACCGGACAAACCTGTACGCACCAGGAACAATCGATGCAATCACCCTTGCCTGCCGCTTTATAATCTTCATTGGTTTTACGTGGACCACGAGCCTCCCCACGAACTTTGTCATAATGCACTGCTAACGTATCACTGTCATACATTGCCGACTGAAAACGAGCATAGGGGCACATGTATTTACACACCTGTTCACGCATAAAGCCTGCATTTAAAAAGGTCACGCTTGCAAAAAATACTGTCCAAAACATGGCCGTTAAACTGCCGTCAAATACCAGTAAACCGTTATCATTGAATGAGGGAATAAAGCCACTGAGCAATTCCCGTATTGGCAGGAAGTACCCAATAAACGTGGCACCAGTGATGAATGAGATAATAAGCCACAAACTGTATTTACCACTTTTACGTAAGACTTTTTCAATATTCCAATCACTTTGATCCAGCTTAATACGCTTATTACGATCACCCTCACAAACATGCTCAGCCCAAATAAACATCAAGGTCCAAACGGTTTGCGGGCAGGTAAAACCACACCATACCCGCCCTAAAAAAGCGGTTACCGTAAATAAGGCAAAAGCCGAAATAATTAATAAACCCGCGAGTAAAATACCATCCCGGGGGCCAAAGGTAATCCAGAGTATATTGAACTGACGAGTCGACAGATCAAAAAATACTGCGGGTCGCCCGTCGATAACTAACCAGGGCATTAAGAGAAAACCCAGTAATAATGGAATGCCCGTATAACGACGAATAGACTGATAAAAGCCCTTGATTTTGCGGGTGTAAATCTTATTTTCGGATTCGTAAAGATTGACGTAGCGAATATCAGAGTCGGAGGTGTTTTTGTCAGGGTCTGGTATTTTGGCTGTCATACGATCACGCTGTTTTTAATATGAGACAGTAGAGTTTGTTGACGTCCCACACTCATCAATTTTCTTTTGACAAGCTATAAACATACGCCGTTAACAAATGAATTTTATCTTCACGCAAGCGGTCTTTCTGTGCTGGCATATTACCATTACGTCCAGCACGGAGTGTTTGTCGAATACCTGCTGGAGTACCTTCATATAGCCAAATATCATCAGTCAAATTAGGCGCTCCGTTGGCATGGCTGCCTCTTCCATCCTGACCATGACACGCGACACAACTGTTGGCAAAGATTGTTTGACCCGCATCAACCAAAGTCGCATCATGTTCTTGGCCCGATAAACTCAGAACGTATTGGGTAACTTCATTAATGCCTTTTTCACCCAATAAGCCAGCCCACGCTGGCATAGCTGCTGCGCGCCCCTCCATAATGGTTTCTTTAATTTTTTCCGGTGTCCCACCATACAGCCAATCATTATCCGTTAGGTTAGGGAAGCCTAAAGCACCACCTGCATCAGCACCATGACAAACCGCACAGTTATTGTCAAAAATACGCGAAGCCATTTTCATCGCTCTAGGCTCATCCGCTAAATCCACCACGGTCATTTTTGAATAAACACCGTAACTGTTTTGATATTGTTCCAATGCCTGTTTTTGTTGATACTCTAATTGGTTAACACTGGTCCACCCCCGTAGTCCCTTAAAGCTGCCCAGCCCAGGATACAAGATTAAATAAAACAGAGTGAAGATCATGGAACCAACAAACAAATAAAACCACCATTTAGGTAGAGGGTTATCATACTCCTCAATACCATCATAAATATGACCAGTGGTTTTGTTTTCCGGATCGTCATCATCTCTTATAGCCACTTTACGGTTTGCTAATAGTACCCATAAAAGCAGAATCAGATTAATAGATGTAAGACCAATAATCCAAACATTCCAAAATATACTCATAATTCACCTTACCTGCTTTTCGTGCAGAAATATTTGTCGGCTTCTCCGGTCAAAATCGTTGTTGCCAAGTAAAAAAACCACATCTTTTTATTGCACCACTCCAGTTCCAACCTATTGATTCAAAAACTATGATCACTGTTAGGCTGAGTGTTAGTTAGACACATAAAAAGGTAAATGCTTATCTCAGTGATTTATCGTGTTGTTCTTCATCGGCAAACGGCAAGTTTGCTGCTTCTTCAAATTTCTTTTTTCTCGACGATGAAAAAGCCCACCAACAGATACTCCCAAAAGCCAGTGCCATAAACACTGTTGCCAAGCCTCTTATATCATTAATATCCATTGATGTATCTATCGTTATCGTTTCTGTTGCAAAATAGGTAAAGTACCCAGTTGTTGCAAATAAGCCACCAGCGCGTCAACTTCGGTCGTACCTTTCACTGCTTTTTCTGCGCCCGCAATATCTTCATTGGTATATGGGACACCGACTTTACGCAAGGCAGCCATTTTAGCCCCAGTTTCTTTACCGGATAGCACATTATCAAATAGCCATGGAAAAGCAGGCATATTAGATGCTGGAACCACATTACGTGGGTTATATAAATGTGCTTTTTGCCAGGTATCACTATAGCGGCCACCAACACGAGCCAAATCAGGACCCGTGCGTTTTGAACCCCATAGAAAAGGGTGCTCATAAACAGATTCACCCGCTACAGAATAGTGCCCATAACGCTCGACTTCCGCCCGTAATGGTCGAACCATTTGAGTATGACAAACGTGGCAACCCTCACGAATATAAATATCGCGCCCTTCCAGTTCGACGGCTTTTAATGGCTTTAAACCGACAATGGGTGTTGTGGTCTCTTTAAGGAAAAACTGGGGAACAATTTCCACCAAGCCACCAAAACTAATCGCAATAATGACCAAAAAAAGCATTAAACCAATATTCTTTTCTACAATGTCATGATTCTTCATAGTGACTTCTCCTTATACCGCTTGAGCGCTTGTACTGGTTGATGCTTCACCATAAGGCTCATCGACTCTCACCGTACGATACGTGTTATAGGCCATCACCAGCATACCTAGAAAAAATAAGCCCCCACCCAACACACGAACAATATAACCACCCCGGCTGGCTTCAACGGAATCAATAAAACTATAGGTTAATGAACCATCCTGGTTAAAAGCGCGCCACATCAAGCCCTGGGTAATACCATTAACCCACATGGCAGCGATGTACAATACAGTACCCGCCGTCGCTAACCAAAAATGTGCATGAATCAAATTAACACTCCACATTTCTTTCTTACCAAACAAGATAGGCACCAAATGATAGAGAGAGCCAATAGAAATCATGGCCACCCACCCTAAGGCACCAGAATGTACATGACCAATAGTCCAGTCAGTATTATGGGATAGTGCATTCACGGTTTTAATGGCCATCATGGGACCTTCAAATGTTGACATACCATAAAATGACAGGGAAACGACAAGAAAACGAAGGGTTGGATCTGTACGTAATTTATCCTATGCACCAGATAAGGTCATAATGCCATTAATCATTCCACCCCAACTTGGTGCCAAAAGAATGAGTGACATCACCATACCCAAGCTTTGCGCCCAATCGGGTAAAGCCGAGTAGTGTAAGTGGTGAGAGCCCGCCCAAATATAAAGAGAAATCAAGGCCCAAAAATGAACAATTGATAATTGGTAAGAATAAACCGGACGCCCCGCCTGCTTGGGAACAAAGTAATACATCATCCCCAGAAACCCAGCCGTCAGGAAAAAGCCGACTGCATTATGACCATACCACCATTGAATCATAGCATCAGCAGCACCAGCGTAAGCAGAATAGGACTTGGTAAGAGACACAGGTATCGCTGCACTATTGACCATATGCAACACCGCAACGGTAAGAATAAAACCACCAAAGAACCAGTTGGCCACATAAATATGCGAGGTCTTACGCTTCATGATAGTACCAAAAAAAACTATCGCGTAAGAAACCCATACCAGGGCAATCAAAATATCAATAGGCCATTCCAATTCTGCATATTCTTTAGATGAAGTAAATCCCATGGGTAACGTAATAGCGGCCAAAACAATCACAGCCTGCCAACCCCAAAAGGTAAAGGGAACTAACCAACCACCAAATAACTTAACCTGACAAGTACGCTGTACAACATAATAAGAGGTCGCAAACAGCGCACAACCACCAAAGGCAAAAATAACGCTATTAGTATGCAGTGGACGCAAACGACCAAAATGCGTATAGGGCTGAACCAAATTATTAAGCTCTGGCCAGACTAATTGAGATGCAATCAATACACCGATCCCCATACCCACGATGCCCCAAACAATCGCCATCATCGAAAACTGTCGAACGATCAGATAATTATAAGGGGATTCAGAACTGGCAGCTGCCACATGATTACTCATAGAAACGTTTCCAAGAGGTTAGAAAGTGAACAAATTCATTGCTGTGTTACCTGATGAGTCATACAAACCACAGTGCCACACACTACATTACTGAGAATAGACAATGACTCATCGCTATACATTAAAGCAGCTCATAAAAGTAGCGCAAAAACCCAACACTTTAATTGATTGGGATCCAATAAGAGCAATTCCTGTTTCATCTAAGTGTAGGCAAAACTATCGGTTTTGCGACTTTTCTTTATCCACTAATACACTGGCAAGTGATACTGTCGATTGATTAATATCGTGTGTTGCATGGGAACTCCCATTAGCACGGCAATAGTTTTTTATCGAATGATTATTATTTTACGGAGCAAGCATGTTTATAACTCCGCACTATACCAAGCCTTTAGTATTTCTGACTAAGGAAATAGCTAAAGGCGTTGATAATTACAGTAGATTACGTCGTTTGCCTTTATTGGCAGCAATACGTAAACGCAATGCGTTTAATTTAATAAAACCCTCTGCATCTTTCTGATCGTAAGCTCCAGAGTCATCCTCAAATGTGGCCATCTTTTCATCAAAAAGACTATTTTCAGAACGGCGACCTACCACACTGACCGCACCTTTATACAACTTAATGCGTACTTCACCATTGACCATTTGCTGTGAGTGGTCAATGGCAGCCTGTAGCATTTTACGCTCAGGGCTCCACCAGTAGCCATTATAAATTAGCTCGGCATATTTGGGCATTAATTCATCTTTTAAGTGAGCCTCCTCACGATCCAGAGTCAACGACTCAATAGCACGGTGCGCCTTTATCATGATCGTACCACCAGGTGTTTCATAACAACCGCGAGACTTCATACCCACATAACGGTTTTCCACGATGTCCAAACGTCCAATACCATTAGCCCCCCCCACCTTATTTAAGGTTTCCAATACGGTAGCTGGCGACATCGTTTGGCCATTAATAGCAACAATACCCCCTTTTTCATAGCGTAATTCTAAATAAGTGGGCTCATCTGGTGCTGTTTCTGGAGCCACGCTCCAACGCCACATATCTTCTTCGGCTTCAGCCCAAGGGTCTTCAAGAATGCCGCCCTCATAAGAGATATGAAGCAAATTAGCATCCATAGAATAAGGCGATTTTTTCTTGCTACTGGAATAATCGACAGGGATATTATGCTCTGCACAATAGGTCATCAATGTTTCCCGAGAAGATAAGTTCCACTCACGCCAAGGAGCAACCACCTGTACACCAGGCTTTAAAGCATAAGCACTCAATTCAAAACGTACCTGATCATTACCTTTGCCCGTTGCACCATGAGAAATCGCATCAGCACCAGTCTCATTGGCAATTTCAATCATCCGCTTAGCAATTAATGAGCGCGCAATTGACGTACCAAGCAAGTATTCACCTTCATAAATAGCATTAGCCCGGAACATGGGAAAAACAAAATCACGAACAAACTCTTCGCGTAAATCATCAATATAAATCTCTTTAACGCCCAATGCCTCTGCTTTAGCACGAGCAGGTTCTACTTCTTCACCCTGACCAAGATCAGCAGTGAAAGTAACCACTTCACAGTGGTAGGTTTCTTGTAACCATCTGACAATGACCGAAGTGTCCAAGCCACCAGAATACGCCAAGACGATTTTTTTAATGGATGCCATATTCCCTCCTAACTATACAAACAGGTTCGTTAGCAACTTCTCTAATGTTAAAGAACTATAGACGAGGATACATAATAAACGGGAAGGGAATTGTAGCAGAAAAAAGTCTACAGTGAGAAAGGATTTCCGGGAAGAAGCCGCCAAGCTGCTGTTTTTTTGAACGAATCGATATTAAGCCAACGTTAGAACTATTTATTTTTTAACCTTATTTATTCTTAGGGATTACTTCATCCTTTATAACGTCACTTTTCAATGCAGGTTCCGACATTTTATCCCGTTTGGGCTGGGTGACTACATGCCGAGGTCTTTTTTTACTTAAACGAATAGTCACTCGACGGTTTTTAGCTCGACCTTTACTGGTTTGATTACTAGCAACCTGATAACGTTCTCCATGCCAGCGCACAATAATAGCACTTTCTGGAACATTCCGATTCAATAAATAATCTACCACTCGCTGAGCTCGTTGCTTGGATTTAGTCAGATTCTCGCTACGAACACCCTCACTGTCTGTATGACCATCAATATAAATTGACTTTACCGATGGGTCTTCTTTGATATAAGCGGCGACTTTATTTAAATACGCCGTTACTTTTTTCGTCAGCCGTTCCTCATTATTATTGTAATATAAGGACCGTTTTTCTATCTGAGAAAAACTCACTGGTAGTAACTGCCCCAGACAAGCCAGAAAATCCCGATGACTCTTTCGAAACCCCACACTAGGAATAATGACTTTTAACGTTTGGCTATCGCCGTACCACGGATCACGCACAAGATGTAGGTCCATCCCCTTTTGTAGTTCAGCCAGCATACGCTCAGAAATTTTTCGCTTCACTTTTACCGGAGTGACACCGTGATTTACATTCACACTGGCAATCGTCAAAGGCTGCCCGCTACTCAGCCACACAGGAGGTTGAGATATTAATGTTGCACTACCCGACTTCATTCTAGGACTTTGAGACGCCAATATAAAACGAGTATTCTCCCCTGCACGTCGTTCAAAGGTTGCGGTACCAAAATCATGAATCACGTGACTCAGCCGACAGGCAAATTTTGTTGCTGAAACCTCCCAGATTATTGCATCCATACGGGTTACATAGGTAATGGAAGCAGAAGAAACTCCCGCTGAAGAGACGCTAAAAATACTCAAGCAAATGCTCACTATCGACAGATAACGATAGCGGAAGGTTGGTTGATGACCAAAGGCAATGCTCATAAACTTATTATCGGCGACAAGTCGCTGTGCTTTAATGACGTTTTTCGGTAGTATGAAAGTCCTTTATAGTAACTATAGTACTAGTTTCAGTACTTTAAGGAATAACATTGTCTAATAGAGATGCACTATCATTAATGGCCGAGCGCTTTCGCAGCTTCCTTCCTGTAGTTATTGATGTAGAAACGGGTGGCTTTAATGCAAAAACTGATGCTTTACTGGAAGTCGCTGCCGCCACTATCGTGATGGACGAAGAGGGTTTACTCAATGTTGATAAGGTGTATGAATATCATATAGAACCTTTTGTAGGAGCCAATCTGGAACAATCGGCTCTTGACTTTACCGGGATTGATCCTTACAGTAAAGACCGACAGGCAATCCCTGAAAAGCAGGTACTAAACGAACTTTTTCAGGTTATTCGTAAAGCCCTTAAGCAGCAGGACTGTTCAAAAGCCGTGATGGTAGCACATAATGCCCACTTTGATCTTGGCTTTATCAATGCTGCCGCTGAACGCTGTCAAATAAAACGCAACCCATTTCATCCGTTCTCCTGTATGGATACAGCCACACTGTCAAGTCTGGCTTTTGGCCATACGGTATTATCCAAGTCCTGCCAATTAGCAGACATTGGCTTTAGCAATAAAGAAGCTCACTCGGCTGCCTATGACACCCGCAAAACAGCCGAATTATTTTGCCTAATTGTCAACCGTTGGCAGCAATTGGGAGGCTGGCCACTCATGAGTACATCCTTATGACACCACTAGAAAGAGGTAGACCATCCCATAGGTTAAACTATCCATACTAAAAACTCGATGCTCGCGCCATTTGCAGCATTGAACAATAGTTTTATATAGGGTTATTTATTCAATATAGCGATATTCGGAATTGACAACTGTTGTAATGTTGTTTTTAGAGCAGCAAGATTTTTATCCTGTCGAGTAAAAAAAGCAACACTGCTGACAGGGCCACTATTTTTCATAAGGTCGCAGCTCTGTTCCGTCATGTCGAGTGGCCTCAGTTTCAATTGATCTAACCAATACCCCGTTCTGCGAGCAATCGCTTCTCCTGAGTCTACCCAGTAAGTAATAGCCGGTAAAGTTTGTTGTAACTCTTGCTTTAGTAATGGAAAGTGAGTACAAGCAAGTACAATGGTATCTATATCTAAACATTCCGTGAAAGGGTAAACAATAGGCTTAAGTTGTGAGGGATCAATCGTTTCTCCTCGTAATTTCTTCTCTACCAAATGTACCAACTCATTGCTGCCAACACGAATAATATGACAATGAGTCGCAAATTCTTTAATCAACTTCTCGGTATAGTCTCGCTTTACTGTGCCTGGTGTGGCAAGTAAACCAATGGTTTTTGTCTGACTTATTTTAGCCGCAGGCTTTATAGCCGGAACAACACCAATAACTGGTTGAGAAAAGCGTCCTCTAATACGTGGCAGAGCTACTGTGCTGGCAGTATTACAGGCAATGATAATAATATCGGCCTGAGTTGTCTTTTGCAGTTGATGTAACACATCATCAACTCGTTCAATCAGTTCGGCTTCGGCTTTAGTTCCATAGGGAAAGGCAGCATTGTCCGAACCATAAAATAATGTACAATCGGGAAACTGCTGACGTACACTCTGGAGTATACTAAGCCCCCCGACGCCAGAGTCAAAAACCAGAATTTTGGCAAATCGTTTGTGGCTCATGTGCGCGCTATTCTTTATCATTTATCTATGATAGGGAAACTAAAGTCGATTGACTATGCAACCAGATCGATAATAGCCTTTTTGTACTTGCTGTCTTCTTGGTCAAAGACCTGTGCTCCACCTATGCGATAGGCGCGTTGCAGATAAGTTCGCCCCTGGTACTCTTGTCCTTCTTCCAATAGGCACTGCCCCAAACGGAGTAAAGTCAGTAGCTTGCAGGAATTATCTTTACAAGCCAAGGCCCTGCGCAAAGCTTCAATAGCAGGTTGGTATCGTTGTAGTTTAAAATACGTGCTACCAATAAACGTCAGTATTTGACCTGCGTTTTGCTGATGGTTTTCGGGTTTGGGCAATTGAATCCAAACCTTGTAAAATGCCCTAAGTGCAGACTGATAATCTTCCTGATCATAGTAAGTTTTTCCTTGAACAAACAACTGGCTAATACTGAGTTTTTCTACCATGATACTTTATTATTTACTGTACATCGTCCATTTACCATCATACCAAAAATGAGTAGGTAGTTCGCAACATTATGTTTAAATTTTATCAATTATTTTTACAAAATCTTGAAATTATCGGTGTATGTACTTTGAGTATTGTGTTAGGTGCTGCTATTGCTACGATATGGTTGAATAATAGACATCGTCAACGTTTGTGGCAACAAGTCAGTCAATTACAAACTGTTCGTGAAGAACTCGCCAGTACTAGAGGTCAGTTGAGCCAGTTACAGCAAAATGCCAACGAAAAAACAGCACTGTTAAAAGAAGCTCGCTTACAACTAGGCAATGAGTTTGAAAGTCTGGCCAATCGTATTTTTGATAATAAGCAACAGCAATTTGATCAACAAAACAGCAAAACCTTATCCCATAGTCTTAGTCCTCTTAAAATCCAAATCAATGAATTTAAGGAACAAGTAGCAAAAGTCTATGAAAAAGAAAATGCAGAGCGCAATAAATTAATAGGGAAAATTAATGAATTGCAACAACAAACGCAACGTATTGGTGAAGATGCAGTGAATTTAGCGTTGGCTTTGAAAGGAGATAATAAATTTCAAGGTAACTGGGGAGAAGTCATTCTCGAACGACTGTTGGAAGAGGCGGGTTTGCAAAAAGGCCGTGAATACGATACACAGGTCAGATTAAACGATGAAGAGGGTAATCGTCGCAATCCCGATGTGGTTATTTATTTACCAGAAGACAAGCAGTTAATCATTGACTCAAAGGTTTCTCTCGCACATTATGAACATTATATAAACATGGATAATGATAATGAAAAAGCACAGGCGTTGAAATCGCATATAAATTCTATTCGTCAGCATATTAAAAGGTTAAGCCGAAAAAACTATGAAAATCTAACAGGGATTCAAACATTGGACTTTGTTTTTATTTTTATGCCAGTAGAAGCAGCGTTTATGTTGGCATTACAGCATGAACCTGAATTATTCCGTGAGGCTTATAACAAACAGATTGTATTGGTAAGCCCTACCACATTGATGGCAACACTACGCACGGTATCCAACCTGTGGCGCTATCATAAACAACATAAAAACGTTGAACAAATAGCCGCTCAAGCAGGAGGCTTATATGACCAGTTTGCGTTAGTCATCAGTTCTTTAGATGACTTGGGTGGTATATTGGATAAAGCAAAAAATAGCTATCAACAAACCTGTAAACGTCTATATAGTGGTAAAGGTAATCTTGTGGGACGTATTGAAAAACTAAAAACCCTGGGTGCCAAAACAAAAAAACAATTACCTGTTGACCGAATTGAGGATTATAGCCAAGATAAACTAGAACAGTCTAATATATAATTTTCAGTGATGACATTAGAACTGTCAACATTGACTGACCACTTATTCAAAATATTGGGTGATATTGATAATGAAAACCTGCATTATTTATATGACTATATTTACATTTATGCAGATTTATTAATTATGTTTTCCTTATGGTCATTTTCAATAATATCTTGAAGCTTATTTAAATTTTTAATATAAATATTTCGGCGATCCACATCGATAACTTTATTTTTTTGAAAAGTTGTCAACAATCGACTGACCGTTTCTATTGCCAAACTTAAGTAATTAGAGATATCCTGTCGCGTCATACTTAAATGGATGTGAGTGGGCGAGCACCCCTGTTTTTGCATAATTGTTGACATACTCATTAAAAAAAATGCTATTCTTCGTTTGGAATCCATCCTTCCAAGGAGATGAATAAATTCTTGTTCTCGGCATATTTCTCGACTTATATGAGCGTGGAATTGCTGTTGTAACAGTGATATATTTTTTCCAAGTTCTTCAAGTTTTTTAAAATTAATTTCACAAAAACTACTGGTTTCCAAAGCTTCAACACTATAAAAATGCCGACGCCTATTGATGCCGTCAACACCTAATAAATCACCTGGAAAATAAAACCCAGTAATTTGTTGTTCTCCATCACGAGTCTCAACAAAGGTCTTCACTGAACCGGAATGAACAATATAGATTGAATGAAATTTATCATCCCCTTTAAATAAATATTCACCACGTTGTAAAGGTTTACGACGTCTAGTCATCGTATTAAATGTTGTTAAATCTTCATCACATAAATTAGCCGATAAACAGTGATGTGATGCAAGACAATATTTACAGCTATTTCTAATTTTTCCAAATTTTATAATATCGTTGTTATTAGACATATAAATATTCCTCTTCAACAATGAGTTATAACTGATATATTTACTATGCTGCAATATTTTCTATATAAAATTGACAAAATCAGGCGAGTGAGTTGCCCATCTTAAACCTACCCTATAACCAGAACGATAAACGACCACTGCCTTCATAACATCGTGTATTGAGTGATCAGTGCCACGAGCATCAAGTTCATGTACTCGCTTCATGTACCGACATCTGGCCTGTTTGTCTTGATAACACGAGCTGCACATTTAAACGGTATTTTTCTGAAATATCTACTGGTACTTGTACCTAGGTATATCTATCTAGTGGCCCTACAATAAGTAGGTATATTTACTTATTTAACTAGCCCTATTATTTACACTACACTAAGTATGGGTTTTAATATGGGTATATGGATATATGATTTACAAATAAGCTTATGAAAAAGAAAAAAAGCACCACTATTTACCTGATGGATGATGATCACTCTGTTTACGATAGTATGTCGTTGCTGCTATCTCACATCAATATACAGCTCGATTTTTTTAAACATATACATGAGTTACAACAATCAATAGATAAGACCCCCCCACTCTGCCTTTTAATTGAACTTAATTTAAAACCTTACTGTGGTTTAGATATATATCAGTCGTTATCAGTTCCTCCTCCTACTATCTTTTTATCGACTTACTGCAATACCAAAATGGCTGTTAAAGTCATGCAAACAGGTGCAATTGATCTTATTGAAAAACCATTTTCTGAACAAAGGTTAATAACATCAATTAAAAATATCATTGACAAACCAAACCATTCCCCATCCCGTACCTTTGTACACGACAAATCCAAGTTCAATTCATGATCACTTCCCGATTAATATGCCCCTCCGTCTGCCATTGTTTTAAGTCAATATAAAACTGAGTCTTTACGAATAAAACAAACAATACACTGACAATTTGTGTATCACTAATGTCACATTCACTAAAAGATCGCCGCAAACGCCAATAGCCCCACAACTCTTTTATATTGCTACCATCAAAAGCACAAGCAAGATTAACGATTTTCATAACAATGATGTTTAGAATCATTCGTATCAAACGGTTTAATAGCTTCTCGTGCCAGAACAGGTGAATCTGAATGTCCTCTAACTCATTGATAATTTTAGCATTTTGTCCATAACCTTGTTTTTGATGAAATTCGATGATAAAAAAATTATGTGCTATCAATGAGTGTCCCTATCACTGCAGAAAAATGATCGTGTACAAAGATCTCTGATAAAGCAGAAAAAGCGATAAAAAGGCTAATCACTTGATTTAAATTGGAAGATTATTATATGATGGCTCTTTTGCAAGTGGTTTAACCTGTATCAGTAGAGGTTTATGCATGTGGAAAATAACTCTATCGCCCCATGTGCCAATGAACTCAGCCATTCATTGAATACTATATTATTATTACTTGACCGCGAGGGTATCGTAAAGCAAATAGAAGCTCACCCACCTTCGTTATTTAATTTTCCATCTACCCATTTGCTGGGAAAAAACTGGTTCAAGACCTGTGTTCCAGACCATACTTGCCAAAACGCTCTACTAGCCTTTCAAAAATTATTCGATAATAAAACCCACCAGTTAAAACACCAGCCATATCCTATTATTACCAGCACTCATAAAGAGCATAGATTTATTTGGTATTCATTGCCACATTTTGATAATAAACCATCAATGAATGGTATTTTCTTGGTTGGCTTTGATATCGCGCAATTAACCTTAAGTAAGCATAGTGTAGACATTGCTTTACAACGTGTGACAGCTAACGCACAGGTTGTGTTGGACAATGCTGTAGAAGCTATTATAAGAATTTGTCCTCAAGGAAAAGTACTTACCTTCAATAAATCAGCTGAAACCATGTTTGGTTATACAACAAAGGAAGTCTTGGGAAAGAGTATCAACCTATTGATGCCCACCCCCGATAGGGAACAGCATGATCAGTACATTAAACATTATCTAAAAACAGGGGATAAAAAAATTATTGGTATAGACAGGGAAGTTTTGGGTTTACGTAAAGATGGAACCATATTCCCAATGGAACTTTCGGTTTCTGAAACCAAAATAGAAAATGAACATAGTTTTACTGGGATTATTCGAGATATTAGCGAACGAAAAGATGCAGAAGAAAAACTACGACTACGTGATCAAGAACTACAGGAAATTCGCCATCGAATCGCACATATGGACAGACTTAATGTGATGGGTGAAATGGCCACAGGTATTGCTCATGAATTAAATCAGCCTCTCACCGCTATTGCAACCTATGCACAAGCAAGTAATCGGCTACTCAATAATACACTTAAGAATACCAACGATCTTTCACATGCACTGATGCAAATTAATGAACAAGCTCAACGCGCTGGAAAAATTATCCGCCGACTGCGTTCAATAATCACAAGACAGCAGCAAGTCTATCAACGCACAAATATCAACATTCTGATACTGGAAACTATTGAACTCACCCATATGGATTCCAAAATAAAAGATATCACCATAGAAACCCAATTTTTTACCCCTATGCCTGATGTAGAGCTGGATACCATTCAAATACAACAAGTTCTGCTTAATCTTATTAGAAATGCAGCAGATGCAATGAAGCATCATCATGAGACACAAACAAAAAACAAAAAAATCATAATTCGTACGGTAGTCGAGAGTCACGTACTTCGTGTTGAAGTGATCGATAATGGTCCAGGCATCCCGAGCGCAGAGAAAAGTGAGATATTTAATCCTTTTTTTACAACCAAAAATGATGGCATGGGCATGGGTCTCGCTATTTGCCGATCTATATTAACAGCACATGGTGGTGAATTAGATGTCAATATTAATAATAAGGAAGGAACGGAATTCTATTTCACCCTACCGATTCATTTCATTAACTGAGGCAAATATATGACTGATGCTACACAGCAAACTGTATTTATTGTTGATGATGAAGTCGCTATATTGGATTCATTGCGAATGCTGATGGTATCAGAGAATCTACATGTGGAAACCTTTACTAGTGCGCAAGCGTTTATCAATAGCTACACCCCAGATCAATCTGGTTGTTTATTATTGGATATCCGTATGCCTGTTATGTCGGGGCTTGAATTGCAACAACATCTAAACCGACAGCAATACTTTCTTCCTATTATTTTCATCACCGGCCATGGTGATGTGCCTATGGTAGTCAATGCGATTAAAAATGGAGCTGAAGACTTCATTCAGAAGCCTTTTAAAGATAATGAGCTACTAAAAAAAATTGAATTGGCTCTTAAAAAAGATCGACAACAACGAGACAAAGAAGAAAATATATCTCAACTCCAAAAATGCTTCCACTCTCTAACTCCACGAGAGAGAGAGGTTATGGAGAAAATGATAATCGGTGACGCCAGCAAGGTGATTGCTTATAAAATAGGAATCAGCCAGCGCACGGTTGACATTCACCGCGCCCATGTTATGAAAAAAACACAGGCTAAATCCCTGGCAGAACTGGTCACAATGGCTACAAAGTTAAAATTGGCTGAGTAATATTTTATAGCTAATTAGCTCCATAGCAGCTTCCGTTATTTATTGTTGGGAATATCCAGTGTTAGTCTATTGAGCCAATCCATCGCTTGATCAAAAGTATCAAAGTATTTTATTTCACCGGAAATAAACCATGATCCAACTTTTGCTGTCATTTTTTGCCAGTTTTTATTGCCATAAATAGCGATTTTTTTAAACTCTCCCCCATGTTTTAGTCCCAACTTGAAATCGTCCCAAGCAGCTCTTAACTCCCACCCTTCCATTTCGGTAACGTCGATCAATACGTTGACTTTTGCCTCTCTAACTTCCCCCAGAGCAGAATCAACCATAGGGGTAATTATTTCGTAATCTTTATGAGTAAGCTTACCAACAACTTTAAAAGTAAGAAAAAACCTATCATTAATTCTTTCAATACCAATAGATAAACCATGTTTTTTTATGTTCACACTTCTTTCTCCTTAATGATACCATGTTGCATATCTGATCAAATGATACTCCTATGAGGACGCCATCAATTTAAGCGCAATATAGGGTATTAGATTAAATATCAATAGGCTAATTTTGTAATAAGCCAAGTATTTAAAATAAAGAATATCAAGCTTCGTATCTGAAACATTGAAAAACCTTGAGTGAGCCTTCTTTATAGTGTTGCGAAATAACGCAAGACACAAGGCAGAAAATAATAACACCGCTATATTCAACAAAGAACACCAACCGAAGAAAGAGGTAAGAGAGGTTATATTGTTCATAATATTCTCCTGTTATAATGGAGTGCCAACTATGAACGATTGAGGTCATTTGCTATTTGATACAGGTCAACATTAATTAAATGATGTGTGATAAACTGGCATTTATTATAAAAAACACAGCCATGGATAAAGACCTAATGCATGATATTGAAATTCTTGCCATTATTTGGCTGAGTGTATTTCTGGCCTCCATATTATCGGAAAAAACTCGTTTAACCCCTGTGCTTTGGTATTTATTTTTTGGTTCCTTATTAACCAATATAGGTTTGTTACCCATTGAAATGCCCACTTTTATTACTGGTTTTGCAGAACTGGGCATTATTACGATTATGTTCTCCTTGGGGTTTGAAGAAGAAACAAGCAATTTTTTAAGCAGTATTAAACGTAGCTGGGGGATCGCTTTTTTTGGTGCTATAGCCCCCTTCAGTATAGCGTATAGTTTTAGCCTATGGTTGTGGGACAACTTTCATATAGCACTTCTCTGTGGTCTGGCCATGACATCGACTACCGTATCACTCACTATGGCTTCACTAAAAACCGAAGGTCTGAATAAGAGCCCTGCCGCTACGGGCATTATGACCTCAGCCGTATTGGATAATATAGCCTCATTAGCTCTATTGGCCACCTTAATGCCCATTGCCACAGCACAAGCCTCACTCAAAATAGATGATATATTATTAATTGCAGCCAAGGCTACTCTATTTTTTTTATTCGTCAGTTTTATAGGAGCCATCTTATTTCCTATCAGTAAAGGTTGGATAAAAAATATTCCTATTATTGGCCAATTCAGTTTACAGCAAGTACTAACAAACAAACGTGGAAAACACACTATGTTGGCTTTACTACTTATTGCTGTGTTAGTTGCTCTATTGGCTCACTATTTTGGTTTGCACCCCGCTATTGGTGCATATATAGCAGGTTTAATCATTCGTAAAGAATACTTCGATCAAAGCGCTTCAGACCACACAACACCAAAAGATATCCACTTCGAACAAACACTGAAAATGGTAGATAACATTGCCTTTTCCTGGATTGGCCCGGTCTTTTTTGTCGTGCTGGGTAACAAATTACTTTTTGACGGCGATATTATTCTACAAGTCCTGCCTTACGCCCTTATATTATTTATAGGCTTGTTTGTTGGACAAATATTATCGGCCTTACTGGCCGCAAAATATACTGGCAAGTTTAGTTGGTCAGAGAGTTGGATGATTGGTTTTGGTATGCTTGGTCGCGCCGAGTTGGCTTTTGTCGTTATGGACATAGCCTATGTACAGACCCAACTTATTTCTGTCAATGCATTCTACACATTAATGATAACTTGCTTTTTACTTAACATATCCGTTCCACTGACTATTCGTTGGTGGAAAGCCTATTTTCAAACAAGCGTTAAAACCAGAGCCTATTGACACTTATTGAATGCGCACTGTTCTGTCAACATGGACTATGATGAATTAAGAGTGTCCCACATGCACACAAATAACCCCACTTTAAAACGTACTCTATCCCTTATCGCCATGGTTTTTTATGGCTTGGGAACGATAGTGGGTGCTGGTATTTATGTACTCATTGGTGAAATTACCGCAGAAGCGGGTGCTTGGTCCCCATTGGCATTCGTAACAGCCGCGGTGATAGCCGGCTTCACTGGGCTATCTTATGCGGAGTTGGTTGGCCGTTACCCACGGAGTGCAGGTGAAGCGGCATATATTGAAAAAGCTTTCCAAAAAGCATGGTTAACACAACTGGTAGGCTGGTCTGTTGTATTGACAGGCCTAGTGTCTGCTGCGACTTTATTAAAGGGTTTTAGTGGCTACTTTATAGACCTGTTTGGTGGTATCGAATATATCATTATTACTACAACAATAGTATTCATGTGTTTGCTGGCCTGTAGCGGTGTTAAACAATCGGTTGGCTTTGCCGTCGCTGTGACCTTATTAGAATTATTGGGTTTATTACTGGTTATTGTGGTCTCTACCAATGAGTTAACCGTCACCGCACATTGGCAACGATGGGCACACGGCCTCATCGATTTTTCATGGTCTGGTATAATCGGAGCAACATTGCTCGCTTTTTATGCATTCATTGGTTTTGAAGATATGGTGAATATGGCAGAAGAAGTCGAAGAGGCATCTACTACACTCCCTAAAGCCATTATATTGCCATCGTCGCATCAACGATTATTTATTTATTAATAGCTACCGTATCAGTGGTTGCCGTACCAATAGATATTCTGGCTAGTAGCAAGGCACCATTAAAGACCTTAGTATCATCGTCAACTTGGCTACCGGCATGGGTCATGAGCCTGATTAGTCTTATCGCCATTATTAATGGTGCGATAGTACAATTGTTAATGGCGCCACGAGTAGTTTATGGTCTCACTCGTGAATCAGAACGTTGGTCATTTTTGGCTACAATACATCCGAAAACGCAAACCCCTATAGTAGCCACTGTTTTTATTAGCCTATTAATTTTATTATTTGCCTTATGGCTACCTCTGTCGCAACTGGCCAAACTAACCAGCACCATTATTTTATGCCTCTTTTTGTTAATTAATAGTGCTTTACTCATTATCAAACGAAAGGAAAGTCACCAAGGGTTCCAAGTGGCTGCTTGGGTACCACTTATTGGCATAATAACATCACTGACTTTATTGCTATTACCGCCTATGATGTCATTTGTAATGAGCCAGAACTAGAGGTACTAAAAGTAGTATGCATTCAATGGAGGTAAACGCCTCCAATACCATCCAATCAATATTATGCTGATAAACATGCATTAACAATGCCTGACCGACAGGTTGATCAATGCTATTAATAGGCTCGGTATAAAACGAGCAACTTATAGAAAGTGTTCAAGAAAAGCGTGATGTATGATATTGGGTTTAACCACGGTGTCATCGGACTAACAATAAAAAGGAATAAATCCATACTTATCATGTAGTTAAAAATTTTTTCTAATGTAAAACATAAAAATTGGTTGTTTATTTCTATATGGATGAAAAAATAACCCTGCCATGTAAGAGCTCAACTGGAGAAATTGATATTCCGCATGGGTAACCAGCATACTATACTATTATATATGTTATATTTACTATCTACGAACTCTTAATAATGAAGTAACTTTATGTCTGTCAGAACCATGTTTTTCGGGGTCGTCCAAGCTTACCTTTTATGCTCAATAATAGATATAACAGCACCGACTTATGCACTCAATTCAAAATCTCTAAGTAGTACTCCAAGCCAAAGGCAAGCAACACGCGAGATATTATCTGCGTTGAATAGGAGACATTTTGTTGATTTGGATGTAGATGATCAGCTATCAGAGCGCTTTTTAGACAATTATATTCAGCGCTTGGATCCAAACAAATCGTTTTTTATTCAATCTGATATTAATGAATTTAGCCATTTCAAACATAGATTGGATGATGAGCTAAAAAAAGGCCTTAACACAACAGGCTTCTTTATCTATGACCGCCTTAAACAGCGTATGGATGAGCGTTTAACACAGGTGATCAATTCGCTAGAAAGAACTCCACTCTCTGTTGACTTCACCATTGACGAAACACTGCTAATTGATAGCGATGAGGCTTTGTGGCCTCAAACAATAAAAGACGCAGATGATCAATGGCGTAAACGCATTAAAGCATACTTTCTTAATCAGAAACTGTCTGGAGAAAACCCCGATAAAAGTCGTAAAAATCTCATTAAGCGTTATCAGAACCAGCTAGATCGAATCCAAAAAAATAATGCAGAAAATATCTATGAGATTTATATTAATTCATTTACTGAATTATATGATCCACACACCAGTTATTTTTCACCAAGGACATCAGAAAACTTTTCTATTAATATGTCACTGTCTCTAGAGGGAATTGGTGCTGTTTTACAAACAGAAGATGAATATACCAAGGTGGTGCGATTGGTCACAGCAGGCCCCGCTGATAAGCAAGGTGAATTAAAGCCTGCTGATCGTATTACTGGTGTTGGTCAGGGTGATGACGAAATTGTGAATGTGGTGGGTTGGCATCTTGATGAGGTGGTAAATCTGATACGAGGCCCTAAAGATTCGATTGTTCAGCTACAGGTTTTACCATCAGGCAGTGCAGATAGCTCTGCATACAAAGTGGTCCGTATTAAACGTGACAAGGTAAAATTGGAAGACCAGGCTGCACAAAAAGCAGTCATTACACTGACAAACCAAAATAAGCCATTTAAAGTTGGGGTTATTGATATTCCGGCCTTCTATCTTGACTTCGAGGCTTTCCGCAAGCGCGATCCTAATTACCGCAGTACAACTAAAGATGTTAATCGTTTGCTCAATGAACTTCAGTTAGAGGGAGTTGATGGTATTGTTGTCGATTTAAGAGATAATGGCGGAGGTTCTCTTTACGAAGCGACATCAGTCACTGATTTGTTTATTGATAAAGGACCTGTCGTACAAATTGGTAAGGATGGTGGCCAAAAGTCTAGTAATGTTTCACAAAACAATGCCTACTACCGTGGACCTTTAGTCATTTTAATTAATCGTCTAAGTGCATCGGCCTCTGAAATTTTTGCGGGTGCTATTCAAGATTACAATCGCGGTTTAATTGTTGGTTCCCAATCTTTCGGGAAAGGTACCGTACAGACGTTAACTCCATTAAAAAGTCAAGGGGAACTGAAAATGACAGAGTCTAAATTTTATCGTGTTTCAGGAGAAAGCACCCAGCATAGAGGCGTCATCCCTGATATAGCCATGCCAGAAATTATTGATGTTAGCGAAGTAGGTGAAAGCAGTTACGATACAGCTCTTCCCTGGAGTAAAACTTTTCCAGTGAGACATGGTAACTATTTATCGCTGGACAAATTTATCAGTACCCTATCACAGTTGCATAAAAAACGTGTCAATAGTAATCCCGATTTTATTTATATAAATGAAAGAAAAGCGCTGATAAATTCAACCAATTCAAAAAAGTTAGTTCACTTAAAAGAAGAAAAACGTCTTGAAGAAAAAGCAGATATTGAAAAAAAATCTTTAAGTATTGAAAACAAACGGCGTAAAGCAAAAGGTCAAACAATCTTCAAAACATTTGAGGAATTAACTGAATATGAAAAGAAGAAAAGTGAAGAACGCTCAGCCAATGCGGGTACCACAACCATCGATATCAAAGATGATGCGATTCTTAAGGAAGCTGGTTATATCTTAAAAGATTTTGTGGATTTATTGCTGCAACCTTCAGGGCGTGTAGCAAAAACGCCTTAAATAAATAATCTTTTTTAACTAATTACTAACTCTACCAGAACCACAATAATTATGATTAAAGCGGTTTCATTTAATGTAAATAGTATCCGTCAACGATTGCACCAACTGGACGCTGTTATTCAAAATCACCAACCGGATTTCATTGGTTTACAAGAAACCAAGGTAACTGATGACGACTTCCCGATAGCTGCTATCCAAAAATTAGGTTACTACGTTGAATTCCATGGACAAAAGACACACTATGGTGTTGCTCTGCTTTCCCGCCATCCTTTTTTGTCAGTACAGAAAGGTTACGAGACAGATACAGAAGAGTCTCAAAAACGTTTTATTGCGGGTCGTTTTGCTTCCCCCTTTGGTGGAGAGGTTACAGTAGTTAATGGTTATTTTCCGCAAGGTGAAAATAAGGATCATCCCACTAAATTCCCCAACAAGGAAAAATATTACAAAGATTTAAATATATATTTGAAAAAAAATCACAGCCCTGATGAGCAGGTAATTGTTATGGGTGATATGAATGTCTCTCCTACTGATGATGATATTGGTATTGGAGAAAACAACCGTAAGCGATGGCTTAAGACAGGCAAATGTAGCTTCCTACCTATAGAGAGGGAATGGTTAGATGCGTTGTATAGCTGGGGGCTACAAGATAGCTATCGCCATATTTATCCCGATAATAAAGACCTGTTTAGCTGGTTTGATTACCGAAGCCGAGGATTTGAACAGGCACCTAAACGAGGCTTGCGTATCGATTTGATTTTAGCAACCCAAACGCTCATGGATAAGTGTAAAAGTGCAGGTATTAATTACGAAATTCGAGCCATGGATAAATCATCGGATCATTGCCCTGTTTGGACTTACTTTAAATAGAGTACTTCTATGCTCTAGCGATAAACGTCCTCCCAATAAAGACACCAAAATCAAGCAGATGGTAGAACCATTCTCAAAAAAGAAACATCTGCTGTCATTCATAATAAAAAAACACCATCATATCCATTCAGCAAAAGCGCCTATTAATGCGGATAGCAATCAAAAAGATAAGATTAAGCCCTCATTTTTTAGGTGGAGTGTATATTTCAACACTGAATGGAAAGAGATAACCATGAATAAGAAGCCCAGTGATACTATTTAAATACTTTGGATCATTAGCCGTCATAATGACCCATCTTTATTTTTCAGTTCATCAATCAGCACTTTGGTGTTTTCGGAATAATCAACCGGCAAGTCGATAAGGTGAACACCACCTTCATCAAAACACTGATTAATCAAAGGAACAAAGCTCTCAGCACTTTCAACACGATGACCTTTAGCACCATAGCTGTTGGCATACATGACAAAGTCCGGGTTGTTAAACTCCAGAGCATAGTCCTCAAATCCCATGCCATATTGTTTCCAACGAATCATGCCATAAGAGCTGTCATTTAAAATTAAGACCACGAGGTTCAGGCTAAGGCGTATTGCCGTTTCCATCTCTTGACTATTCATCATAAATCCACCATCACCACAAATAGCCATCACTCGTCGACTAGGGTAAAGTCGTGCTGCTTCCATAGCTGACGGCAAACCTGCCCCCATAGTAGCCAATGCATTATCCAGCAACACTGTATTCGGTTGTGTTGTACGGTAGTGGCGAGCAAACCACACTTTATAAACACCATTATCCAGGGCAATAATGCCGTCCTCTGGCATCGCCTTTCTCACATCGGCCACAAATCGTTGGGGCTTCATAGGGAAACTATCAACGTCATTATTTTTGCTGATTTGTTCTATCACATGATCACGCACTTTCATAAAGTAGCTAAAATCATAGTTCCCTGTTTTACCGACACGATTTGCGAGGCGCGCCATAGACGTTGCAATATCACCCACTACTTCTATTTGTGGGAAATAGACATTATCAACGATAGCCGTTTTAAAATTCACATGAATCACTTTAACACCTCCATGTTCCATAAAAAACGGGGGTTTTTCAACAACATCATGGCCTACATTAATAATCAAATCGGCTTTATCAATGGCGTAGTGCACATAATCAGAGTCAGAAAGTGCTGCCGTACCTAGGTATTTTTCACTATGACCACAAATAACCCCCTTCCCCATCTGAGTATTCACAAAGGGAATATCAGTATCTGTCACAAAGTTAGATAACGCTTCCCAAATACGCGCACGATTGGCGCCAGCACCGATCAGTAATAGTGGATGCTTAGCAGATTTAATCATTTCCGCCGCCTCATCCAAAATCGCACGGTCAGCATGAGGATAACGGCGTCGACTAATTTCAAAAATAGGGATAGTTTTGGCATTGACTTCTTCCGCAGCAATATCTTCAGGTAGTTCCAAATGGACCGCCCCAGGGCGTTCTTCTTGCGCTAAACGAAATGACTCTCGCACCATAGACGGAATCATATTGACATTGACTATTTGGCGAGTATATTTTGTTATCGGCTTCATCATGTCGACAATATCGACAATTTGAAATTGTCCTTGTTTACTCTTCTTAATAGGCTTTTGGCCAGTAATCATCATCATAGGAAAACCACCTAACTGTGCATAAGCGGCTCCAGTAACAAGGTTGGTAGCACCAGGCCCTAACGTCGCTAAACAAACACCTACTTTACCCGTTAAGCGACCATAAGTCGCTGCCATAAACGCTGCGCTTTGTTCATGGCGAGTAAGCACCAGTTCGATATTAGACGTACGCATGGCCTCAAGAAAGTCCAGATTCTCCTCTCCCGGAACGCCGTAAATTATTTCAACCCCTTCATTTTCTAACGCTTGCACAAATAAGTCAGACGCATTCATTGGTTCACCTTCTAAACGGTTAATTTAACTATCATAGATATGCTATATATAGTTTAATACGACGTTTATTGCCAACTATTAGAGTCTGTTCACTCTAATATCATCCAAACTATGCCTTGAATCCCCTTCTTTTCAGGTTTTCCCTATCATTGAAGAAAAAATACTTAACTTGCCTAAGCATTACTATGGCTGGTGCAAGGGGCTTAAGGCGATAATTGACGCCAATACACTGCACTTACATCGCCGTATGAAGGCACTATTTGAGCAAAGTCGCCAAAGTTTAGGTAGCCGTGAAATGATGATATCTCACCAGTGAAGTAGCTAACGGGCGAAGCGGGTTAAAGGTATTTGTATAAAAAACAAGTAAAAGGCATAGAAGTCTATGAAAAAAAACACCGAGACATCATCGACAGCTAAACCTTTAATTAGGGGAAAACAGGCAGCAAAATCCGCCGTCATATGCAGCCATTGATGATGCAACAAAAATGACAGCGATTCATGTCTCTGAAAAACATAACCAAGCTTAATGCTATGGATTTTATCAATGATGCCATTGATAAGTTTCCGTTTAAAATAAAAATGATCAGAACAGATAAGCGAAGTAAATGTCAAACTAACTTTCACTCGCATTGTGAACATATCGGTTTACATCCTATTTATATAAAATTAACCGCCTGCTAGAGTAATTTTGAAATTGATTATAAATTTTTTCATTTTATGAAGAGCATTTAACAAATATTTCAAAGAAATATTCATATTTTTATGATACTTTTTACTATGAGTAAAGCAGTGAAGTATGATTGTTATTACTGACGTCAACAATCGATATAGTGGCGCTATTAGCATCTAAAATCTATATCTTCGGACTCAGACGCAATGAATATTATTGCAATAATGACTGTGAATATTTTTCTCGCTATAAATATTTTCTTCACGCATGATCACGCGTAATATCAATCAGCGTTCATGACTGAATATGAATCGGAATATAACAAATTCGTGTTGTTGTTTTTGGAAAAATAAGTAATACGGGTTTATTTTTTATTTCAACCGTTTAACGAGAAACGTCAACAAGCCCTAATGATTGACCACCGTTATTCAAAAGTATGACAACCTAATCACCACCTATTCGGCCATACTCAATATCAGTTATGGCACAAACGCCATCATGTATCCATGAGAATGATGGATGTATTCAGTGATAGGGGAATGAGGGGGGTAACTTCCAATCCACGGAAGTAAACAAACCGGAGCCATTACTTATGTTAGCACCTTGGTATATACAAAGATTATTGATTCTCGTGTTGGTAAGCGCATCTGCTGCTGTATTAGGCCATAGTCAGATCACCTCCAAAGCCCACCATTACCACTCACCGGGTTCCCTACATGTCGATTCACGTACAGGTGGCCTAAATTATCAGTACGAGCTAGGTGGCGTGACCGCTGAACCGCAACGAGGCCCACATTTCATCCTAGCACTGCGATATAACAGCCTGGACACACTCGATCCTCATGGCCTGGGTATCGGTTGGTCGTTTAACCTATCACGTTATGACAACACCAGCCAACAACTGATACTGAGTAATAGCGTCAAACATCGGGTCGAATTTATAGATGGAAACCCGCAGCTACAATATCAAAAATTGAAAAATATTCGTATCCAATATTCCTCACGGCCAGGCATGTTGTTTGAGATTACCCACAAAAGTGGCCTCATAGAATACCTGAACAATCGGGGTTGGCTCACACAACAGTGCAATGCCTATGGGGAATGCCTGGATTTTAGCTACGATGAACAAAGCGGTGAATTAACACGCATCAGCAGTCGCAGTAATGAGGTTAACCGTATTGAGGTTTCAATGCATGGCGGTTATCGGGTCGTTCAGGCTGATAAGGTTGATGGCAGTCACTACGAAACACACCTAGCAGTTAGTCAACAGAAACTGTCGCTGATTGCAACACCTAACGCACCCAACACGGGGGATATTGGGTTTAGTTACACTCACAACAAAAACAGATTGATTAACGAGATTCATTTACCTGACGGTTCGAACTACACAGTAGAGTATACCGAGTTACCAGTACCGACAGGTGGACCCGTCAGTTATGTGCCAGCAGTCAGCCGTTTATTTGCCTATGCAGGCCAGGGACAGCCTGGTGAAGAAACCCTTTACTGTTATGTGTAAATCCGCGTACAAAATGTACCAATCTTTTCGTTTAAAACATACCCTTACGATATTGTAACTATAAGTGCTTGTTTTTAAAGAGGTTGTAAAATCCAAAATTCCGAAAAACCACAAAATAAACAGACCAAGGACATAGCAAGGACACAACCAAGGACATAAAAAAATACATATATATCAACCACTTAAACTGCACCTCTTGATGCAGCCAAACACCAAGAGTACACCAAGGACACAAATTATTTTTTTAAGTAGCTGCTAGCAAACATCATATCAAGCGAGTAAAACTTGCCATCTTCTTCAAGCTGCCCATCGACTACACTGTGTTTGCTTGCATCAACTTCCCATACATACTCTTCCTCAGTCCCCCAAGTATTCTTTTTGTGTGGGGTGTACTTTGCTCGACCAGCCTGAATATATTTAGGCTCCATGCTTGGTAGCGCAGACAGCCGAACAACCACTTCATATAGCCCGTCAGACTCAAGAAGATCATAAGCCGCCTTGATCACCGTATGCGCTCTTTGATCAAAAGTATTGGCTGTCGGGGCATATATAAATATTTGCAGCCCTAATTTATCTGGCGGCGTGGGGTAGCTTCTTCTTTCAAGTATTATATATTCCTGAGCTTGACTTATATCCAGCCTATCAGGGCTAGAGGAAACGCTTTGCGTGGCAGTGACGGTGGCAGTATTGGTGGAGCTGTCTATTGTGGCAAGCACCAAAACAATAAGCATCCACCCAAAGGCAAAGAGCTTGCTTTTAGCTGAATAGCCCGACTTTAGAGTGAACCAAGAAAAAATAAAAGGCACTAGAAAAATACCCGCCATAAGCGGCCAATTTGTAGGCTTTGTCTCGCTTGCATCATTCATAATATTTATCCTTTTTTGCAATTGTAAGAGTTGTAACGGTTGTCGGCGTTTTAATTAAACCCAGCTATGCGCGTGCCAAACGACAGCTCCAATCACTGAAAAGCTGTCGGGCGGGTGGTTACTATCAATCACTATGTCTCGATAAGTGCTATTTTTGCTCACAAGCAACAAATTCCCACCACCCTGTCGCTGGATACTTTTGACAAATAACTCACCGTCCAAACGAATAGCAAACGGCATGACCTCTGTGGGCGTTGTCCTACTTGTATCTATCATTACCATATCTTTATCTTTAAGCAATGGCTCCATTGAGTCACCGAGAACGCGCAACAATTTTAAATTTGCTGGCTTTAACCCTTTTTTCTTTAGCCACTCAGCGGAAAATGGCCGAGAGCCTATAGCAAGCTCATGGTCGGCAGGATAAGCACCAACCCCAGCCGACAAGTCTGCCTCATATTGTGGAATTTGCACTAAGTCTGCCCCAGCAGTTGGTTTAACTACATGACCCACAATAGGGTTAGGAAATATAGACTCCCCTGATTGCTTACCAGTTATTAACCACCCCAAATCTACATTAACCTCATTGGCTATTTTATGGCATTCCGCATACGGAACCCTGTCCCTAGCCTTCCATGTACTAATGGCGCTATTGCTTCTTAACTCAAGATATTCGGCAAGCTGCGTGTCAGTTCGGCAGTCTGTAACCTGCTTCATTCTCTCGATAATAGAATTTATTTCGCTCAATTTGTTAATTCCTCTTGATATTCTGTCATTTTGTGAATAATATCTTTTTCTGCGAATACAAACACCTGTGGATTCTATCAGATTATGACTATTACAGAGCAAATTAGAGAAGACTGGGGAACAACAACCCACTTTTGTCGAAAAAACGACTTGAAATACCATAGCTTGCACACCGTTCTGTCGGGTAGATACAAAAGTCAGCCCTGCGTAGACGCACTTATCCGTCATGGGTACATCTCTCAAGCCAGCGATTTACCACAATATCGCAATCAGGAGCTGTCAAAATGACAGAATTTTCTCAAAACGACTCTATCGACAGCAAATTAGCTAGCAAAAAGTTAGGCATTAGCGTTCGACACATACGCCGTTTAACTAAAGCCGCCAAGCAAAAAGGCAGCAATACGATAACTCACAACGACAAATGCTTTTTGTTTGAAGAGGTAAACGGCATAGGTGGCCGTGGCCTCGTATATGCCTACACACAAGTAGCCAAGAATAGCGCCAAACCTAAGCGCCGCGTCAACAATAACGTGGCTTTAAACCCTCTTGAACTGCCTGTTATAGCCGATTTAAACAAGTTCACCACCGATGAAAAACAAGCGCTGGTTAGCTTTTATCACACATCCAAGCACCCACTAAGCCACATTGCACAAGCCTTGATTATGGCGCACGGCTCTAGCGGTAAAGCCTCAAGCCTTGAGGCAAAAATAAAACGCTAGTCTAAAGCCTTTAAAGAAAAAGGCCGTGCAGGACTTGAAGACAAACGAGGCGGCAAAGCCTTTAAAGCCGACTTGGAGCTGGTACAGCAAGCGATTTTAGGGGCTGGCGATATGCACAATACCAGCATATACAGCTTTTATTGCCACCTATACGCAACACGTCATGGTCTATCAATCAACTACAAAAATCCTACGTCTGACATTAGCGAGTCTGCCTTTAACCGCGCAGTAAAGCACCTTATCAACACGCGCCAGTTAGTCAGGGATTATTTACGCCTTGGTCAAGATGCTTTTGTGTATGCCGAGCCTAGCTTTGGCCGTAGCTGGGAATACCCCAACCAGCAATGGGAAGTCGATGCCACACCATTAGATATTATGGCAAAAGTACCCGTCAAAGAGGGCATCAGAAACTACAGCAAAAAAGAAGCTACCGAAGAATACCACCTTGTACGTGCGCAACTAATACGGGTGATAGATAACTTTACAGGCGCGTCAGTATGCGGCCTATTTGAAAGCTCCAACTCTTACGCCAACGTGCGCCTGCTTTTCAAAGCACTATCCATACTAGGTAAAACAGAAATCATCAAAGGCGATAACGGCGCAGACTATGTATCTGACCATTTGCAAAGTGTGATTGCCGATTTAGGCATTGATTATATTGCTACAGGTAAAGCGCGTGGCGATGAAAAAGGAAAAATAGAGCGCTCGTTTAGATCGCTACAACACTCGCCAGAATTTGAAGCCTTGCCGGGCTTTATTGGTCACAACGTCAGCCAGCGCCAAAAAATAGAAGCGCAAGCCAGCACAAAATTAGAGAAGCTATCAGGCGTTGCCACCAACGTTAAAGCAGATTTTATGTGGTGGTGGGAGCTGGAAAACTGGATTGATAATTTCTTAGCTCACAAACACGCGGATAAATACGAGCAGCACACGCCAGCCAGTGCCGATGAGCTAACCAATGCTTATCGCTTATTAGGCAAACGCTCACAGAAAAAAGTCTCTAGCGAAGGCATACGCCACCGCAATACGCACTACTTGTCATTAGAAATGTGGCAACACATTCAAATCGGCGACACCGTACAAGTTATCGAAAATATTGATAACTCTAGCCAATTATTTCTTTACCAGAACGATCAGTTTATTTGCGAAATCAACGACAAAAGAACGCTACCCGAAGAACTTACCGTTGAAGAAATCAAAGCCAGCAAAAAAGCCTACAAACAGCGCGTGGTTAAAGACGTTAAAAGCACCACCAAGAAAGCGCAGAAAGCATTTAACGACTACCAGAATGCTATGCGCGATGAATTTTTAGACCTTGAGGCCAAAGCCACCGAAGCGAAAAAGCACGATAAAAAACAACAAGAAAAAACAGGCTTCGACCCTCAACGGGAATACATGAAATTAATCTCAGGCGGTAGAGCGTCTTAACAAAATCAATAATACCGAGGGCTTTTATTATGGGCGAAGCAT
This sequence comes from Candidatus Endobugula sertula, assembly GCA_001723645.1. Taxonomy (GTDB): domain Bacteria; phylum Pseudomonadota; class Gammaproteobacteria; order Pseudomonadales; family Cellvibrionaceae; genus Endobugula; species Endobugula sertula. Next base: position 20,923 of record MDLC01000012.1, on the reverse strand, counting down.
TACAAAAAACACCAACCATAGAACGCAAAGTAACTAAAAGCGGGATTTATTACAACGGCGCTATATACGGCTCTTATGAACTTTGGGAACACCTTATGGTAGGCGATGAGGTGCAAATTGTTGACGAATCCAATGGCGACTTTTTGCATGTTTTCATGGATGGAAAATTAATTTGTGAGGTTTACGAATTTAAAAGAACTCGCATTGCAAAACTGGACGACAAAACAGCAAGAGAGAGGTTCAGAAAACTTCAATTATCCATAAATAGAAAATGGCAAAGCATTTACTAAAAACCAAAGTATTTAAAAATTCTTTACACATTCATCAAGAACAGGAAACCATTATGACTGACTTAAAAAAATTCATCGCACAATACGATTTATCACAAGCCAGCATCGCACGATCTATCAGTGTTAGCGGCAGCGCAATCAGTCAATACATGCGCGGCAAATATACTGGCGATGTTGAAGCATTGGAAAAAAAGATCAACACCTATATTGAAAACTACCACGAACAAGCTGGCAGTCACGAAAACTTTGAAGTCATGCCAACGGTTGACTTGGCAATGATAGACAGCACTTGCTCTGAAATTGTCATCAATCAGGAAATGGGCGTGATCTTTGGTAAAGCAGGTACAGGCAAAACCGTTGCCATTAAAGAATGGGTAAGCAAGCACCCCGAAGCCGTACTGGTTGAAACTATGCCCATGATGAGCGTTAAAGAATTATTACTCTCCATTCTGGAAGGGCTAGGCAAGCGTGATGCTCAAGGTTCTATTTTTACCTTAATCAAAGAAATTGTAAAAATCTTCAAAAAAAGTGAGCGCGTTTTATTAATTGATGAAGCAGAAAACCTAACCACTAAAAGCCTTGAAGCAATACGCCGCATTCACGATTTTAGCGGTGTTCCCGTTGCCTTAATCGGCACTTACGCATTAATCCAAAATATGAAAGGCCGTAACGGTGAATTATTGCAACTGTATTCCCGCGTCAACAACAAGTGGGAAATGCGCGGCTTGGGTGACGATGACCGCCAAAATTTATTTGGTGAATTTGGCAGCCACATCAAACGCTACACCGACGACATACGCCGCAGTTTTAATATCTTCAAAAAAGCACAGCGCCTTAGCCAGTTAGCCAGCGAAGAGTTAAACGCGCAACACATTTCAATGGCGGCACAAACTGTCATCTTAGATTAATTCATTAACCACACTTTTTAACAACCTAAGAAGGAAACCACTATGAGCACCCAAAAACTACGCGGCACTACTCGCACACACGAATACTTAGCCGCCCAAAATGAAGACGATGCCGCCGATCTTATCAAAGAGCTGGGCAACAAGCGCCGTAAAATTTTGCGCATTGAAACGGCCATGAACGATGAGATTGCCGATGTTAAACATCGCTTTGAAAATGAAGCCGCACCGATTAAAGACGAAGTGGAGCAACTTATTGCCAGCATTCAAAGCTGGGCAGAAGTCAACCGCGAAGACTTGACCGATGGCAACAAAACCAAAACCGTTAAGCTGGCAACAGGTGAAATCAACTGGCGATCACGCCCACCCAAAGTCAGCTTGCGTGGCAAATCTAAAATTATTCAGGCGCTAAAAAATCTCGGCTTGCAACGCTTTATTCGCACTAGCGAAGATATTGACAAGGAAGCCTTACTGAAAGAAAAAGACGCGGCGGCACAAATTAGCGGCATCAGTATTTCCAGTGTGGGCGAGGATTTTTCTATCTCGCCTTACGAACTGGAAATTGAAGACAAGCAATAGGTGAGCTTATGCACAGCGATCAAGACATAGAACGTTGGGGAGAGATTTTTAGCAAGCATGATTTATATAAACGGTTATCCATTACGTTTTATTGCTTCTTATCACTCACCAACGAAGCCAAGCACAAACTACTTAAAAGCAAAGAGGTGTCAGCATGACCAAACAACATATCAGCCGTTACTTTAAACGTGAAGAGTTTGCCTGTGGATGCGGCTGTGGTTTTGCCGCTGTGGATATGCAATTACTCATGTTGCTGGAAAAAGTGCGGGTGCATTTTGATAAGCCCGTCACTATCACTTCGGCCTGTCGTTGTTATGAGCACAACCGTGCAGTAGGCGGTTCTGTAAAAAGCAAACACAGACTAGGTATTGCTGCCGACATTCAAGTCAAAGACACGCCGCCCAGCGAAGTCTACTGCTACATAGATAGTTGTTACCCGAACACGCTAGGACTAGGAAGCTATAACAGTTTTACTCATGTTGACGTGAGAGAAAAGCGCGCACGATGGAGCGGAAAATAACGCAGCGCCTTGCACGCGGCTTGGTTGCCCCCTAGCCGTGTGCCTTTTTACACAATGGGCTTTATCAAGGCGCATTCTGTAAAGAGTATTTAATCAACTTTTAAACTCCCTTTTAAAAAATAATTATGGCTAACAACTAAGTGCAAAAACTAACACCCAAACAACGCAATTTTCGCAAAAGCCTATTAACCAAAATACACTTGGCCGATAGTTACGTGAGCTTTTATGCAGAAAATGAAAAGGACTACCGCGATATGTTGCAACAAAGTTTTGGCAAGCGATCAGCCGCAGACCTAACCATAAACCAGTTAATTATATTGCTGGACTTTTTAAATGGAAAACGAGCCAACCCCGTCGAGCGAGTCACCAAGGCACAAATAGACTTTATAGAAAAAGGCTGGGAACTCAAAGCCCGTGATAAAAGCAAACGCGCCTTAATGAACTTTGTGAATAAAAACACAAACCTAACACTGATTAGATTAGATGCACTTACCAAGCAACAAGCGACTGGCATTATCAATGCCATTAAGCGAATGAAAAAGGCATAAGACTATGTGGTGTCCTAATTGCACTAGCGAACACACCAAAGTCATCGGCACAGAAAAAAGCCATGTTGTTGAACGCTTTAGAAAGTGCGAAGACTGCGGCTATACATTTCAAACCATTGAGGGCGTTAAACATGACGCAACATGGGAAGTGAATGCGAAATACACCGATGAAGAAGTAAACCGAATCCTAAAAAAACGTCATACCAACCAGAAGGATATATTTAATGATTAATTCAACCCTTGAATTTTTAACCGAAGCCAAGCTGAACACGCCTGACTTTAACGAAAACACTGAATTTTTATTGCCTGAATTTTTGGCAAAAAGATTGATCACTTTAATTTATGCCGATGGTGGCAACGGTAAAAGCTGGCTTGGTTTTAGCCTTGCCAAATACTGCGCCTCTATCGGCCAAAATCTTATTTATCTGGATTTTGATAATCCCTTAAGTGTTCTTAAAGAACGCAATATTAATAACTTGCTGGTTTCGCAATACAACAACCTGCATTACATCCAGCGATCAAAGTGTGAATTGCAACCGCAAGAATTACTCGCACAACTCAGTAGCCAAGCCGTTAGCAAGGCGTATGAAAACTGTGTTTTTGTGATTGATAGCTTGCGCAACTTCGCCAACATTAACCACGACGGTCAAGCAATGGAGACTATGACCCAGCTAATGAATCTACGCGAAGCGGGAGCCACCATTATTATTTTGCACCACTCCAACAAAGACGGAAAGAACTATCAAGGCTCTAACAATATTCGCAACTCCATAGATAATATGTACCAGTTGCAAAAACTGGATAGCGACGATGGCGAATTGCGCTTGCACCTGTCCGTTAAAAAAGAACGTGCCTCAATTAACGACAAAGCCTTTGCCATTGATGCCGACACATTAAGACTCAACGAAATTGATGTTGCCAAGGCCACCATGAGCAATGAGCAGGAAGAATTTGTGCAGGAAGTCAGAGCCGCTATAGAGGATGAGCAAGACATTAACAAAACCGCATTGCTGGAAGCGGTAGGCCGCAAGAAAGACGACAAGACCGCCCGATCTTGGCTGGATAAATTCGACGGCATTTACTGGCAAAGTAAAAAGTCTGGCGGCGTTTATACCTATCAATTAAAAGGTGCTGCACTGTGACCCCCGACTTAATCAATAGCCTTTTTGAGTTGATTGGTGGAGGCTTCACATGGGCTAACGCATGGCACCTGTACCAAGCCAAACAGATCAAAGGCGTGTATTGGCCGACACTTTTATTTTTTACTGCTTTTGGTCTTTGGAACCTTTTTTATTATCCCATGCTTGGCCAATGGTTTAGCTTTGCCGCTGGTGTGTTCTTGGTAGCTGGCAATGCCACATGGGTCATATTAGCCATTTACTACACCCGCAACCGCCAACAGTTGTCAGAGTTGTAACGGTTGTTCAACCAAACCATTATTAATCTTGGAGGCACACCATGGGATACACGACAGACGGATTATCTTTTAACGCATTGAGAGAAGCCAACACAAAGCGCTTATCCACCAGCAAGTTTAAAAAGTGCGAAGAGAATTGGACGCACGCACACTGGGTTCAAGCTACCGTTGGCGAACTCGGCGAGCTGGCAAACATTCTCAAGAAAGTTGATCGTGGCGACTTCTCTATTGATGAGGCGCGGGAATCTATCGCAAAAGAGCTGGCCGATATTCAAACCTACTTAGATATTACCGCCATGAAATTAGATGTAAATCTCGGCAAAGCGACCATAGATAAATTTAACGAAGTATCTGAGCGCGTTGACTCTAACGTTTACTTTAGACCCGATGGCGAATGGTATCTTAAATGATCGACAACACAGAAATTATCACCACTAAAAAAGGTCGTAGCACGTTTAAATATACGGCCTTTGATCTTGCCTGTGCCGAGAAGATGCACGAAAGAATTGTGGCGGTTATCCCTTATGCCGATACGCCAAACTTTGAGAGCTGGGCAGATACCTTGCGCAAAATGCGCTTGATCGACAAACGACCCGCCGCCGAAATCGGTAGCGTGTTTCGCTGGGCTAACCAAGACGACTTTTGGCAAACCAATATTCTATCGCCAGCCAAACTTCGCAAGCACTTTGCCCGACTACATAAGCTCATGGTGCAAGATGCCGCCAAGCAACAGCAACCACGCAGAACACGCGATATACCGCTACAGGAGAGCTTAACCGATTGCTCTTGGGCAACAGGCTTGGTTGACACTTCCACCAGTGAAGCGCCAGCGATTGAACACAGCGCCGATACCTCGTTGGAGAAACCATAATGCAAGACAATCCACAACAACGCATTGAAGCCATTAACCAATCTTTTGAAGTGTTACGCATCAACTACCACAACCAATACTTTAGCGCCTTTGGTGAGATTGACGCGCTTAACTCGGCCAAGCGCTTATGGCTGGAAATGCTAAAAGCCCATCCCGCCAGCACTATATTGCAAGCCGTTCACCAGCATGTCGGCCAGTCCGATTATCTGCCCACTATTAGCCAAATATCCCGCCGCTGTGACGAGATAGGCCAGAACACCTTGCCCGATGTGCGTAGTGCTTATATGGAAGCCTGCCGCTCTACGACACCAAGACGTAACTATCCATGGAGCCATCCCGCCGTTTACTACGCAGGGCAAAAAGCGGATTGGTTTTTTCTAAGCAACAATTCAGAACGCACCACATACCCGATCTTTAAAAAGATTTACGCGGAGCTATGCCACCAACTGGCTAACGGTGCCAACTTGCCAGAAATAAAACCACTGGCTCTACCCGATAAAGATGGCGTGACACTGAGCAAAGAACAGAACGCAGACCGATTACAAAAAATGCGTGAAGAATTGGGACTATAAAACGATGAAAAAATTAACCCTTGCAGTAAAAGCCGAATACTTTGACGCAATAAAAGCAGGATTTAAAACCGAAGAATACCGCCTGTACAACGACTACTGGCGCAAGCGTTTAGAAGACCGCGAATATGATGTGATAGAAATTACCAGAGGCTACCCAAAGCTGGACGACTATAGCAAGCGCCTATTATTCAAATACCAGCCATACAGCATTAAAACGATTACACACCCTCACTTTGGTAACGGGTCTACCAAGGTGTTTGCCTTACCGCTAACAACCCCAATACAGGAGAATATCAAATGACACAAGCAATGGCACAACCGCAATTTTACCTAGTTTGGAGAGAGGGCAGCCATTCAAACACCCCAACCTTCAAACACCCAAATTATGGCTCTGCTGTTGCAGAGTGCAAAAGACTCACGCGAGAAAATGGAGGCAAGTTTTATATATTGGCTCATGTGGCAACCGCCGAGAAACGCGATATTGATTTTACCGAAGTTGACCAAATACCTTTTTAACCTTTACTAAAGGGAATGGTTGCGGCCATTCCCAACCCCTTCACATCTAAACCTCTTCACACTCCAATAGCTCCCCCACACTTTCATCATCACAAATAGTATCTCTAAGCGCTTGCAATTCTTTCTGTGTATTGAATAAAAGCGCTCCTATTTGATGGGCGCTATTTTCGCTAAACTCTACTACTGTGGTATCCCAACAAACCAAAGCATCAGATAAAAAGTGCAGCGTGTTACAGGTCTTGTCTAGTGTTTCAATAGCGGCACAGCAATTAACCACTTTACTGCTATACTTTTTATTATCAGCTACAGGTGCCTTTTGCATGGTTACTCCTTATGAATCAAATTTTGCAATGCGCGTGTAGGCTACTGATAAGGCATTGTTCTATCAATAGCATTTATAGAACATTTTTTTATTAAAAAAACGCCTCAATTTTTGTGCGCACTGAGCGCGCACTTTTTGTGATTTAATGTGTCACTTTTGGGGATTGGGGCGACAAAATGCGTAGCTGGCTGCGCACTTTTAGCTTATGCAACAACTTGGTGAAAGAGTCGCGTTTTATCGCAAAAAATGTAAATTAAGTCAGGTAAAATTTGCCGAGCAGGTCAATAAGCTAGGCGAAGAGCTACCCGATGACCTGCCGTGCGACATGACCCGTCACCGCATCAGCCGTATTGAGAGGGGCTTAACCATCCCATCATTACCAGAAATCGTTGCCTTTTCGCTTATCTTAAATGTTGATCTTAACTGCCTTGTTCACAATGTCTGCGACATACCCAAGGAAAAAGAAAGCATCTTTTCAGAGCTTGAGCGCATCGTTAGCAAAATGGATGATGTGAAACGCGAGGTGCTAATGGGGGCCATGGAGGCGCTAGCCATTCACACTAGAGACAACATCCATTGTTCACCACCCCACACGAGCTAATCGTGAGCAAAGTGATCAACCACAAAATCTATTATGCCATCGCGCCCCACATCCATTAGGTCGCCATCCTCATCGAATGGGAAATAAGGACGTGCTGGCACATGCCCATTCTCGGTGCCTTCCTGCTGTACAGCGGGGTATGGGTAGCCTGTTTTCGATAACGCATTAACGCCAACGGTGGCCGGTTCGTGGTCGCTGTCATAGCCAATGCTTTCGCGTAGATCGCGCTGATCTTCCAGCATTCGGTCATGACCTTTGCGCTCAATCGTTATGGGGCTTAATGGCTCCCATGGTGTCCCGTCTGGGCTGGTTTCACTTTCCAGCGCCTCTTCGGTAAGGTTATACAGGTGGTTGGCTATCTCATCGAATACGGGGCGCAGGTCGTCGGCTCTCGCCTCAATCTGCGCAATCTGCTTTAAAATTTCATCAATATTATGATGGCCTGCGGCTTCCATTACTTAGCCTCTCGCTGGTAGATCAATTTGCCTGTGCGTTGCTGCTCGATAGCCCCATAACCACTGACCACATCCAAGCCGATCACTAAGGTTTTATCCTTGGCATAAGTAAACGCTGCACTCACTGCTTGCGGCTTACCTTGTTGGTCGGCTACATACCGCAATAGGGTTTTAACTATTTGGGTATCGCCATTCGCTAACGGCTCGGCACGCACAATAATTTCATCAGGTTCAGCGATGGTACTTGCCAGCTCGTCCAGATATACCCGCTGGCGCTTGCTGGATACATGGCGCACCACATCTTGACCTAGCCAGATCGGGTCGCCCACTTTATCAATTAAAAAGCCTTGATCATTGCCGCCAGCCTTTTGATAAAAGCGTGCGGTTAATGCTTCACTGGTGAGTTTATCCAACGCCTTATTGCGCTTAATGGTTTTTAAACCTTTGCCCAGCTCCATTTTATTTAAGGCACTGACCCGCGAACCTGCACCCACATCATAAGCCCAATCGGGGTGTGCAATATCTTTGGGGGCTTGTGGGTCAACCGTGATCTTACGGGCGGCCAATTCCTTTTCGGTGTAGGCACGAACTTTACACAGGCAGCCGTGATCATTGGGCGGGTAATTGGTATGCCAGAACGGGTCATCTCTGTGTAGGGTGGTGCCGTGCAAGCGGCTATGGTCGTCACGGGTCGTTGGCTTTAACGCCGAGATATAACGCCAGTAAACCGCCTTGGTTAAAGCACGCATTTTTTTGTAACGCTGCACGCTATGCGCCACTCGCATATTGGTTCTAAAAATATGCTTTAATCGGCGGGAGCCAATGCGCACAGTACGCACTTCACCAGTACGCTTGTCGATAATCTCTTTTTCACCCCACCAGCCTTTTTTTTGCAAATTGGGTTTGATGTTTTCCAGCCAGTCTTCAAACCGAACACCGCTTTTTTGAGCGGCAACTAATGACGAATGAATATCTTGCAGCAAGTCCAAGCGCGTCACTTTGGCAACGGTAAAGACTTGGTGGTGTATTTCGCCCGCCAGTTCGTCATAGTTGTAACTGAGTTGATAGCCCTTGCCGTCCAGATAATCTATGGCATCTTTCGGGGCAAGGGTAAAATCAAAATTAACCGCCATGGTTTTTACTACCCCTTAACGTGGTTCGACATCCGCTAACAGCGTGGCATTGCCAATAGCTGCAAACAGGGCTTGTTCCAGTTCGTTAATATCGAAGTCGGTATATTGCTCCAACAACAGGTCGTATGCCTCCTCATAATTTGCAGCCCCTTCTAAGGCCGTTTGAACGCTGTTTAATAGGGTGTTTTCCAACGCTTCGGTATCCACGGTTTTACTATCCAGTGTATCGTTAGGCTTTACCGCTGGAGGCTTATCTTCGGGAGCATCCTGTGGGCTGGTGGCATTATGCTCAACCACTCGCTGGGGCGCAGGGTTGTCAGAGTTGTAGGAGTTGTTGGCCTGCTCGGTAGTCGGCTTGTCTGTGGGTGTTTTCTTGCCAACGATCTTAAAGCCGAAGGTGTCCTCTATACCTTCCTCTTCAAGATCATAGCCACTATCGCTCAGGTTTTTCACTACCCTTGACAGCTTTTCTAAGTCTTCATCTTCCTTGAGGTCAAACTTAAATTTAGTCTTTGTCGGGTTGGCAAAATTCAATCGCTCCAAGCCCCTTAAAAAAGAGGTTATTGTTTTAGCGATGAGCTTGGCATCAAATCTCAATTTTTCAGTTTGACGGTTTTCGTGGGTTTTACTTTGGGAATAACTGCCTGTTTTGCCATCACCTGTAGATAGCGTATTACCTAAAATCGTCGTGGTAATCTGGCTGTCGATATATTCAATAAACTTGAGAAACTCGGCTTTATTACTGACGTTCAGATACTCAATCACATCGTCTTCACCAAACACACCCACGCTGGCCGATTTAAGCTGGTATAGCGCCTCGATCACATCATCTTCCTCGCCCGATGTTTTGGCGATTAATGGCGGTGTTGCTACCGCATCAAAGTATTGGAGGTTATGCGCCAGCGCTATATGCTTTAAGCTAAAGTACCACACCAATTTTGAGGCCAAGCTAAAGTCGGTAATCTCGCCAATATCAACCGCGTGTTTATGAAAAACCGCATAGTTAGGATCAAGCTTACTAATAAACCGCTTTTTACCATCCTGCTTGATATACAAATGATCAATGGTCTTTTTCAGGGTTTTATCTTTATGAGCATATAAAAAGCGTGGCGAGATTAACTCGAAATTAGGCGCCAACAAAGTCGGGGTAGATACGCCAGCCACTGCATCGTAGGTGACATCTATTAGCGATACGCCATAATAAACAGAGAATGACAGCAGGTTAATCAACTCCTCAAGGTCTACATCTTCCCCCTCTAACCACTCGGCAAAGTCTTTATTTTCCGTAGTGATTTTATAGTCCAGAGCCAGCAACGGCTCTCGACGAGAAAAGACTGCCGAGGCCACTTTTAAATCCCGCATCATGTAAAAGAATAGACTTTGCAACTCGCCAAAATCTTCCTCTTCCAGTATGGTTTTAATGCGGTCAATACTGATACTGCCAAAGGGTTCGTGTTTATCACTCAGGGATAGGGTAATCCCCTTTTTCTTGGTCAATTTTTCCGCGCTGTCGTTGTCGGCATCACCCACCGCATTATTGGCCGCTTTGCCGCCAAGTCTGCCACCAAGTGACCACCACGGGGTTTTATTGTTTGTCTCTGTCATAGCATCGTCCATACAAGCCCGTCACGGGCGTTTTATTGGGGTTAATGTCATTTATCGTCTTTAAATTTTTAAACGCTGTTAAACGGCATTACGGCATTTTTAAACGCTATAGCGCTGGCCGCGTTAAGTGTATTTCTTCTTAAACTTCTCAAATCCACGCTTTTTGACCTTTTTTGCGGCCTTTTTATGATCAACCTTATTGCCACGCCTAAAGATGCGGTAAGCCATTTCTAGGGCGTCCAGCAAGTCGTCATGGGCAGCATTAGGGTGACTATCCAACTCTTCAATCAACAAGTGGTTAGTGCTATCTATTTGGATGGTGCCGTCATTCACCAATGGCGCTATGCTTTCAATGCGTAAATCTTTAGGGGCTGTGTTGCGCAGCTCTTTAACAGCAATATTGACCCCTTCCTTTTTAGCGTCTCGCTTTAACACATCCTTGAAGAACTCCTGAAAGGCCACTGTTTCAACCGCTAAAGTGGCATTCGCCATTTTGTCGTAGCGCTTATATTGCGCGATAATGCGAGGAATTAACTTGGTGGGACTGAGCCGATACCCCTTGACCGAAGCGTAGAATTTATCGCCTTTTTTACCCAGAGTAGCGATACCAAAATAGTCGCCTTTCTTTTTGCCCATGGATGGGTCAAGACCAATACTGTAAATCTCACATTTGGGCAGCCTGTCAACTAAGACATAATCCTCAAAGGTCAAGCCCTCTTTAGCAATCGCGACACCTTGATACTCCGACATAAATGAATCTTTGTCGTCTCGGTATTCCTCCATGATCTCAACACCGTCGATCTCAGGGTCATCTAATACCAAACCCTCAATGCTATCGGGGTCGTCAGGGTCATCAGGAAATTGCAGCACCAGCGGAAAGTTGCGGCTCTCAAAGTCGCGGCGTTCTTCTAAGCGCTTCATAAAGCCGTCGTTATGCAACACCGTACCTACCGCGATCAATGTGTACGGTTTCTTACGGGCGGGTAGCTTCATAATAGAGCGGTTAAACCAGCGGTATAACTTGTTTCGCTGGTGTTTACTTTCCACACCCTCATCATCTTCAAGATCATCAATAATCAGATAGTCGGGTCGCCAGCTTAGGAACTTGGTGCCACGGATTTTGCCGCCAGCACCAAAGCCTGTGATCTTGCAGTCGTGGCCGTCAATTCTGAGCTGTAGCTCATCGTTACGCCATATACCAGGGCGCTCAATTTTAAAGTCAGCAATCAGGTTTTCATTGTCTTCAAACTCAGTTTTGAAGAGAAAAAAAATGTCTTCGGCCAGATCATAAGTGGCTGTGACAATTACCCCGTAGCGTATATGCTTGCGCACCAATTCCCAGAAAGTGAATAATTGCGAAATGGTCGTGGTTTTAGCGCCCCCACGGTAGGCGGTGAAAGACAGCTTTTTATGCTTCTTGGTGAGCTTATACAGATTGTCATGGATGAATCGACGAAAGGCCGATGTTTCAACCTCTGCCTTGTCAATATGGTGGGGGAAGTAGGTTTGAATGAAGTACCAGAAACCATCATCACTGAGCGCCTTTTGTACACGCTCATCACGGTTTTTATCGGCTAGCCGTGGCAGACTCTTCAAATAGCTGGATAGGGCTTCTCTCTCCTGTTTGTTCATTGTTCCACCTACTGGCGGGTGCTACAACCGTTACAACGGCTACCACCCTTGTTATCAATCAGCGCTATGCTTCAAGCGCGGCTTTTACAATCTGGTCAGCGTTCTTGCTTAAAAAATCAATGACAGTGCTAGCTTCTTTATCCAGTGCCAACTCACTTAATCGCTGCAATACCTTTTTGGCTACATCCGCTTTAGTCACCTTGGGGTTATCCCGCTGGCTTTTGATTTTGTAGTAGATGCCTGCATACTTGCTCAGTGTGGCAACTTGCTCGGCTGGGTCGCAGTCATTGAGCTTTTCCAGTGCTTGCTCAAAGTTATGAATCAACAGCGCCAAAAAGTCCTCTTCGTTGCGCTGTGCATCTCTGCTATCAGTGGCCTTTAAAAAACGCAGTTCGTCCCAGTCAACACCGTTGGCAAGGTCTTTGTTTTTGTAGGCATAAATAGTGGTGCGCGAAACGCCCAGCGCCGCCGCAATATCAGTAACGCTTTTACCATCATTAACATAGAGAGACTTAGCAAGGTCGTGATTACTCATTAATGTGTCTGGCCTTTTTTATTAGCATCCCATTCCAGCTTGTCCACTCGTTTAGACAAGCTATTAACAATCGCCACGGTTTTATCAATAATCTGTCGATCACGTTCGCGGCTCTCTTCGCGTAACTCAGTGCGCGATTGCATCACGGCCAACTGTTGGCTTAAATCATTCACGCTTTTATTGAGTCCATTAATGGAGTTAAACAAAAACAGGATGGCCGCAATCAACAATGTGGAAATCACTTTTTCTGACACTTCTTTAATACTGGTTGTCATGGTTAACCTTTTTAGCTAGTGCGTTTTCTAACGCCTGTTTGACTCGTTGTTTGTGTTTGAGTTGTGACTTGTGTGTCTTGTGCTTGTGGCTTTTTTGGCACTGTCTTGCTCGGAAATGACAATGGCAACTTGCCTCGCGTCAAGTAAGCTTTTAATAATCCACGCATTCCGTAAATCACAACCACCATGCCAATCACAATCGCCACATACCAATGCGGCATTTTTTCAATGGCGGCAAAGCCATTGAGTACATGCGGTTGCATATCAGGAATAAATGCCAACACAATCGGCAATAAAAAGATGCACAAAATCAATTCATCTTTCCACGACTTCTCCATGTTCTTGGTTGCCATCATGTCAAGGTCAAAATCATTTTGCTGGCCTTGCTTTGCCATTTCCGCTAAGGCAGTAGCTTTAGCAATACGCGCCTTGCCGTCTAACTTTGCCAGCTCATATTGTTGTTCAGCTTTTAACGTCTTACGGCGTTGCCATTGTTTGATGGGTTCACCCACTAAGGTATTCAAGACACCACTAAATAGTTTCCACATGATCAAACCCCTTTACGGTTAATGGAATTTCATAAACGATTAAACCTTGAATGGAATATGGCTTGCTGCGGCCTATCTCCACTTTTTGGTTGACTTCCCAGTCTTCGACCAATGCGGTCAATGCTTCGTCGATTGACTCATAAGCCAAGCGGCGATCATTCGTCCGTGAGTTGATCGCAATGTATAACTTAAACACATAATCAATATCGCCAATGTGCGCGTTATTGATGATGAGAGAATCAAAGAGTAAATATTCACCCTTGCTATTGACCTTGCCCTCAAGCAAAACCAACTCAGGAAGTATGGCGAGTATGACCGCCTCGGCTTGATCAATAGCAATCGTCATTGTTACAACTTACTCAGTGCATAGCCTGCAACGGCAAATAAAAAAACGAAGTTTGCAACCACAATAACAATCAACGTCCAGCCAACTTTTTTTAGCCGCTGCCACCATGGAGTAATGGGCAACGTAAAGCCTAAAAACTGCCAGCGCTTATTGGCATACAAATCCAGAAATAAAAATAGTAAGCCAACAAAAAATAATAAAAACGATAGATTAGTAGACATAAACACTCCTGTTATAAATACTGATTGTCTCGCGGCTTCGCCTTGGCTTTCGTTTTAGCGTTGGGCGATGCGGGGTCAGTAATTTGGTTGAGGGCGACTTTGTACGCCTTAAGATGCACCTCATCTATCCCGTTGGTTTCCACCAGCAACAAGAAGCGATAAAAAGCAATGTCTGTTAGTACGGGCAAGGGTGATTCCTCGCCAGCCAGTTCTATTGCTTCGTTGACGGCTATGGTTAAATTGCCATCGTCAACCAGTTCAGGGGTAGAAATAAACGCCTTAGCACGTTTACTAAGGCGTTCTTTAAGTGCGTCTTGGGTCATGGGTTATCGTCGATTATTCTGCGGGTGCTTCGACAGGCGCACTGGCATCTTCTGAGCCAGAGCCATCACAGAAATGGGCAAGTTGCCAGAAGCCATAACCTGCGTTATCCATGGTGTCGATACCGTAATAGATTTTCTTGCCTTCCAATGGGTTTTGAGTCAGGCGGTCAACCTTTTCGGCTTTTTTGGTGATCTGTAGAATAAACGGCTTAACGGGGCGCGAGTTATCTATCACACACCAAGTCCCTGGTGCCATATCGTCCATTACCTTAGTTTTAACCTTGCCGTATGATTCGTTAGTTGAACCATCCACCAATGCACTTTTAAAGATAACGTCTGCTTGCTGCTCTAAATCTAAAGCATGTAAAACCAAAGTTTGTTTGACGCGCATCGTCTTACCGTTAGTTTTTTTAATGCCTTTCATTTTTCTTGCCACTGCAAAGAAGTTATCTTTAGTCAGCTTGTAGCCACTGGTATTGTTATAAACGAACTCACCAAGCTCATGCTCACCAAAGAATGGTTGGCCGTCAAAGCAGTCACCGTTAGCGGTAATCAACTCGCCAACAATTTCGTTGTAATGATCATTAACGGCATGGTTGAGCGTTTCGACTTTGGTTGCAACAATCCCCAAACCATCAAACATGAAATCATCACGAGTGACATAGAAAGACGTTTCCCAATCTTTCTTTTCAATATCATATTTGTAGTCTTCAAGTTTGGCTTTTTGTCGTTCGTCAACCCATTCCTTCATGCTAGGAATATCGCCTAGCCATGCGTAGCTTTGAATACGAGCCTTACTGGTAACAACAGTGGCAATTTCTTCGTACTCTTTGTTGCTACTATCATCTATTGCAGAAGAAAATAGTTTGTTGACGCCTCGGTCAAGAGTTTTGATGTTCTCTAATGTGTAATCCATAATAGGTTCCTATCGGTTTTTTTAACGGTGGTGTGTTAAGTGGTAATACTTAGCTCAGTTTTTACAAACCGAGTTGATCAAACACCTCATTGTTTTCGTTGTCGGAATCGTCAGATTCGGGATTAAGACTGTTGTTTTCTGTTGGGTTGAAGGTTTGCGCTTCCAGCTTCAAAAAGTCATCAAGCGCATTAGCTTCAAGCTTCAACGCGTAGTCACGTTTAGCAGGCGCTAACTTCTTATTAGCAATCGCGTTATCCACTTTGTTCATGCTGGTTTGTTCGAGCAAGGCTTTGTTTTGCTCGGTCAACTTCGCGTTTTGATCTTTCAGCTCTTGGAGCTGTTTTTGTACATCGTTGTTGTCGGTAGGTGCTGGCATGTTTTCAGGCTCCGTATGGTTAAGGGCTTCTTTAAGTAAATTGGGCTTGTTGACCAGACTAACCGCAGACATAAGCTCCACTTGGTTTGTGTCATAATCAACATAGTATTCAGGGCTAAGGTACTTATACTCATCGTTTTCGATCAGCTCCGCGCCCAGCTTATTAAGGTCAAGTTGAGCAAGAATAAAAGCATCTTCAATTTCAAAGTCATAAAACCAACCGCCTGCTTTGCCTTCATACTCATGGCCGATAGTCAGAGGGATTTTTAAACCATCCTCTTTTAAGCGGTTTAATAATCGCTGTCCGTCAATTTCAAAGACTCGACCATCACGGCCAGTCACTTTGCCGATAGGTGAAATTTTTGTTTTCCCATTCTCTGAGGGGTTGACTTCGCACAATTCCAAAATATATGTCTTTTGCATTTACATTTTCTCCACCTGTTTATGGCTGGTTGATTGGTCTATGAATCAGTAATGAGAATTTTCTCAAGATTTTTTTTAAGGCTCACTCCATATAGCCGCATGTGGGGAAACAATAAAAAAAAGTGTGATTAAAATGCTTGCCATGACTGAGAGAGACAACCAAACACTGATTTACACAGGAACGATTGCGGAAGTGAAAGCCGAGGGCGATAAGTCACTGGCGATTGTGGATGTGTTAGGGCGTAAAACGGATTGGCTGCCTGTATTGCAGCAAGCCAATAGTTTTAAAAAACACTATACGCCTATCCGAGTTGGTGAACAGGTATCTATCTTTATTAATCGTTTTGTGATTCGCGGTATTTTCAATCTGGATTGTAAAGAGCCAGACGGTGCAAACAGTCACACAGAAATTACCGAGTACGAAGACGGCACACGTGTTGAGTACAACACGCAAGAAAAAGTATTGCCGGTGAATGCGGTAGGTATGATTAACGTGTTTGCACAAACTGCCAACATCTTTGCAGCTACAGGCGACGTGATTATAGATGGTGTGAGTTTGGTTCATCACACTCATAAACAAAATGCAGGCGATCATCATGGCGGCGGCGTAGATTGCAACCCGCCTAACAAAGCCAATAACCAAGGCGACGAGTAGACCCTATGACACTACCAGCGTTACAACCCTTACAACTGCCCGAACTCACTTTTAAAGAGGTGACGCTTTCGGGTGTGGTGTTTGTGGGGGAAGCGAACCAAGCTAGTGCCAATGATAGTCACTATGCCGTGTCTATTCTGGAAAGTATCAGCCGCATTTTAACGACACGATTAGGTGAACGGGTTATGCGTCCAGAGTTTGGCAGCCTGTTATATCTGTTGCGTGATCGTGACTTTAATAGCGAATGGCGAGTGAAAGCCACGCGCTATATCTTTGAAGCCATTAGCCGCTGGGAACCTCGCGTTATTTTTAAACGTCTGCATTTTAATATTGATGCAACTACAGGCCAGCACACATTCTTTTTGGAGTTGGAAAATGCTTAGTACCAGCCAACTTGCCAATGCCGATGTGTTACAGGTCAAAACCTTTGAAGCAATACTGGCCAAGCTTTTAACGATTGTAGATGGCTTGGTGCCAGATTATCAGCCATTGGAATCTGACCCGTATATGTTGCTTACCGAGGCGTATTCATGGCGCGAGTTGCACTTGCGCAAAGAGTTTAATAACAAGCTAAAAAGTTTGTTGTTGCATTTTGCCAAGGGTAACAACTTGGACTTAATCGGCAATGATCGCTACAACGTGGAACGCTTGGACGGTGAAAAAGACGAGCCGTATTTAGACCGCATTCTTGCCAGCCTTGACGGTTACAGCACAGCGGGTTCATTAGAAAGTTACGAATACCACGCCAGAAGCGTGAGTGCCATTATTGATGATGCCAAAGCTGTCAGCCCTGAAAAGGGTGTGATTGATGTGTATATCGCCTCATACGATAACGACATCACCGACGAACTGGTAAACCAAGTCATTAACGCAGTAAGCGCCAAAAAAGTACGACCTATCACGGACGAAGTGCATGTGAAAATTGCCACGCCCAAACTGGTCACGATTGACGCGGCGATTGAGCTGGAAGACATCAACACGCAAGAGGCAGCTCAATCCGAAATAGAAAACAACTTTGCAGGCACGTTTAAAATTCATCAAGCGTTACCATTTTCGGATGTGATGACTAAGTTAAAAGTCACAGGTGTTTATGACGCGCTGCCCACTGCACCCACGCAAACGGTGAAATGCGAAACAGGTGAGCGTATTGTGATTGAGGCGTTTAACTTGAGCTTTACCCAAGCCGAGTCGGAGGGTGTATAGATGAATACGTTACTCCCACTTAATGCCAAGCCTATTGAACTGGCGCTGGATAGTTTAGCCACGCACCAACTCGATATGGACTTAACACCTATCGACATTCACCCGCTTAGTTGTGATGAAAAGTTATTGCCTATTTTGGCTGCCGAATGGCGTGTGGACATTAGCGGCTTGGCCGTACCA
This sequence comes from Candidatus Endobugula sertula, assembly GCA_001723645.1. GTDB lineage: Bacteria > Pseudomonadota > Gammaproteobacteria > Pseudomonadales > Cellvibrionaceae > Endobugula > Endobugula sertula. The sequence continues at coordinate 2,956 of MDLC01000012.1, read as the reverse complement.
GAGCAACGCCGCTTAATTAATAACGCGCTGGAAATTCACCGCTATAGAGGCACGGTGTATGCCGTCGAAAAGGCGTTGGATGTGGTGTTTGATAATGCCGAAGTCATAGAGCATGAACGCCCGTTTGAGTTTGATGCCAAGGTGCAATTTAAAGCTGACACCGAAGCCGTTTACAACCACGATAAATTTACACTGGCTCGTAAGCTGGCAAACCAAGCCAAGAATGGCCGCAGCCGTTTTGTAAATTTTGATATTCAGTTACCCGAAAGCGAACTGGATATTAACCACCAAGTTCAAGGCGCGATTAAACCCGCGTTAAACACCTCTTTAACTCTTACTGGTGATTCGCCAGTGGTCATCACAGGAGCCATACAGTGGATGCTATAACCGCCATAGCGACCGATCACGGTCTGGACGTACTTAACAGCGCCTTAAAAAATACGGCGACACAGTACCAGCTTATCGGTGCCGAAGCGCATGACGCTACCGACGATCAACTGGCCGTGTTTTACAGTGCTGAAATTGAAACCAGTTACTACGACGACAATGGCGTTTTGACGTTTGTTATCGAACTACCCGTGGCCGAAGATTTTAACCGTTATCTATACGCGGTACAGATCACCGATACCAGCGACCAAGTAGTGATTAGTGCGCCCACACCCAAAATTGCATTGGCAACAGGTGTCGGCGGCATGTTGACCTTAAAGACAGCCGTCACAGGTGAAGCGGGTGAGGTTATTTTTAAAGCCAGTGATTATATTACCGAATCGGAAATGACCGACACATGGTTGCCGCCTATTCATGCCGCGATAAATGGAAGGCTTACACAAGCACAAGCTGATACGCTCTATGTGCCACTGCAAAACCAAAGAAACAAAAATTTTATCATCAATGGTAATTTTGATAGATGGGTGCGCGGAGATAGTCAGGTCAACTCAGGTTATAGCTCAGATGATCGGTGGGAAAATAGTCACTCTACATCAGCTAAAACACACTCAAAACAAGCGTTTGCTTTAGGCCAAACCAATGTACCCAACAACCCTAAATACTACAGCCGAACGGAAGTAATCAGCGCCGCTATCGCATCAAGCTATGTAGCTAAAGAACAAAAAATAGAGGGTGTTCATAATTTTTCAGGTGAAACACTGACCGTTTCTTTTTGGGCAAAGGCAGATTCAAACAAAAGCATTGCGACTGAATTTGTACAAATCTTTGGCACGGGTGGCGCACATTCGTCTGGTGTCGGCTCTATCGGTGTAACTACACACGAACTGACAGCCGAATGGCAAAAATTTACGTTCACTGCAAACATTCCTTCTATTGAGGGTAAGACATTAGGAACTGATAACAATAGTGCGTTATCACTTATGTTTTGGTTTGATGCAGGCTCAAACTTTGACCCGCGCACTAATGCACTAGGTCATCAATCAGGCACTTTTGATATAGCTCAAGTGCAAGTTGAAAAAGGCAGTGTTGCTACAGAGTTTGAATTTAGAACTGAGCAGCAAGAAGAAAAGCTCTGTGAATACTATTGCTTTAAACCTAACTTTAATTCAGTTCACGGTTGTAGGCTTGTCAACTCGACCACCTCTGCCGCTTCAACCGTTGCACAAATTGCATTAACGGGTTTGCAAATGCCAAGGATGCGAACAACACCTGTCATGCTTGGCATTCCACCGTCTGCAATTACTTTGCATGGTGAAAGTGGCGGGACTGTAACAACACTTACATCTCTGCCTGCTTTTTTGAACAGATATAACGCAACGATGACTTGCTTATATAACTCAGCAGACATTACCAATGTAACCCAAATGCGATTTTCCCATTTACCTTATTTAGATGCGGAGCTATAAGCATGGACATTAAAAAAGTAATCAAACGTGATGGCTTGATTGTCATCAACCCCGACGATGAGGCTGTGCCATATTGCGAAGGTGACACTAACCGTTTTTCTCACATGGTTGCGATGTGGGTTGATCAAGGTGGTGTGATAGAGGAAATAGAAAAAACACTGGACGAGTTAAAAGCTAACGCAATGGGTGAAGTTAAACGCTTTGCTACAGAGATTCGTGCAGCCATGACAGGCCATGCCGATGCTAACGAAGTGACTGGCTGGCTTAAAAAAGTGCCTCGCGCCGAGCGCATTATAAATGGCACCGCAAGCGAAAAAGACATTGCTATACAGCAAGCCGAGTGTGACGAAAGAGGCCATGGAGAAACGCCACTGGAACTCGCCGAAAAACAGATTGAAAAATCTGACCGACTAGATACGGCTATTGCTGTTATTGATGGTATGCAATCGGCGGCGCTGCCGGCGATTCAATCCAAGCGCAACGAAAACACACTGGCCGAATTACTGGAAGAGTTAAAAGCAAAAGCCACTCAAAAACTCAAGGAATTAAAAGAGGCTGAAAATGGTTAGAGTCAAAGTCGCTTTTTATAAAGGCAAAGGAAACTTTATTGATTGGTGTATTCGTTTCTGGACACGCTCAATCTATTCTCATGTTGAGATGATCATCATTACCGAAAGCACGGGTGACGTGTGCTTGGTTTCGTCTAGCGGTAGAGATGGTGGTGTGCGCTCTAAGAGAATCAAAGCTGATCACTTTAATAAAAGCAACTGGACAATGATTGATGTCTCGAAAGAATTATTGATTGAACAGTTACGACCATTTTATGTGGATAGGATGGGATTGCAGTACGACTTTAAAGGCATTTTTCTATCACAGTTTTTGCCATTAAAACGTCACAGCAAAGATAAATATTTTTGCTCAGAGTTTTGTGCCGAGGCATTAGGTTTTAGTCAACCGCACACTTACAGTCCGCAGGGTTTATACACTGCATTACAACAAAGAGGGTAACTCATTATGGATTTAGATTTTGGTATTAACGGCTCTATTTCCGCGCAAGCGGCAAGGCCGATCACCGTCAATTCCAGCACCCCGATTGGCATACT